>CAZPUJ010000279.1:0-8937 GCA_964589725.1 uncultured Planctomycetaceae bacterium
AGAAACAGATCCACGTTGAGCTTTCCCATGTGCAGCACCGCTCCGAGCGTCTTCTGCTCCACTTCGTGCAGCGACATTCCCAACCGCGCCGCTTCCCGCGTGAACTCTTCCAGACGTCGCACGCATTCGAGCAACGTTTCCGCCTTGCCAACTTCCCACGATTCAGAAATCATCATGTCACGGCTTCCTTGCCCGAGAGGAATCGATTGTCTGTCAACGACGATTTCCCTCATGGTACGGAAGCCATTTTTTGTTGTCACCAAATCTCGCCAATCACCCAGCCCAAAAAACACGCTTGCGGGTGACCGGTTACGCTCGTCTAAAGGACAGATGCTCGACGGAGTCATGACAGGCTATTGGGAATGGTTTCGCAAAGATGGAACCAAGATGCGCTCCGGCTCTTTCGAGAACGGCGAGCAAGTTGGCGAATGGACGACCTACGACAAAAAGGGTCAAGTTTACAAAGTCACGAAGAAGAAGAGGAAAGCTCGATAGTTTTCCGTGCATGCGGCAAAGCAGGTTGGGACTCTGTGCCGACCATGCGATTAGGTCGGGATGGAATCCCAACCTACGACCGATTCACTGCCTCGACGATGTGACCGCTCTTGGAGGAAACCGCCTCGCCACCTAACTTCCGCATCCGGAGGTGGCAGATTCATGAATCAGACAAACGTGGCAATCATCGGCGGCGGCATCGTGGGGTTGGCAACCGCGTATCGGCTGCTCGAACGGCTTCCGAGCACGAAGGTGACGATCCTCGAAAAGGAGGCGTCGCTGGCGTTTCACCAGACGGGACGGAACTCCGGCGTGCTGCACAGCGGCATTTACTACAAGCCCGGCTCGCTGCGCGCGACGAACTGCCGCGAGGGCAAAAAAGCGATGGAGGAATTCTGCCAGCGCGAAGGAGTCGCCTACGACATCTGCGGCAAAGTCATTGTCGCCGTCACCGAAGATGAACTCCCCAAGATGCAGGACATCTTCTCGCGCGGCCAAGCCAACGGCGTGCATTGCGAGCTGATCGGGCCGGAGCGACTGCATCAACTCGAACCGCACGCGGCGGGCATCGCGGCGATTCATGTCCCGGAGGCAGGGATCGTCGATTATCCCGGCGTGTGCCAGAAGTTGGCCGACCGCATTCGCGAGAAGGGAGGGACGATCACATTCAACGCCTGCGTCACTGGGATGACAACGGCACAAGGATCGATGCTCGTGCAGACGACGGCCGGCGACGTTGAGGCTCGCTGCGTCGTGACGTGCGCGGGGTTACAGGCGGATCGCGTTGCGAAGCTCAGCGGCACGCCGGTTGATTCGAAGATCGTGCCGTTCCGCGGCGAGTACTTTGAACTCAAGCCGGAGTGGCAGCATCTCTGCCGCAACCTGATTTACCCGGTTCCCGATCCGAAATTTCCGTTTCTGGGCGTTCACTTCACGCGGCTGATTCACGGCGGCGTCGAATGCGGACCGAATGCCGTGTTGGCGTTTGCTCGCGAGGGCTACACAAAGCTTGACATCAATCTGGTGGACCTGATGGAGTCGCTGACGTACCCCGGCTTCCTGCGCATGGCGGCCAAACACTGGCGCACCGGCTGCGGCGAAATGTGGCGCTCGTTCAGCAAAGCCGCGTTCGTCCGCGCGCTGCAACGCTTGATGCCCGACATCCGCTCCGAGCACATCGAGCCCGCTCCCGCCGGCGTGCGCGCTCAAGCTCTCGGCCGTGATGGCAAGCTGGTCGATGATTTCGTGATCGTCGAGAATGATCTCGTCGTGAACGTGCTCAACGCCCCGTCGCCCGCCGCGACAGCGGCATTGAACATCGGCCGATTGATCGTCGACAAGCTGGCCAGCCGGTTGCAGTGACTGCGACTCGGTGGACGCCTATTGCTAACGCGGCGAAGCCGCAAACTTGCTCCCTCTCCCCCGCATCGGGGGAGAGGGCTGGGGTGAGGGGGTTCCTGGGCCGGTGGAGCGCTCCGCCCCCTCTCCCTAACCCTCTCCCCCGCGGCGGGGGAGAGGGAACCAATTGCACGCACGGTGTGCATCATTGACCACCGAAGACTGTAACCCTCTCGCCGAAGAGGCGAGGGGACCGGACAAAACGAGACGCGGACGCTTGCACGAGTTGCTCGCATCTTGCCAATCGACGCCCTAAAACTCGGCCCTCGATTGACTCAGGCGAGAAAGACTCATCATGTCCAAACATAACAATTGGCATTCCACCACGATTCTCTGCGTGCGACACAACGGCCAGTGCGCAATCGGTGGGGATGGCCAGGTGACTCACGGGACAACGATCCTCAAGGCGGATACTCGCAAGATTCGCTGGCTGCTCGAAAAGAAAGTGCTTGTCGGATTTGCCGGCTCGACGGCCGATGCGTTCGCGCTGATGGAACGCTTTGAAGCGAAGCTCAAGGATTATCCGAACAATGTCCCGCGCGCGGCGACCGAACTGGCAAGAGACTGGCGCACCGATCGGATGCTGCGGCGGCTGGAAGCGATGCTGATCGTCGCCAATGAGGAGCACGGACTGCTGATCACCGGCATGGGCGACGTCATTCAGCCGACTGACGGCGTGTTGGGTATCGGCTCTGGCAGTCCATATGCGATCGCAGCGGCACGGGCGCTGGTGCGAAAGGTGGGCGACAAGCTGTCGGCCGGCGACATCGTGCGCGAGTCGTTGAAAATCGCCGCGGAACTCGACATCTACACGAATGACAACTTGATGGTGGAGGAATTCCCGTGCAAGCTTTGACACCGCGCGAGACTGTCGCGGAGCTGGATAAGCACATCATCGGCCAAGACGCCGCCAAACGAGCTGTCGCGATCGCGCTGCGAAACCGTTGGCGCTGGCAGCAACTTCCCGAGGAGATCCGTCGCGACATCACTCCCAAAAACATCATCATGATCGGCCCCACCGGTGTCGGCAAAACGGAGATCACGCGCCGGCTGGCCAAGCTGACCAGCGCTCCGTTCATCAAAGTCGAGGCGACGAAGTACACCGAGGTTGGTTACTACGGCCGCGATGTCGAAAGCATGGTTCGCGATTTGGTGGAAGCCGCGATCTCGCTCGTTCGCGAACGGAAACGGAAGACCGTTCAAGCGGATGCCGAGAAGCGCGCCGAGGAACGTCTGCTCGATTTGCTCCTGCCGTCGGCCTCACATCGCTCGCGACCGGGGTTCGATGACGAAGACGATGAACCAGCGGATTTGAGGGAAGACTCCGAATCGTCCGCTCGGACGAATCGGACTCGCGAGCGATTCCGTGACATGCTGAAGGCCGGCAAGCTCGAAGACCGCGAAATCGAACTCAAAACCGAACACCGCATGCTGCCGGTGCAAGTCATGTCGAACATCGGCGGCATCGAGCAGATGGAAATGGAGCTGCAAAACCTGTTCGAGAAGATCGGCCCAAAGCAAACGTCGCGGCGATCGGTCCCGGTGAAGAAAGCTCGCGGCATCTTGCTGGAGCAAGAGATCGAAACCGCGATGGACAAGGATGCGATCAACGAAGAGGCCGTGCGGTTGGCTGAGACTCACGGCGTGATCTTCATCGACGAGATCGACAAAGTCTGCGGTCCCGAGGATTCGCACGGCCCGGACGTCAGCCGGCAAGGGGTGCAGCGCGACCTGCTACCGATCGTCGAGGGGACAACCGTGCAGACCAAATACGGCTACGTGAAGACCGACCAAGTCCTGTTTATCGCCGCCGGAGCCTTTCATCGGTCGAAGCCGTCCGACTTGATGCCCGAACTGCAAGGCCGCTTCCCGATCCGCGTCGAACTGCAACCACTGACTCGTGATGACTTCATCCGCATCCTGACCGAACCAAAGAGCTCGCTGACGCGACAGTACCAAGAGCTGCTCGCCGCCGATGGCGTCAAACTGAAGTTCAGCAAGGACGGCATCGAGTCTCTCGCCGACACCGCCTTCCAGGTGAATCAGTCGACACAAAACATCGGTGCCCGCCGACTGTACACGGTCCTCGAACGCCTGCTCGAAGACATCAGCTTTGAGGCCCCGGACGCGCGCAGGAAGTCGATCACGATCGACGCCGACTACGTCCGCAAGAAGCTGCAAGACATCACAAACAATGAGGACTTGAGTAAATTTATTCTGTAAGGCGAAGGGCAGGAGATAGCTTACCCGTAGCCGAAGTCGTGGGACTTCGGTCTGAAGTCTCACGACTTCAGCTACATGGGTAAGGAAAGTCTTGCCGATCGCCTAATGTCGTGGCTTACGTCTGCGATTTTCGCGCCGCCTGCCGAGTTCGCTTCGACGGCCCTTTCACGGCGGACTCGGCATCATCGATCCGCACCTTATCGATGCGCACATTATCGATCCCCGAATCATCGATGCGCACATTATCGATCCGCAGATCGCGAGCATCCCCATCGTCGGTTTCAAGTCGAACTCGCCGCTTGCCGCGCCGAGTTTCGTCGCGTGAGCCGTCTTCAAGTTTAGTCGCGCTCGCGGCAGGCTTCCGCTGGAGCCAACTCACGACCTTCGAGAACACGGCTCCAACGGTTCGTTGGCTCACGAGGGCACACCAAGAGGGACTCAGCGGCGGAGGATCGGCCGTAACGTGAACGACGTGCCGGATATGCCAGAGCACTGTCATCAGGTTGGACCACTGCAATGCCGCGAGCGCCAGTCGCTCGAAGAAGTCGAGTCGCAACGAACTGCCGTATCGAACGGCCCACAGTTGGGCACCGATAAGCATCAATCCGCACAACCCAGCAAGCGAATGCAGCAGGCGACTGCCGACACAGTTGCGCAAATCGCTGGCGAGCGTCGCCCACAACGCGCATCCGACGACGAGACTCGGCAGCAGCCACGCGGCCGTGACTCCGACAGACGCGGAGGACACATCACCGCCGACCGACCAAGCCAACACCATCGCGGATAAGTGATGAGCGTCCGTCAAACAAAACACTGCCGCCGCGAAGAAGCCTGCCGCGGACCAGCCCCAAACGTGAAAGCGGCCGCCGTAATCCAATCGGCTGCGTGATCTCGTCCACCACATCAAGCAACTGACTTGCCCGGCCAGCCACCACGCCGCGGCTCCGGTGCCTCGCAACAAACCCTCCGCAAACGGAACAAACATGTCTCCCAAGTGCGATCCGGAGGTAGCGGCCTCTTCCGCGAAAAGCCACGCCAGAAGCATGCCTGTCAATCCAAACAGACCAATCGCTCCAACGCACCAATACTTCCACGCCCGGCTCGGCACGAGCTGCGGCAACGAGAGGACCAGTCGAGACAGCTCCGTCCCCTGCACTTCCGAGTCGCCTTCGTTATCACGCGGACTGACGGCAACAAAGCCTTCCTGCTCGGTTTCAAGCACCAACCGACGACGACGTCGATCGTCCAAGACTCGCGAGCCAGAGAAGCCCATCAGACACCTCGAACAAGATTGACAAAAGCCGAATGACGAGCGTCGAAGGAAAGACATACACCGAAAGGCAACGAACTGTTCGCGCGGACGCTGACTGCGTCCGCCAAGAGGCGGTATCCCTTAAGATCGGACGTGGGCCGTCGCCGTCCACGATGAATCTCATGCAGACCCGATTCCCTTTCGCCATCGGCATTGGCTGCAAAACAATCGTCGGCGTCGTATTGGGATCGCGACGAGCCAAAATGCCAGACCGAATCCGCCATCAGACTGCCAAAATATGATTTCTGGATGCCGAGTGATGACTGCCATTTTGAGACTTTTAACTGGGCACTCGTGTCGCAAATTGACACATCTCCTAATTTTTAATAGTTGTTACGTTCAGAAACTAAATCGACAACTACTCCGAGAATGTTCATCGGCACGGTCGTTGCTGTTCGTAGCTGTTGCTGTTCGTAGCTAAAGTCAAACGCGGTGAAGCAACGCTGGGGCTAACGCTCATCCGCAATTTTCGAAATCGGCCCCGACTGGGTCTGACACGACAGTGTCTGAAAGGAGCTGTGCCATGTTGAATTTGCATCGTTCCGCCTGGAACCCCTGGAAGGATTTTTCGGTGTTGCAACGTGAGATGGGTCGAGCATTTCAGGAAGCGTTTGGCTCGACCGTCGGTTGTGGCCGAGCAATTCCGCCGGTCAATGTTTGGAAAAGCGAGGATGGTCTGGTCGTGACGGCACCGGTTCCCGGGGTCGAGTTGAGTGACATCGAGATCTCGGTGCTCAAGGACACGCTGACGATTCGCGTCCAACCGGCAAACACCTCGGGCGAGTCGGAGGGAACCGTCCATCGTCACGAGCGCCATGTCGAACCGTTCGTCCGTTCGCTCGTGCTGCCATTCGAGGTCGACGTGCAGCGAACCGAAGCGAAGTACGAGAAAGGTGTCTTGTCCGTCAAATTGCATCGGCCGGATGCGTTGAAGCCGACAAAGGTCACAGTGCAAGCGGCCTGATCGTGGGGCACGTTTTCAACGTGCCCGTCTTTGAAGATCACACAAGAATCAGAGCACGTTGAAAACGTGCTCCGCGATGAAGGAGGTCTTGTCATGTCTCAGAAATTGAAGTGTTGTGATTCCGAATTATCCAAGCGCCAAGAGACGGCTCCGGCTGTTGCCGAGAAGCGGGAGTTTGTGCCGTCGGTCGACATTGTCGAGACCGATGATGCGGTGTTGCTCACGGCCGACATGCCGGGTGTCGACGAGAACGGCGCCGCAGTGTCCCTGGATCGAAACATCCTGACGATTCGAGGCACCGTGAAGCCGCCGACGTTCGACGGCTACTCGCTCGCCTACGCCGAGTATGAAGACGGTCCATTCGCTCGCGAGTTCACCGTTTCATCCGAAGTTGATCGCTCGGGCTTGCAAGCGACGATGAAGAACGGCGTGCTCCGTGTGCGGTTGCCCAAAGCGCAGCAGGCGGTCGCGCAAAAAGTGGCCATCACGGCGGGCTAACCGAAAAAATTGGTGAGACGCGAATATTCAGCGTCCGGCAATGCGTCCCTCGTCCTTCGAGGGACGCTGTTTTTTTTTACAGCACACCATGTGCATTCCGGTCCCCACTCCCCCGCTTCGGGGGAGTGGGCTACGGTGAGGGGGGCGAATGGTGCCGACGCTTCGAATCGCACCGCAATCGTTTGCCAATACGTCAACTCGTCCTTCTCTGCCCACCAACTCGAAGACCCCCTCACCCTCTCCCCCCGAAGCGGGGGGAGAGGGGACAAGACGGCCAATCCTACGCTGTCCTAAGTGCCCGGTCACTGTGCCTCCAGTTTGACTTCCGGTCCGCGTGCGTTGGTCTCTCGTCGTGATCGCGTCATAATCGCCGCCCGCAAACGAGGCACGCTACCCTCATAAAGGAACCCAAGATCATGACCAGCCGAGCAGCGACGGAATGGCGTTATGAGAAACTCACGTGGCCCGAAATCAACGACGCCATCGAGATGCAAAAGATCTGCATCGTACCCTGCGGCGCTGTCGAGCAACACGGGCATCACCTGCCGCTGGACGTGGACCTAGTCTGTCCCGGAGGAGTCGCTCGCGGAACGGGGCAGGCGCTGGCGGACAAGGTGCTCGTGCTGCCGCACCTCGCGTATGGCTACACCGGGCACGTGATGGATTTTCCAGGGACAATCAACACGAACTACACGACGTTCATCGAGCAGGTGCTCGACGTGACCCGGTCGCTGGCCTATCACGGGTTTAAGAAAATCATCCTGTTGAACGGCCACGGCTCGAACATGCCGAACCTGGACCTCGCCGCGCGGCGCACGAACCTGGAAACCGACGCCGAGTGCGTCGTCATCGCGTGGTGGAACCTGCTGACTGTGGACAAGGAATTCCTGCCGCGCTGGCGAGAAAGCAAATTCCCTGGCGGCTGTTCGCACGCCTGCGAGTTGGAAACGTCGCTGTACATGTACCTCGCCGAGGACGACGTGCGGAAGGACAAGATCAAGAGCGGCACGATCTCGTTCAACAACGACGGCAGCCCGTTCAACTGGGTGGACCTGTTCGGAGCCGGCCCGGCGTCGGTGATCTCGTGGACCAGCAGCTACTCGGACACCGGAGTCCTCGGCGATGCCGAACTCGGATCGAAGGAGAAAGGTGCCGAAGCCTACGCCGAGGCCGTGAAGCAATTCTGCCGCTTCATCACCTACTGGCACCCGCGTCCCAAAGACGTCCGCAAAGACCGCCACCGCCACCCGCCAACGATTCCGATTTCGTGGGGCCAGCGAAGTTTGTCGCGTCCAGAAAACTGACGCTTCGTCGGTCCGCTTGCCGAAAACCAAAAAGCCCCGAGCCCTATGTCCGACAGGTCGGTCGGGTGAGCGGGGTCATGTGTTCTGATTTCTGTTTTGGCACCGCGAACGACCGTTGATGGCGAATCGGCGAAACGGGGCGCGAACCGACATCCAAGGTACTTCGGCAGGCCAAAACAGAAATCAGAACACATGACCCCATGTCGGGGGAGAATGTGGAGCACGTGTTGCCGTCGTCAGTGCGAGTCAGTTGTCGCACGTTGCTGCCATCGATCGTCATCAGGCCGATCTGCAAATTTGGAGTGCGGTGACTTGTCACCGCTTTTCATCGAGGCGCAGTCGCTTTTCTTTGGATTCGTTTGGATCACGCCACCGAAGCCGAAAAGAACAACAGAAGCGGCTCCGCCGCAAACGAAAGTGGTGACGAGTCACCGCACTCCATATTTATTTCCACTCACGGGCAAATTGGAGGGCGCGCTGACGGATGGGTTCCGTGATGGTTTGATCGGCGGCAATGGCGGCGAGCCATTCGGACTGGGCTTGGCCTTGGTCACTCAGAAAGCGGATCAGACTCAACGCCTCACGCTCCGTACGCAACTCCGGCGTCCACGGCCGAGCATTCCACAACGTTACGCTAACGCTCATTAAAGAACAGATTCCGAAAGGCCTGCCGATTTCGGTAACGGTAAACCGTGAAGTCGGAATCGACTGACGCGATGTCGCGAGTTCCCAAACGCTCACAG
>CAZPUJ010000280.1:0-5224 GCA_964589725.1 uncultured Planctomycetaceae bacterium
TCGCCTCGCAACCCTCAACCTCGCCCGCCGACTCGCTCAAACGGTCGGAGCTCTCTGCCGAGAACACGCCCTCAAACCCACCCTCTTGATGAACAGACTACGCATCTTCAAAAACTAGCCCGCCGTGTTGCCACTCGCCAAACTCATTGATGAAGCTTATAGTGGCCGTAGTTGGTTTTGACGACGGAAATTTGTGGTGTTGATTCCTTGGAATCCACTCGCTGCTAGTTCGCTCGCCGTACCACTTGGCGGGTCACCAGTCTGGCCTCTTTCGATTCGGCCCAGAAAGTCACAACGGACCGACAATGCTTTTTAGGAGGCAAGAACGTGAGTAAGAAGTTGTACGTGGGGAATCTGAGCTACGAAGTCACGGACTCCAGTCTAGAAGAGATGTTCCGCGAATTCGGAACCGTGCGGAGTGCTCAGGTCATTCAAGATCGCGACACCGGTCGCAGCAAAGGTTTTGGATTCGTCGAAATGGAGGATAGCAATGCTGCGGAGCAAGCGATTCGCGGATTGAACGAGAAGGACCAGGGCGGACGTAAGTTGGCCGTCAATGAAGCCCGTCCGCGTGAAGAACGCGGTGGTGGTGGTGGTGGTGGTGGCCGCGGCGGCTATGGTCGTCGTTGAGAACCGTGCCTCGCACGATAGTCACTCGAAAGTCGAAGGGATGCTTCATCCCTTCGGCTTTTTTTGTTGGTTTGCGGCCAGACGGTTTGGAAATTCGGCGTGTTCAATATACGCGCAACACTCAATCTCTCTTTCGTGATGTTTGGTGGGACGGTTCGTCCTCTCTTTCTCCAGTCGGTCGGCCAACCGCCGAGCCTGTCGATGGTCTCGGCGGTGTCTCGATGCAACTGCTCAGCGGTCTCACTCAAAGAGTCGCGTGATTTCGTCGCGTGCGAATTTCGGGAGCGGTCGCGTGGCTCCATTGCGCGACCGCAGCAGGCAACCGGACCGATCAAGACACGCGGGTCCGCCAGCACCTAACGCTTGAGAAGGCCTTCGAGCAGTTCGGATGCGCGGCTTGAGCCAATTCAGGGATTCGTTCCACGGTATGCACGGTGGTCGCCAATTGAGACAAGACGGCCGCCGCATAGCCGGAACCGGTTCCGATCTCCAAGACCGTGTCGCTGTCACGCACGCCGAGCGATTCGAGCATGAAGGCCACGGTGAATGGCTGCGAGATCGTTTGGTGAAACCCGATGGACAGCGCCCGATCGTCGTAGGCTTCTTCGCGAAGAGCCTCCGGGACGAATTCCTCGCGCGGCACTTCCGACATGGCCATCAACACACGCGGGTCGGAGATGCCACGACCGCGCAAGTCGGCTTCGATCATGCGATGCCGTAAGGCAGTGAAGTCGGTTGTGTTGAGAGTCGCCATTGGACATTCCCTATGATTTTGCGCCCATTTCGCGAAGGATCAGCGAAGTCAACCGACTCTGACTTGTTGGCCTTTGTCCCCGTTGCTGCGATTGGCTTCATTCGTCTTGACGATCGAAGACTGCCTTGCTCCACAAAGCGATCCGGCGATCGCCCCCGCCAGTACTCCCGTGATGGTCACCCAACAGATGACTGGCCGCGGGTGGTGCATCCCAATCGTGCGAATCAGTAACGCCCCAAAAACCAGAGCATGCACCCCAGCAATTTCGCGGAGCTTTCGGCGAGTGCCGCAGGAACATGATTTGCTGCGACCAATTGCGACTGCTTGGATGAGCTGCGCCCAATCCCGCGAAGTGAGACTCGCAATGAGCCAATCCTATGCCTTCATCGCGGACCTCGCTCAAGAGACTCCGCCACCCGACAAAGGGATTCTGAGTCGCACGCTGCATCAGGACGAACGAGTCAAAGCCGTGGTGTTCGGCTTTGCTCAGGGCGAGGAGCTCTCCGAACACACCGCTTCGATGCCGGCGATTCTGCAGTTCATTCGCGGAGAGGCCACGCTCACCTTGGGAGCCGACACTCACGAAGCCCAGCCCGGCACTTGGATCCACATGCCACCGGGACTGACTCACAGCATCCGCGCGACAACACCCGTTGTGATGTTGCTCTTGTTATTGAAGTAGCAGAGGCCAGCCGATGCTCGCCGCCGCTCACTTCCCCAAGAGCACCGCACACTGCGATGTCGGAAGGACGTGGCAGGGCATGTTCAAATCGTCCTCGTCGTATTTAGCGATGGCATGCCCTCCTGAGCGCAAAATGTTGCGTATTCGTATTCGCAGTTGCGAACAAGCGATGGTCTTTCAGATCGCCGAACTGCGACGTGACGACAGTCCATTGTCCATCGCCGCCGTTGTCATCCATCGATGACGTGGCAGATTCGATCAGCACGACGGTCGACCGCGCGTCTCAGCCGTGGGAGCGCTGGCTGGCTGGCTCGCTCGCCGTTTGATTGCCTCGCTGGGGTTTCCGAAGTTTGCATTGGAATTGTGGGACGGATTCCATGTGAGCGAGTGCGCAGAAACGGTGGGAACAGTTCGCTTATTGAAGCCTTCCGTACTGCGGCGGCTCTTCTGGCAGGGAAGCGTGGGATTCGGAGAGGCGTACTCGGACGGGACGCTCGAATTGGATGGCGATCTCGTCGAAAGCGGACGAGCCGTGACGAATTTGAACAACACGAGGCTTTACAACGAAGATGCCAAACTTGCCGGACCGAGCAGTTTTCGAAATGCCACGGTATCGCATTTGCCATGCCAGCGACTGCCCAAGAACAAAGGACGCCTCTCATTTGAAAAGGATTCTGTTATGACGCGGACGATTCGGTACACATCGCAACTTCGCCTGTGGGGATGGCCGCTGTTGGCGGTTGCCCAGGGGCCTGATGCCTCGCGAAATGAAACTCGTGGCTATGCCCGAGGAATCATCGCCATGGGAGATGTCGCGACGGGTGTCATTGCGATCGGTGGATTGGCTCGCGGCCTGATCGCCGTTGGCGGAGTCGCTGTCGGACTGGTGACGGTCGCGGGCGTTGGTTTGGGAGCGTTTGTGATTGCCGGAGTGGCGCTCGCTCAAACGGCTTTCGGCGGAGTTGCCATTGGCCAGTATGCGAAAGGGGGTGCGGCAATCGGGCCTCACGTGGTCAGCTCGAAGCGAGTCGATGACTCTGCGGCCGTTTGGTTCAGCAGGCTGGGGCTTCACGACCGAAAGACTTCGCAGCCAACAGAATCGTCGGCGACCGATCCCATCGAGTGATCCTCACACCGATCCCATCGAGTGATCCTCACGTTGTTGGGGTCGACTCGACGTTCGGTCGAACCGTGAGCACTGAGCAGGGCGCTCGTCGAACAACGTTTTCTGCGACGCTGCCCAGAAAGAGATGCGAGAAGCCGGTTCGGCCGTGAGTCCCCATGACAATCACGTCACTCCCGATGTCTTTGGCGTACTGCACGACGTTCAGAACCGGCGATCCGGTGTGCATCACTCGAACGACCTTCAACGCCGAATAGCCTTCAGGAAGTGGCCACTCCTTCAAGGCGGTGTTGGCCTTTTGACGGATCATCGTTTCCCAAGCGGCTGCCTCGTTGAACGGCGGACCGAGATAGGGATGCGGATTCGTGATGCCGTCCACGACGTGCAGCAGATGCAACTCCGCGCCAAAACGCTGAGCCCACTCGCAAGCCATCGTTAATGCCGGCCGGCTGTTCTCGCTGAGGTCGGTCGGATGCAGGATTTTCTGGATCGAGAACATGACGTTGTCTCCAAAACGTTTCAGCGGATTGTTCTCAATCGACGACACCCAAGTTGTCGCCACAGGCGGCTTGCAGCAGGTCAATCTCGGCGCGTTCGTGAGCCTGCAGTTGCTTGCGGAATTCGTCGAAATGTTCTTTCGCGACAGACCATGTTTGCGTCCCGTCGTTCATCATCAGCAGCGAGGTAATCACGGCATTGAGACGATCCATCAGTCCGTCGTGCTGATCAAGCAATTGTTCGGCATGGCGCAAGAAGCGCGGATCGGCCGACGTCCCGTTGGGAAGCAGTCCCTGAACCTCTTCCATGTCAAAATGCACTCTCAGCGAGGTTCGCAACTCCGTCAGCCGCGTCATCACTTCGCGAGCATTGATTGGGGAGATGAAGGACTTGTCGCAGCCAGGCCACCATTGGCCGATCGACTCCAACTGATCCAGCAATTCGTTGTGCATTTTATGTCCAACAACAGAAGTTGTCATGGCAGTCTCCTTCGTGAATTAGCGAGCGGTTCCTTGAGTGGTCGGGTCGGTCAACCAGCGGACCGCCCATCGCCACGTCGAGCGACACTCAATCCTGGCGTCGCAAAATCAGGATCGGGCATTTCGCATGGCGCAATACTCGCTCTGTGACAGAGCCGAGCAAAACTCGTTTGACACCGTGGTATCCGTGCGACGGCATGACGATCAGGTCGGCATGAACTTCGTCCGAATAGTCTGAGATCAACAATCCAGGATCGCCCTCCCGAATGACCGCTTTCACCCCGCCGGCGTTTTTGCCAACAAGGAATTTTGCCAAGTGCTCGTGCGCGGCTTGCCTCCGCGCGGCCGGGTCATCCAACGCCCAGCCCTCCGCATAATTGAACGCAATCGGTGGTGTTGTGACGTAGATCACATGCAAGTCCTCCGGCTTCGCCACCAGCGTCAGCCCAGTCTCGAGCGCGTTCGCGGCAGCCGTCGAAAAGTCCACGGGCACTACCACGGTCTTCTTGGGGAGCCAACTCATGAACTTCTCCAATCTTTAAAAGCCACGAATCGCAAGCTTCGTTGTTCGTCCGTCCGAAGTACGGCTGACACAGCCGTGGCACGATTCCGACGAGCGACTCTTTGCGAACGCCGTTCCGAGGCGGTGGAAGTTGCTGAAGTTTTTTGGGAGCGCCTCTCACCGACCAGTGCCAACGCGATTGTCGCGTCTAGCAAATCGGGAAACTGTTCATGTGGGTGGCAGTCGCGAGGCCGTTAATCTCAGGCGGTGCGCGTCCTCGCACATCACGAGTGGGCGGTTTCCGACAGACCCGCACACGGCAATACGGCGTCCTCACCATCCGAATACTCGGCTCGGATCGGCCAGCAAGATGGCTGATCCGCCCGACGACCAAATCTCATTGGTCGCAGAGGTCACGGGATTGCTCTTCGACGGGTCCATCAGTGTTGGATTCGCGAACGGCTGTGCTTCGCCGAACGCACCACTTGCGAAGCTCCTCCGCAGCCAGCATCGCCACGGCAAACGGAACCGCAAACAGCCACACATGCCACGAGAT
>CAZPUJ010000281.1:0-26310 GCA_964589725.1 uncultured Planctomycetaceae bacterium
GGCTGGCTAATTCGTCCGGTTGCGTGGTCTGTGGAGGCATACAAGCCCGAAGCGCAAGCGAGGGAATCCGCAGAAATCCCTCGCTTGCGCTTCGGGCTTGTATTTCAACCAAGACGCAGATTGAAGAATTAGCCAGCCGTGGCGCAAGCGAATGACTCTGCTCGTCAACTCGCGGGTCATCTTTCGCGGCCTCGCGATACGACCGACACGATCGGCGCCGGAGGGCTGACAACGCCCAATCGCTGCGACACGCAAGCCCGTCCGTTTCGCGAAACTTTGCGCGACCCGCACGGTCAAAGATCGATTACCGTCCACCGGCAATTTCCGCCGTTCGGAATGAAGCGAGCCGCAAATTGGCTCCGATAGATCGGGAGAGTTCACACGCCACGACCTCGGCACGGTGCTGTGAACTCCGGCACGTCACCTGTTCGCGGACCGGACCCGCGTTTCGTTTCCCTCGATTACGAAAGTCACAGCGATGCTCCGAGCCTTCTTTTTTGCCGGCGGTTTGTTCATTGCCATGTGGGGAATCACGTTCACCATGGTGGATCAGATGGTCTTCACTTGGAAAGAACCGCCGCCGCAGCGTGACCCCGAATTTCGCGGATTTTTCACGAAGCTGAACGATCAGCGTCAGCCAGTGCTCAACCCGCCGCAATGGGCGGCGTTCACCTTGATGTCGATCGGCACGGTGACGATGTTGTATTCGGTCGCGTTGCCCAAGCCGCGGCAGAATTAGCGGGTGCGGACTGCGACCGACTCCGCCACGAGGTTCATGTGCGTTGCGGCACATCGGACGCCGCTGGCTTGCGCCAGCGACGGCCGGAACGGGCGAGGAGTTGGTCCGCGCGCGCCGGACCCCAGGTGCCGGCGGAGTACGGTTCCGGAGTGATGGCTTGCGACTCCCAGTGTTCCAGCACGGGCGTGACAAACTGCCAAGCCGCTTCGAGTTCATCGCTGCGCGTGAACAGCGTCGAGTCGCCACGCAACACGTCGAGCAGCAGTCGCTCGTACGCTTCGGGTAGTTCAACACCGAAAGCGGTTTCAAATTGGAAGTCCATCGTCACCGGATGGATTTGGTACTGCATGCCGGGACGCTTCGACGAGACCGACAGCAAGATCGCCTCGCTGGGCTGAATGCGGAAGACGAGCGTGTTGGGCTGCGCGGTCACGAATTGGCACATGTCTCCGTCGCATTCGACGGTACTGAAGAGGTGCAGCGGCGGCTGTTGGAACTGAATGGAAATTTCGGTGAAACGTTCGGGTAGGCGTTTGCCGGTACGCAGATAAAACGGCACACCAGCCCAGCGCCAGTTGTCGATTTGCACCTGCATCGCGACAAACGTCTCGCGGCGCGAGTCGGGAGCGATGCGTTCTTCGGCCAAATAGCCAGGCAGCGATCTGCCATTGAATTCTCCGGCAGTGTACTGGCCGGGGATCACCCAGTTGTCGAGCGAGGCATCCGCGGGGGAGAGGGCCTGGAGCAGTTTCAATTTCTCGTCGCGGATCGCATCCGCTTCGAAACGAGCGGGCGGCTCCATCGCGACCAGGCAGAGCAATTGCAGCACGTGGTTCTGCAAGACGTCACGCAACGCTCCGGCTTTGTCATAGTAGCCGCCGCGGCCGCTTTCGATCCCTTGTGACTCGGCGACGGTGATTTGCACGTGGTCGACGTGGTGGCGATTGAGCAGCGGTTCGAAAATCGAATTGCCGAAGCGATACAGCAAGATGTTCTGGACCGTCTCTTTGCCGAGGTAGTGGTCGATGCGGTAGATCTGTTCCTCGCGCAGCATCCGTCCGAGCGATTGGCTGAGTTGCTGCGACGAACGCAGGTCGCGCCCGAACGGCTTTTCAAAGACGACTCGCAGCCGGCGATTCGACTCCAGCGGCGGGATCATTCCGGCTCGGCTCAAAGATTCGATGGACGGCAGGAAGAGATTGGGGGCGGTCGCCAAGTAAACGACGCGCGCGCCGCAGCCTCCCGGCCGTTGCTCGATCCGTTCAACCGATTCGCGGAGTTGAGTGAAGTCCGCCGCTTCGTCCAGGTTCGCGCGGACGTAATGAACTCGTCGCGAGAAGGCTTGCCAGTCCTCGTCGGTGACGCCACCGCGCACGTGTTGTGAGACGGTGTCACGCAGTTCGGCTCGGAAGGATGCATCGGTTTTCTCACGACGCGCAACGCCGATGATCGGGATGTGCGGCGGCAAGAACTCTTTCTTCCAGAGCGTGAAGAGTGCCGGCATCAACTTGCGTGCCGTGAGGTCTCCGGAGGCTCCAAAGATCAGAATCGATGCATCGTCTGACGGAAGTATCGAGGGTCCGGAAGCTCGAAAACGTGCGGAATCGGCGGGGTTAGGGAGGAGGCTCGACATGGCTAGTCCTGCGAATACGGAGGTTGCGGCCGCGGCATCGCCGCGAAGAACTGGTGATTGAACCCGTCGGACGACAAGAGCGGACGACGGCAAAGCCGTCCTGAAGGGTTGAAACTCCGCGGAGGCAACATCATAATCCTTGCTTCGATTTCGGGACACGCTAGCAAGATTCTGTCCGCAAAGGTGCGAACTGCATGACGAGGCTCACGACAACGGAAATCAAGAAACGCCGCAAGAAGAAGTCGCGGTTGAAGAAGAAGCTGACATGCCGTTTTTGTCCTGACGGGTGCGATCATCCACCTCGCCCCATTTACGTCGACTACAAAGATTTGAAGACGCTGCGTCTGATGGTCAGCCGGACCTCCACGGTGATTGGGCGCCGCCGCACCGGCAGTTGCGCGAAGTACCAACGAGCTGTTCGCGAAGCCGTGCTGCGATCTCGCTTCATGGCGCTGCTACCTTATGTGCCCGAAGAGTAACTCGGACGTGTCACCCAGCCACGCGAGTTGGTGGTTGCCTGCTGTCCGCCGGATTTCGCCTTGACCGAGACCGAGGCGTACGACAAATTTTCTCTTCGGTCCGTTTTGCTGTTTGGTGAGCCTAAATGCCTACGTTGACGACGCCCAAAAGCCGCGAGGGGGAAAGTATCTTAGCCCCTCGTCTCATGATTGACGTGCGCCACGCGGTGCTCGAAGCCATGCCGTTTGGCCCGGAGCAAGTCAAGCAACTGCGGACCGCGATTACCGGATCTCAAATCGGAGATGTCCGTCAGGCGGTCGCCGAATTGCAGAACGCCGTCGAAGACGGTGACGCGGCGAAACGGAATCTACTCGCGTTGGGTGTGGCATTGTACTTGCTGGCGCGGCATCGGCAGGCGGAGCAATATCTGTCGAAGATACCTGGCGACGCACTGGCGTCGTTTTATCTCGCTCGCGCGCTGGCATCGCTGGGTCGATTTGACGAGGCGGCCAAGAAGTTCGAGCACGCGGCGGAGCATGGCTGGGACAACATCGAGTGCACGCTCATGCGAGCGGGCGCGATGCGTCAGGCCGGTCGGATGGAAGAGGCCGAAACGCTGATTCGCAGCACTGCGCGCGCGGGAGCCACGCGTGCCGAGTACTCCTTCCAAATGGGCTGCATTTTGGCAGACCGCAGCGATACGTTCGGAGCCATCGAGTATTTCGAGCGTTCGGTTGACATGGACCCGCATCACACGGGAGCCCTCTTTCGCCTGGCGAACCTCAACAATCAGCTTGGCAACGACGAGGACGCGATCAAGTTGTACGAGCGATCGCTGTCGAAGCCGCCGTTTTTTTTCGGAGCGCTCATCAATTTGGGCCTGATGTACGAAGACCTGGAGATGTACGCTCCCGCGGCGTTTTGCTTCCGCCGAGCGTTGGAGTTTGATCCGACGAACGAACGTGCTCGACTCTATTTGAAGGACGTCGAAGCCGCAGGCGACATGTTCTTCGACGAAGAGACCGTCCGCCGCAGTCGCGAACTGGAAGCCGTGCTGCAAGTGCCGATCTCGGACTTCGAGTTGTCGGCTCGCAGTCGCAATTGCCTGGATCGCGCCGGCATTCACACGTTGGGTGATCTGAGTCGCATCACCGAGGCCGAATTGTTGTCGAACAAAAACTTCGGAGAGACGTCGCTTCAGGAGGTCGCCGACATCATGGCGTCCAAAGGTTTGGCGGTCGGCCAGTTATTGCAAACTTCGGCCCCGACCACTCAAACCTATCTTCGCGAAGACCTCGCTCCGGAAGTGCGTGCGAAGATGGAGGCGCCGGTTTCGGACCTCAACCTCACGGTGCGAGCGAGAAAATGTCTTTCGCGATTGCAGATCACCACCATCGGTGAATTGGTCGCGAAGTCGGCCGACGAATTGCTGGCCGTGCGTAACTTCGGTGTCACCTCGCTCAACGAAATTCGGGCGAAGCTATCTGACATGTCCATGGCGCTCCGCAACGATTAGTTGTGGCGCGACTCGGATGTCAGTCCGGTGGTCACACAAGTCTTCCGTAAAGTCGCGATATGGCCACAGACGAATTGTTCAAGATCGCCGACAAAGTGACGCTGGTTTCTGGCGGCAGTCGCGGGATCGGCAAAGCCTTGGCCGAAGGTTTCGTCGCGCGCGGAGCCAAGGTGGTGATCACTGGCCGCGACACGAAGACTCTCGAACAAACCGCCGCCGAGATCGGAACGCCGTCAGCGCCGGTCATTTCGGTGGTATGTGATGTGACTCGGCGCGAAGACATCGAACGCTGCGTGCGCGAAGTCACCGACCGTTGCGGACGAATCGACGTGCTGCTCAACGTCGCCGGAGTCAACAAGCGCAAGCCGGCCGAGGCGTACACGGTCGAAGAGTTCGACTTCATCATCGACACGAACCTCCGGGGTGCGTTCTGGATGGCGATCGACGTCGGGCGAGTGATGCTCGAACAACGCTCCGGTTCGCAAATTCACATCGACTCGCTCAACACGTACGCACCGCTCAAGAACGTGGTGCCGTACGCGATCACGAAGTTTGGCATCTCCGCCATGTCTCGCGGCTTGGCTTTGGAATGGGGGCCGCGCGGAGTGCGAGTCAACGCGCTGGCTCCGGGGTTCATCTTGACCGATCTGACTCGCAAGCTGTGGTCCGAACCGACGATGCAAGCCTGGGGTCAAGCCAACACGCCGCTGCAACGCTTGGGCGAAGTGGCTGACCTTGTCGGCGCCGCGATCTTCCTGGCGTCCGACGCCTCCGCCTTCATGACCGGCCAAGTCGTCCGCGTCGACGGCGGCTTTTCCGCCGGCATGGCTTGGCCAATTCCGAGTTGAGCGATTCTTCTTCATTCCATGAAGGAGGTGACGCGATGTCAGGGATGGCGGCGAAGTTGCGGTCGTCGGAACGGCAACTGGAGATCTTGACAGAATTCAGCAACGCGCGATCATTGTCGCAGTTCATCAGTCGGCGACGTGCGGAATCAAGGAGCCGCTGGGAGTCCAAGGCCGCTCCGGCGTGCTCAAAAACCAAGCCAACCGGCGTACGTTCCTGTCGGATCCGAGCCATCGCATCCGCTGCGTGTTCCTGCCCAAACACATCTCGTGGCTGAACCAGATCGAAGTGATTCTCGGGATCGTGATGAGGAAGGTCATGCGGCGGGGAAACTTCACGTCGGTGGCCGACTTGGAATACAAGCTGCATGAATTCTTCAAATACGTCAACGCCACGATGGCTCGCCCCTTCGAGTGGACCTACACCCTCAAGCCCGTGACTCGGTCCCCCTGCGACACGTTCCGTCCTCCCCACCGCCGCCCGCGCCGACTCTCGAATGTCGAACTGGCTAGACTCTCGCTCTGATGGCAGGTCAATTACGACCTGAGGCACTCGTCGGATCGCTTATCGCTGCTGCAAGTATTCCTCGATGCGTTCTGCCTTGCGGAGCAGATACGGGATGTGCTCGTTGTTGGCGTCGACGAAACGCTGCAAGTAGCGCAGATGCTGCTCGAATTGTTCGCTGAATTTAATGTTTTCCTGATCGCGCCAGGTGTTGCTCAGCGCGTGCAGTTGGCTGGAGAGCGCGGTGGTACGGTCGGACAAGTCTTGATTGAACTGCTTGAGCATCTGAGCGAACAGCCGCAGCTCACCGGGATCGACAATCGCTTGAGTCATGTGATGTTCGATTTTTGATTTGAGAGTTTCGATTTTAGGACGGCGACGCGCTGCTGAGCACGGCACAGAGTCTATCAAACATTCGGTCCACTTCGCGGCGCGTTTCCTCGTCCAGGTGAAAGGCGACGGGGCCGCGAACGAGCGTATTGTGGAAGATGCCCTGTCGTTGGAGAAGGTATTTCTCGATGGCCAAGAAGCCGTCGAGGCCGGTTTGCAGCGCGACGAGCGACGAAAGTGGCAATGAGATTTCATAAGCTCGCTGATCGTCACCGGCGTGCAAGGCTCGCCACAAGGCGACGATGGCGTCGATCAAATCCGCTCCGGGCATGGTGCCAATGATGCCGCGGCGAAAGCTGTCGACCAGGGCGATGCCGCCGCTGCCCTCGAACACGGCGGCTTGACCTTGAGTCGCTTCCCGCAACTGCGTCAAACGCGGACCGATGGGCACGGCTTCGGGCTTAAACAGAACTCGTGGGTGAAATTCGCGCCACAACCGAGCCTGCAAGGCGATCGACATAGGCCGGCCGACATAGCCGCTGGCGTCTTGCACAATCAGCGGAATCGGCACGACCCGCAACAGCCGCTCGTAGTATCGCAGTTGCTCGTCCTCGCCGACTGCGATCGAGATCGGTGGGATCGCCATGATCGCGGACGCTCCACATTCGGCGGCGAGCCGCGCGAGCCGTTCGGCCGTGTGAGTGCTCTCGGCCCCGACACTGATGACGGTCGCTCCGCGCGAACGGGCGAAGCGACAAGCGTGCTCCGCCAGTGTTTCCCGTTCGTTGGTACTCAAACGAAGTGTCTCCGAAACCATCGCCATCACGATGCCATCGGCCCCGCGCTCAAACAGCCAGTCGATCTCGCGTTCGAGCGTGGTCCAGTCGATCGATTCGTCGGCGTGGTACGGCGTCTGGAAGACCGGCAAGACGCCGGCAAGTTGTGACGTAGACATACGGAAAGGCTCCTATTGCCTGGCCACTCACTCCGACGCTGCCGGTCATCGCGAGCGTGCGGGTTGCACGGGCCGTTTATCTGGTCGACTCGATTCGCTCGGACGTTGTTGTGTCGCAGTCTTCGCGGAAAGGCAAGCTTTAACAAATCTCCGCGGAACGGATTCGTCCATCCTGTCGTCACGGATTTTCAACGTAATAAGATCGGCGTTCAGCTTGACTTTGAGAACACGTGCTAGAGTTGCCTGTCCCGCGAGGTGCCCAGAGGAGACGCGGTGACCGGGAATCGCGGCGTAAAGCCGAGTTCCACGTTCTCTCCTCTAACACGAACGTTACGGCCGTTGGCCTCGAAGCCAGTGAGAGCACGCGATGGGCTTCCTCAAAAAATTTATCAAGAACACATTTCGAGACGGCCAACCGCCGCGCGGGCCCAGCAGCTTCGAGAATCTCAGCGAAGACCAGCTCGAATCGCATCTGAAGGTGGCCAGCTACGACGGTTTCGTCCTGACCGACGCCGTTCGTCCCTCGTTCGACTTGCAGGTCATCCCGCGCGCCGGTTTCCGTCGCGATAATTACTGCGACGATAAGACGGGCGTGGACATTCCTGTGCTGATGGCCGCGGCTTCGAAAGAGAGAATTCTCGACCTGTTCATGGATCTGCTGGACCCGATTGGTTCGGAAGTGGATGTTGTTCTGGAAACCAGCCACGAAAAACATAGTGGACAACACGAAGACCTGTATCGCGAGCACATCGACTTGCCGATTCTGAAAAGCATTCTGTACGACTTCGAGGACTTATTGCTCAACGACGGCTGCACCGGCATCGCGGTGCTCAATCCGCGCATCCCGGTCGAAGTGCAGTTCGACGAGCACAAGCTGCTGATCGTCTACGGCCAGGACTTGAGCGACTTCGAGTCGATCCTGGACGATTACCGCATCGATCTCGACGACGAGATTAAATTCATCACCGAAGCCGAGCACGTTCATTCCTCCAGCGACGAGTTCTTGCGCCAGTTCGAAGAACTGAAATACCGACTGGGAATGGAAGAGTAACCGCACGCCGTGCCGGTGTTGGTAGAGCGTCGTACGCTTGAATGGCAGGTGCGTATTGCATCCAGCCGCCATCGAGGATGTGAGGCCGTATCCACCCGGACGAGCAACTCGGCAGGAAAATGCTCGACGGACACCGTGTCGGGGACTTCATTGCTAAGCGAGGTCAGGATGCGGACACGGTCTGGATCGACTCTAAGTCCAAGGCGCTCGTTAAAGTTGAACACGGGATGTTTGTCATCGACAACCGTCCGAAACGCTTCGTCCTGCCCCTGCTGAACCTCTCACACCAACGGCAGTTCGCTTAAGCGATCCAAGTCGCGGTGCGAGTTGATCATTCCGTCTCGATTTCCTCCCAGCGACCACCGCGCCGACGCAGAAAATCCGGCTGGTTAAACCGAAACGTTCAATCACTTCGGATATATTCTCGGCTGAGTGACCAAAAACTCCTCAAAACCACACCTGATGAAAATCAAGTTCGATTACCGAGTAGCCAATTGCAATCACGCGTGTTAAACCGGCAAAGCGTTGAGACTTCGTCGGCCGCCGTAGCCCTACTGGTTCTGTCGGTGCAGGATTCAAAGCTCTTTCGGTTGGAAAGAATATGCTTCACTCGTTGAATGCTTGGTTGGTGGTGGTGTTGGAAAAACAGATTCACGAATTTGTGGGCCAACGGCGTCGGCCAACTCGCCGACGGAATTCTTCGCGGTCATTTGGACTGGAACAGCTTGAAGCTCGGCAATTACTCACTGCTAACCTAGGATTGGCTCGCGCGCCGATTTACGACACCCTATCGCTGCAAAACTGCCCGGCAAACGTCTTCGATACGAACGCGGCCGGCGAACAGAACGCTGGTGGCCAGGGAGGTTTGAACAAACCGTCTAACAAGAACTACGCCTACACGGTTGTGGGCAATGCCGCCGACGTTGCGGTGATCTTGCCGCTGAGTTCCAGCGGGCTGGCATTGGTCGGAGGTGGCACCGATGTGGACGAGGCGTTCCGCTGGATGGGCGCCAAGGCCACTGGCGGAGACTTCGTCGTGCTGCGAGCCACCGGGACCGGCGGGTACAATTCCTACATCGACGGCCTGGTTCCGTCGCTCGACTCGGTGGCCACGCTGGTGATCTCAACAATCGCGGGAGCCAATGATGCGTTTGTTGCACAGAAGATTCGCGAAGCCGAAGCCATCTTCATCGCGGGAGGTGATCAAGCAGATTACATCAATTTTTGGAAGAACACGGCGGTTGAAACCGCGATTTACGATGCGTTGGCACGCCACGCGCCGATCGGCGGAACCAGCGCCGGACTGGATGTGCTGAGCGACTTCGACTTCTCCGCTCAGATGGGCACGATCACCTCCGCGGAGGCTCTGGCCAACCCGTATGACTCGCGAGTGATTCTCGACAGTGGGTTCATCAACTCCGCCGAAGCCGGTCAGCAGAGTGTGCTGCGTTACCTGGACGACCTTGTCACGGACAGTCACTTCCAACAGCGCGATCGTATGGGCCGGTTGATCACCTTCATGGCCCGCCTCGATCAAGACGGTTTGGCCTCTGAGCCGCGAGGCATTGGGATCAACGAGCAAACGGCGTTGTTGATCGAGGAAGACGGCACCGCCATGGTCGTCGGCAATCCCATTCTCAACAGCAAGAAACTTCCCGCAGCAGACCAGCAACGAGCCGTCTATCTGCTCGCCGCGACCTCTACCACCACGATGATCGTGACCAGCAACGTAAAGTTGACCTACACCGACGTCGCTGTCGTGAAAGCCGATGTGGGAGACACGTTCAATTTCAACACTTGGTCCGGCCGCGGTGTTTCGACGTATGAGATCTCGGCCTTGAGCGGAGTACTCGATTCTGATCAGATCGACGACAAGATTTATTGACATCGAAAACCGGAATCGGACGTTGATGCCAGATCGGACATAGGTTGGGTCAACCATCGGGCGATCCAACAGGAATGGTCGGCCGATTCACGGTGCGATGCGTGGTTGGTGGGTCTCGCGATGCCCGGCCCATTTGACGATCCTTGTCAGCCACAGCGAGTGATTCCTCAGACCTTCATGATTTTGATGGCGGGCTAACTTTCAGTGTCTCGAACTGTGCTTCCAGCACGAACTCATCGAAATCAAGTGGAGGCAATCGTCCTACCGTGACTGTGACATGACCACCGGGAGCAGTCAGAAGATATCGAACTTGCTTGAAGAAACTGAGTGCCGTCATGACATAGAGCTCTTTTCGGCCGAACACTTTTCCGAATGTGAGATTGCTGCGGATGCAGTTTTCTTCGATGTTCCGAGGTGGTGGTAATTTGATGTCTAAGCCTTGCTGAGCAAAAATTTGAGCCTGAAGTTGGCTCGCTAAACGAACGACTTCGTTCCTGTCAGGAATGGGCGCATCAAACTCTCGTTCCCACCTTTCAAACGTGTCGTCATCAATCGCGTCGAACTGCGCGAATACTTTTTTGCATTTGAGCATCAGGTAAGGAGCAGCCGTTTCGGCCTTCCAATCTGTGGGTGACAGCATTGTCACGGTTGGCCCCATGTACGGTGGCGGCAGTTGGTCAACAAGAATCTCTTGCAGGTCAGTCATCCCAACGAAGCCGAGAATCCAATGAGCTGGGTGCGTCGGGCCGCCGGTCACGTTCAACCAATCTTCCAGTGTCGCGACATCTTGCTCCCATTGGTTCCGTGCCATGGCAAGTTCGACTTCCCGATATCGCTGTCGAATCGCCTTGATCAACGGCTCAGGATCAACGTCTTCATTGAGGCTTTCGGCAGGCAATCGCCCAAGCGCATTTGCGAACCGCTGGAGATAATTGAGCGATTCCGGCAACTTCGCGAATCGAGGCATGTTTGGTTCTCTCGCACCAGTTCTCGAAGTCAGCAACCTATTCGGTCCAGCAGCGCCATGATCGACTCGAATTTGTTTTCGACGATGATCGGGCGGTTGGCGGCGGGGGTTTGGGTGACTCCGGCTTTTCGGAGCATGGTGGTGTAGGGGTCGTCATCGGTGGCTGCGGCGGCGGAGAGACGCGCGGGATCGACGGAATGGTACGCCACGGTGGCGGTCGGGTCTTTGAGTTGGTGGCCGGTGAGGATGCAGACGACTCGGTCGCTGGGGGAGATCATGCCTTGCTCGCGGAGCAGTTTGGCTCCGGCGACGCTGGCGGCGCTGGCGGGTTCGCAGCCGAAGCCGCCGGCTCCGATTTGGGCCTTGGCTTCCAGGATTGCTTCGTCCGAGACCTCGCGCACAACGCCGTCGCAGACTTCGAGGGCTCGCAAGCACTTCAGCAGGTTGACTGGGCGATTGATCTCGATGGCGGTCGCGAGCGTCGAGGCTCGGCGGTTGTCCGTGTCCATCTGCGTGAAGAATTTGTCGGTTACGAGCTGGACCTCGTCGAGCCGGCCACCGTTCCAGCGGAGCTTTTGCTGCTCGAAGAGTCGATACAGCGTGTTCGAGCCGGACGCATTGATGATTGCCAACCGCGGGATTCGCTTGATAAGGCCCAACTCTTTCAGCTCGGTGAATGCCTTGCCAAACGCACTCGAGTTCCCCAGGTTTCCACCGGGGACGACGATCCAGTCGGGGACTTCCCAGTTCAGACCTTCAAGCACTCGGAACACGATCGACTTCTGGCCCTCCAGCCGGAAAGGGTTCACGCTATTGCACAGGTAAATCCCGCGCGCCGCACAAACGTCGCGGACTTGTCGCAGCGCGTCGTCGAAGTCCCCTTGAATCTGCAACGTCTTCGCTCCGTAGTCGAGCGCCTGCGACAGTTTTCCGTAGGCGATCTTGCCACTGCCGATGAAGACGATGGTCTCGAACAGCCGCGTGGTGCTGGAGTAAATTGCCAGCGACGCGCTGGTGTTCCCCGTCGAGGCACACGCCGCAACCTTCGCTCCGACCATGTGTGCGTGCGTGGAGGCGGCCGTCATGCCGTTGTCTTTGAAGCTGCCCGACGGGTTCAGCCCTTCATATTGCAAGAAAAGTTTACCCGCCTGCATTCCCGCAAAACGTCCGACGCCGGCCGATGCTTGCAGAATGGTCTGCCCCTCGCCGATGGTCACGATTTGCTCGTCGCTCGCGAACGGCAGCAGCTCACGAAACCGCCATACGCCGCTGAAGTCGAGCGGATTCCGGCGGCTCGACCACCGCGACTCAAACTGCTTGAGCGACCCCGGCACCGGCACTCGATTCCAGTTGTAAGCGATGTCGAGCAAATGCCCGCACTTCAAGCAATCCACGAGCGTCTCGCCCACCGAGTACGTTGCTCGGCAGGCCGGGTTCATACAGACTTGGTGGGCGGGGTCGGATGAAGTGCTTGAAGAAATGATGTCGCTCCCAAATCGAGCAAGGCCGCAGTTTTTGGAACGCTAATTCACACTCATCTTCGTTAATGCCAGAGTTTGAGATTAGCGGAGATTAGCGTTCCACTTGGCTTCGCGTTACTCATCGAACTGAAACGTCATGCCGGCTCGCAGGACGTGGATTTTGATGTTGCGGGCGGCGTCGGGTTCGCCTTTGGTGAGCTCTTCGCGGCTGGCTCTTCGGACGTCGACACTGTCTTGAACAGGGCGGAAAGCCAATTCCAGAAATCACGAAGTCGGCTCTGGCCTCCACTGCTGTATCGGCAGACGACTTGCTCTCCCGAATCCGAGACAACGGTGATCGTCACTTCGGAAGAGATCCACACTTCTCGTCGGTAGTCTTGATAGCCCGCCCGACGCAATTCCTTTGGATCGGTTCCAAAATTGACGGCGTAGTGCTCTGGGCCATCGACTCTTCCGAGGTCCATCGTTTGAAAGTCGAGCGCACGGCCCAAAAGGTCGCGAAGGTCGTCTTGGGACATGCCAATTCGGATCTTTGCAAAAACGGCGCGAGTCACTCGCCCATCCGGCAAAGTGGCGACCAACACTGCCAGCACGCCGACGACGACTGCAACAGAAATCAGCAACGGCTGAAAACGCCACCTAGAGTTGCCGTCTTGTGAAGGCGACATGTCAGCCTCGTGGACTCACCCTCAATGGTGATCGGGTGTCAGTTCACTGGTGGAAGAGTCTTTCGTCGGCCGCAATCGTTCGAGCTGGTCCATCAACTCATTCTGGTGTGCCTTGAGCCGAGCCAATGCCGCTCGCGAGTGGGCCTTGGTCGTCAAGTAATCCCCCACGCCGAGCAGTGCGATCCAAAAGCACAAGCAGGCGATCGCTCCCCAAAACATCAGTGACAAGATGGGGCCTTGTCGCCAAACGATGGCATCGCCGATGGGAATGAACAATCCGATCAGACCCACCAAACCCGACGTTTGCAATCGGCGGCGAAAACGTGCGTGATGATGTCGCAACTCGACCGGATCGCCGGCGAATTCCTGTTTCTGCCGAACCCACGCGGCGTGGTGCGACCACATCATCAACAGCCCAAAGGCCATCACGCAGCCACCGACCGACAGTGAGATCAAATCGGGCTTCATCGGATGCCCCGCGCCGAGAAAACGGCCACCAAACTCAATTCACGCTTAAGAACGACCGCCGCTAAGGCGATCGGCAAGGCTTTCCTTACCCATGTAGCTGAAGTCGTGAGACTTCAGACCGAAGTCTCACGACTTCGGCTACGGGTAAGCTATCTCCTGCCGTTCGCCTAACGGCGACCAAACCGCGAGATGCTACTACAACACCGATATCTTGTCGCTCGGCGCCTGTGACACTTCCGCCGCCGAATTTCTAAGAATCGTGCCAGCGTGCGAGTCGCTGAATCTTGCGAATTCGGCGACTAGCCGCGGGCTCGCTTCTCCGCCAAAAACACCTTGATCGCTTCGACCTGCCGATACTCGCCGCGAGTGCCGCACATTTGGCCGTTCTTGAACCAGCCGGTCCAGCCGAAGCGGCACAAGTGTGCGGAGTAATAGACGTCAAAGCGGTCGGCTCCTTCGGCCAGTTCGATCCAAATGGCCTCGACGCGGCGGTCCTGGCCGCGAGTGCCGCAGAACTCACCTTCATCAATCCAGGGTGTGTCTCCTTTGACCGCCAAATGTGCCTTGTAGCGCAGCAAGGCCCCCTCCACCGGCGGATTCAAGCGAACGGAAAAACCTTCGATCCGCTTGCCGCCGCCGACGCTGCCGCACTCGGTGAGTTGGCTTTTCCAGTCGGTGTCGCCGCGATCTTGGACATGAACCATGACGTCAGTCTGAACTAGCCGACTCGGTTCCGGCAGTGACGAGGAGGACTCGCCGGCCAAGTCGCCGCGCATGAAGCCCTGCAAATGCGCTTCGGTCTTCTCACGCAGCATCGACAAACGCAACGCCCGCATTGCTGGGTCGCCGCTCGACGACACGGCCGCCATTTCGCCGAACGCTCGAATCAGTCGCACGATCTGCGGACCCAGGGGCGTCCCACTGCCGCCGGCTGACGCGAAATACTCCTGGCACCAGCGAGCCACCCTCTCGAACGAGGCCGCCTGCGACGTCGCGTCTTCCGCTCCTCGATTCATTTCAACACTCGCGTTCACAAACGGACAACTCGTGGCACAGAGGGCACAACGACACACTGGCGGTTACAGGGGCGTGCGGATTATGAATCGACGCCTCATTCGAGTACAGCCCGTTGACAGTGGCGAGAATCAGGAGCAACGCATGGCTTGGAAAGCAGCTCGCGCGATCGTCGTCCTGGCGGTGAGCATCACGCTCGCGATGGCACCGAACCAACGAACGTTCGCCGACGGACCAATAGCCGATCCCGTTTACGAGCACGCCGCCGTCGCGGCCGATCATCCGCTGGCCAGCGAAGTCGGTATCGAAATTCTTCGACAAGGTGGCAACGTCGTCGACGCCGCCGCGGCCGTCGGTTTCGCGTTGTCGGTGCTGCGGCCAGCCAGTTCGGGGATCGGCGGCGGCGGGTTCATGCTGATTTGGGAGGCGAAGACTCGGAAAGCGATCGTGCTCGACTACCGCGAACGTGCTCCGGTCAAAGCCACGTCGGACATGTTTGCGCGTGACGCGAAACAGTCCTCCACGGACGACAGCGACTTGCCGAAGCTGAGCGTTTGCGGGCCATTGGCCGTGGCGGTTCCGGGGCACGTCGCCGGCTTGTGTCAGGCTGTCGAAAAATACGGACGACTGAGGATTGCCGAGGTGATGGCTCCGTCGATTCGGCTTGCTCGCGACGGAGCTCCCGCCGACTCGCACCACATCGCCACGCTGCGATCGGCGCAACGAACGTGGAGTAAATGGCCAGCGGACTTTCGTGCGCGGTTCCAAGCTTTTCACGATTCGTATCTGCATTCGGGCCAGTCGTTAAAAGTCGGCGACGTCGTCTGTTCGCCACAGCTTCCGGCGCTCGAACGCATCGCGGCCAACGGAGCCTCCGGATTTTATTCCGGCCCCGTGGCTGATGCGTTGATCAAATCCAGCCAAGTCAGCGGTGGTCTGTATTCGCCGGAAGATTTTCGCGACGTGAAGCCAGTCGTGCGCGAGCCGTTGCGTCTGAGCTATCACGGCCATGAGATCGTTACCATGCCGCCACCGTCGAGCGGCGGAATCGCGATGCTCACGACGCTGCAAATCCTCGAAGAGTTGGACGCTCGCGATCAAACACAGTCGCATGATCCGCTCGATCCCGAGAGTCCCGACTTCGCGCATCGACTGACTGAAGCGTTCAAGCACGCCTTCGCCGATCGGGCCGAGTTCCTGGGTGACGCCGACATTGTTGACGTTCCGGTGTCGCGCTTAATCAGCCGCGAACATGCTCGCGAGTTGGCGTCTCGCATCGACCTGTCGCACACGAAGCCGACGGAAACCTACGGCCGCTTCGCGCCGGTGAATGATTCGGGCACGACGCACTTTTCGGTCATCGACGCCGAAGGCAACGCGGTCGCTTGCACGGAAACGGTGAACACCGAGTACGGCAGTTGGATCGTCGAGCCGACATACGGAATCTTGCTCAACAACGAGATGGACGACTTCGCCGCCGTACCCGGCCAACCGAATGCATTCGGCCTGATTCAAAGCTCGGCCAACGCGATCGCGCCGCGCAAGAAGCCGCTCTCCAGCATGACGCCGACGATTGTCGTCAAGGATGGCAAGGCGGTTTTCGCTCTTGGCGCGTCGGGCGGCCCGCGAATCATCACAGCCACGACGCAAGTGCTGCTTAACCTGACTCGCCGGGGGCAAAAACCAGCCGCCGCCGTGCAACAACCTCGACTGCATCACCAATGGCTGCCTAATGTGCTCGACCTGGAACCATCGCTGCATGCGAAGCTGCTTAATCCGCTTGAAAAGCTAGGCCACGCGATCAAGAAACGCGACAGCAACGCGGTCACTCAAGCGGTCGCACGCACACCCGACGGACTGCGTGCCGCGAGCGACTCCCGCAAAGGCGGCCGCGCGGCGGGGTATTGAACCAAGCGTGATGGCGAGCCCAGGACGTCAGTCCTGGGATGCGAATGAGCCTGCAATTACGAACCTGACGTCCCCGGACTGACGTCCGAACCTTCCCGAGACTCATTACCTAAATGCACGACGCCGCGACACCAGTTGACGTCCTCATCCTCGGAGCCGGCATCAACGGCGCGGCGGTGGCGCGCGAGCTGGTGTTGAACGGGTTGTCGGTCATTGTGGTCGATGCGAACGACCTCGCGTTCGGCGCGACGTCGCGGTCATCGCGATTGATTCACGGAGGCTTGAGGTATCTCGAACACGGCGACATCGCACTGGTCGCGGAATCGCTGCGCGAACGAGCGATCCTGTTACGGACGGCTCCGCAGTTTGTGCGTCCGTTGCGGCTGCACATCCCGGTGAGACGACGGCTGGGCGGACTTGTTTGGAGTGCGCTGAAATTGTTCGGCTGGGATCAATCGCGACTCGCAAAAGCTTGGTTGAATTGGTTTCCGAACGCTCGCGAGCGAGGCTTGTGGGTTGCGCGGCTGGGGCTGTGGCTGTACAGCAGGTTGGCGCGAGAGACCGAAGGGTCGGGTGCTCAAATCTCCCATTTGGCCGGCGATCGACAGGATGCACCCGCAATAAAGACTCGGCCAAATTTGAAATTCGAACACCCGACTCTGGGCAACGAATACCGCTGGGTCTGCTCGTACTCCGACGCGCAGATCACGTTTCCGGAGCGGTTTGTGGTGGCGATGCTCGAAGATGCCCGCCGCGCCGCCGCCCAGCAAGGTCTGCGATTCGAAGTCCGCACGCACACGTGGGCCGAATTCGGCGGTCGCGGCGTGCGATTGTGCGATCGAATACTGCCGGAGTTGGCTCAAGGAAAAACGATGGACGAGTTTCTTGAACCGTCAGTCCTGATCAACGCCACCGGTGCTTGGGGCGACGGCACGTTGGCCGAGTTGCGAGTCAACTCGCCGCGTTTGTTTGGCGGAACGAAGGGGAGCCACTTCGTCACGGCATCACCGCCGTTGCGACAAGCGATTGGCGACGCCGGTCTGTATGCCGAAGCGGCCGACGGGCGGCTCGTCTTTATCCTCCCGTTCAGTTCCAACCTGACATTGGTGGGCACGACGGACGAACCGTTCGATGCTCGGCCCGACACAGCGATCGCCGAACCCCGCGAGATCGACTACTTGTTGGGCCTAGTCAACGAGGTCTTGCCGTCGGCGCGGTTGACTCGCGAGGACGTCCTGTTGCACTACTGCGGTGTGCGGCCGTTGCCGTATGGACGATCCAACTCACCGGCATCGATTCCGCGAGGTCATTGGATCGACGAGAACCATCGCGGATCGTTTCCGATCCTGACGCTCATCGGCGGCAAGCTGACGACTTGCCGGGCGCTCGCCGAAGAGGTCGCGGATCGAATACTCAGACGCATGCAGCGACGCCGCGCTGTCGATTCACGCGAAAGAATGCTTCCCGGGGCGGCATCGTTTCCTCCCGACGAAGCTTCGCTCCAGACGCAGTGGTCGCGGCTGAGTGAGCGATTCGGGCTAACACTCGAGCAAGTCCAATCCGTGTGGCGACTGATCGGGAATCGGTTCGACGACGTGTTTGACAGCGAGTCGTTCGCTGCCACCGCTTCTCGGAACATCGTAGATACGCACCTGCCGCGTCGATTCGCGGAATGGGTCATTCGGCAGGAGTGGGTGCGGTCGCTGAGCGATCTCGTCGAGCGCAGGCTCATGTTGATCTATGAGCCACGGCTGACGAAACCTTGTCTGCGCGAGCTTGCCGAACTGTTAGCCGCGGCCGACGTGATCGTTCGAGAACGGATCGACGACGAAGTTGATGCGACGCGCGACCGGCTGCGACGGATTTATGGCCGCGACGCCGTTGATTGAACATCACGGGTCTGCTCGGTGGATTCGCCGGTCAGGAGACCTTTGCATTCCAGGTTTTCTGGGCAGGCTGTTTCGGGCCGTTCAATTCGCACAGTCGGAGCAACGGCTAACTCCGAATCTGTCTCCGTGAGTTTCCCAGGTACTCCAGACCAGGGCTTTGGGGGGCATCCATTGGCGGCCGATGATGTGACCATGAAAAGAATCGCCAGTCAGTCTCGGATTGAGGCTGGTTGATGGGCGGATGCCGTGCTGCGGCGACACAACGCAAACATATTCCGAGAGAAAGGTCCGCAAGGTTCCACCATGAAGAAGCACGCGATGGTACTCGGTCTGCTGATGGTGATGGGTTTGGGATTGGGTTTGGCTTCGAATGCGGACGCTCGTGACCACGCTGGCTGCTGCTGCGATCCCAATTTGGCGCGGATTCAGACGCAGTGTTGTCAGGGAACATTGCTCCCGTATCACATCGCCTTGAAGCGAGCCGATGACGCCACGAAAGCGGAAACTGCCATAGCTCAGGTCACGCAGGAGCGAAACGACCTGCAAGCTCGGGTGGCCCAGCTTCAGGCGGAGCTGAAGACCGCCGTGGCGGAACGAGACAATGCTCGTCGCGAAAAAGACGTCGCCGCCGCGGAACGAGACCAGGCGCGCGGCGAAGCGGCGGTGTCCGCCAAGACCGCGAAAGAGCAACAGGCACTAGCTCAATCGGCTAAACAGGCGGCCGAAGCCGCCTTGAAGGCCAAGCAAGAAGCGGACGCTGCCGCGTCCAAAGCGAAAGAGGAATTGGCCAAGGTGAAGGACGATGTGGCCAAGCAATCCACGGCGGCTCAAGCAGAGATCAAGAAGTTTGCGGAGGAGAAGGATATGGCCGTCGCCGAATTGAAGAAGTCCGCTGACGAAGTGGCGGAATTAAGGAATAAACTCGCAGCCGTCCTCGCGACGGAAGACAAGAAGAAGGATAAAAAGGACGATTCGAAGAACGACGAGCCCAAACAAGACGCGAAACGCGAAGACGAGTTCGCCGAGGTCAAGTCTGAGGACTAAGGAACCGGACGCCAGGCGTGACCTTCACTCCGCCAGTTTTCGCACGGCCTTTTTCAGCCAGCCGCTGAGCCACGTGTGCTCGCGTCTCGGGCCGTCGGCGTAGACGTGCGGAATCCGCAGTTCGCCGAGAAGGGCTTCGGTGCTCTGATGGTGATCGTGGAAATTGCCGTAGCCGAGATGAATCAAACGCGCGTTTGACCGTTTGTTTCTGGAATCGTTCTCCTTTTTCGATGGCTGGTCAGACTGCCACCGAAGTGGGGCGACGCGTTCGCGGAGTAGGCGGTCGATGCGGTAGTGCTGGAAGTTTTCCGCCGAGCCATAGATGGGCCCCATGCCAAACTGGTCCGGCGCGGCCTTCATCAACGGAGCATCCCAGGCTGCCGCTTTCGCAAACAATTGTGGATGCCGCAGCAAGAGCGTCCACGCGGATCAACGTCTCGCCAGATTGAAACTCGGACTGCACGCGATGCACGCAGAAGCAGTTTTCGTCGAGGCAGCCTGCCGAAACTGTCGCGAGACGCGGTTCTAAGTCGGCGGCCTGAAGCCTGGTCATTCCGTTCACAACAAAAGCACCCCATAGACATATTTCCAGGCCGGAAATGACGAATGAAGAAGTACTCAATGACGACAGAATGACGAAGCCAGCATGACGAAAGGGTCTCCACACAAACGTTCCAACCATTGACAGTAGTTCCAAGTTTGATCGGAATGGAGGGGTCTTTACGCCGAAGACTACGGTTACTCGGAGAGTTAGGCTACGAAAAGGTGACTTCGTGAAACAGTCCTTGTGTGTCGTTGCAGTCTTGTTCGGTGGCTGGATTCTAGGTGAGTCGGAATCGCACGTGACCGCGGCGGACTGGGGAGATCTCAAAGGCCGCTTCATCTTCGACGGCGAGCCGCCACAGCGTCCGGTCTTGCAGATCAACAAAGACACCCAGTTCTGTGGCAAGCACGAACCGCGCTCCGAAAAGCTGGTCGTGAATCCCGAAGACCGTGGCGTTGCGAATGTCATTGTGTGGCTGGACACAAAGCCCGGCGACAAGGTGGCGATTCACGAATCGTACGCCAAGGACGCGAAAGCCTCGATCAGACTTGCCAATCAAGGTTGCCGGTTCGATCCGCACATTTCCGTGCTGCGAACCGGTCAGACATTGCGGATCGAGAACCCGGACCTCGTCGATCACAACACGGCGGCGGGGCTTGATCGCAACACGCCGTTCAACTTCGTGACACCGTCAGGCCAACACGCGGAGCACTCGAAGTTCGACCACGCCGAAAAGCTGCCGACACAGATTCAGTGCTCGATCCATCCCTGGATGATCGGCTGGCTGGTTGTGAAGGATCATCCGTACGTCGCCGTCGCCGACGAGCATGGTCGTTTCGAAATGAAGAACCTTCCGGCTGGCGAGCTGACGTTCGTCGTGTGGCAAGAAGAATACGGCTATGTCGCTGACGTGACCCGCGCGGGGAAGCCGGAGTCCTGGAAACGCGGCCGAGTGACGATCCACGTCACGCCCGACGGAGTCGATCTCGGTGAGGTCAGGGTTCCTCCACCTAAGTAACAACGTCGCTTCGTTGTCGAAGCAGGCTTGTCTGTTTAGAACTATCACTCGTTCCGTTGGCACTCTTCAACTTTGGGAGGCTCTTCCATGACGAACCCCACTCAAGAAACTTCACGTCGCGAATTCCTAAAGACCTCTTCTGCGGTCGCGTTGTCGGCCGGAGCGATCGCACAGCTTAGTTTTTCGTCCGGCGTGTTCGCGGCCGGCGACGATGTCATCAAAGTCGGCCTGATTGGTTGCGGCGGTCGCGGTACCGGCGCGGCTCAGCAGGCGCTCAGCACCGAAGGCAGCGTCAAACTGGTCGCGATGGGAGATGCCTTCGCCGATTCGCTCAACGGCAGCTTGAACAGCCTCTCGAACCACTTTAAGTCTCAAGCCGGCCGAGTCGCCGTCGACGACGATCACAAGTTCGTCGGCTTCGATGCCTACAAGAAAGTGGTCGACAGTGGTGTCGACCTTGTGATCCTCGCCACACCGCCGGGCTTCCGTCCGCCGCACTTCGAGTACGCCGTTTCGAAAGGCAAGCACGTCTTCATGGAAAAGCCGGTCGCCGTCGATGGGCCGGGCGTCCGCAAGGTGCTCGAAGCCGTCAAGGTCTCGAAGGAAAAGAACCTCAAGGTCGGCGTCGGTCTGCAACGGCATCACCAGGACAACTACCTGGAAACGCTGAAACGCATCCACGACGGCGCGATCGGCGACATCGTCGCCATGCGCTGCTATTGGAACGGAGGTGGTGTGTGGGAGCCGCGGATCTCGCGCGAGCAGGCCAAGTCTGAGATGCAGTACCAAATGAAGAACTGGTACTACTACAACTGGCTCTGCGGTGATCACATTTGCGAGCAACACATTCACAATCTCGACGTTTGCAACTGGGTCAAGCAGGGGCATCCGGTGATGGCTCGCGGCATGGGTGGCCGGCAAGTACGCGTCGACAAGCGATATGGCGAGATCTACGACCACTTTGCCGTCGAGTACCAATATGCCGACGGCTCATGGATGTTCAGCCAATGCCGACACCAACCGAATGTCTGGAGCAGCGTCAGCGAGTACGCTCAAGGGACGAACGGCACCGCCGACGTCAGCGGCGGCTCGATCACGGCCGGGTCCGAGAAGTGGAAGTTTCGCCGCGACAAGTCGGTCACGCGCAGCGACCCGTATCAAGTCGAACACGACGACCTGTTCGCCGCGATCCGCACGAACACGCCGTACAACGAAGGCGAAAACGGCGCGACCAGCTCTCTGACCGCGATCATGGGTCGCATGGCCTGCTACTCCGGCAGCGAGATCAATTGGGATCAGGCTCTGAACTCGAACATCGACACGATGCCGAAGGATCTGTCGTGGGAGGCCAACCCACCCTCGCTGCCAAACTCGAACGGTGAATACGCGATCCCGACGCCCGGCGTCACGAAGGGCGTGTAGCCACGCGAAGCAAGTTCTGATCCCTCAAAACACCGACAGCAACAACAACTGTGACGTGCGAATCAGCCACCTCCGCTCGTCGGTCGTCATTTGGCCGCGATCCAGAATTTGCCGGCATTTGGTTTCGGCTTGAGTGACGATCAGCTTTTGCAGGTCGGTGAACTTGCGTGAGTCCTCGGCGGCGAGCAGCAGCGTGGTGATGCGATGCACGGCTTTGACTTCGTCGAGGTTGGGCGACACGTCGTCGATCCAGGTGGGAGTCGTTTCGGCGTCGGCGACGGTGCGAATGAGTTGCAGAACCAAGTTGGACACGCGTGCGACCTTGTCGAAGTCCAATCGCTCCGGCACGTCGCGCGGTGAGTGATAGTCGGGATGCTGGCCCGTCGAGAAGAACAGGAACGGAATCTTCTCGTTCCAGAACGGACCATAATCACTGCGCACGCCGACCAGATCGACACCCAGCCGCGCGACCTCCAAGCCGAGCGGCGCGCCGACATCATCCAGCGTCTGCTTCAACTGCGGAGCATGCTCGCTGCCCATCACGAACACTGTCGGCAACGGCAGATCTCCGAGCGACCGGCCGATCATGTCGGCCGTGATGAACAGTTTGACTCGTTCGATTGGCCACGGCGGATGCGCGACGAACCAGCGCGAACCCCACAGCAATTGCTCTTCGAGATCAAAGCCGACAAATACGACGCCGCGCTTCGGCCGATGTTTCGATTGAGCCAATTGGCGAGCGACCTCGAGCATCATGGCCGTGCCGCTGGCGTTGTCGTCCGCGCCGCGGAATATCTTGCCGTGACGAACGCCCAAGTGATCGAAGTGAGCTCCGAGCACGATCAGTTCATCGCGCAGCCGCGTGTCGGAACCTTCGATCCACGCGCCGATGTTGCGTCCCGCGATGCGCGGCTCGTTTGTTGTCGCGCCGCCGTTCTCCGAGCCCGCCGGCTTATCGTTGTCGATTCCGGTTCCGGTTCCCGGCACCGGTTGCTCAAACGAGCCGTTCGCGAAGAGCGGCTTTAGCTGAAGTTGTGCAAACTGTTTGCGGACATACTCCGCTGCTTCGGCCGCCTCGGCTCCGGCCCGGCCGGCGAGCTTTTCGCTCGCCAAGAACTCGACATGCGGCCGTACGTGCTCTGGCTGAATCGGACCTTCCCAGACCGACGCTGCCTCGTCCGCTTGAGCCGTCTGCAAACAGACGCAGATCAGCAGGCCAGCGAATCGCCACGGAATGCAATGAGGAACTAACATGAGAAGCTCACGGTTTATGCCAAGAATCCGTCGCCATGACTTGTCGCGGTCGGAGGTTACGCGCAGTCTCGCGTCGGACACAAGCCGAAGACTTTGTCGGTGTCGTAAGCTCTGCCGGTTTTTCCTGCGGTGCCGATCGCGTCGATGCCGATGAAGATATCGCGTGATGTCGAGCAACGGGCCGTTTGCCGCCGCGCGCCGATCAGGAGAACTCAAGCATGCTGCGACGCATCTTCACGACGGGCTGTGTCTTGGTGGCGTTCGCGCTGGCGACGCAAGCGGGCGGCGGCCGTTCAACGGCCGAAGCCGCCGGACGAGGACAACCAACCGACTGGAACCGGTTTTATTACTACCCGTATCTGTACTACCCGCACAATTTCCAGCGGCCGCAGGGGAGCAACGACAGCCTGTACTACCGTTACGGGCCAGATCAACGCATCCCGGTCTACAACAAGAACTGGTACAACTTCTATCCCACCGAACAACCGTACTACCGCGGTCATCACTTCACTCTGGATGTGTTCTAGCCGCGATCCGAAATCCACGAGAGCGTTGGACAAGGATGTCCGCGAGAAAGCAAGACGCTTCGCTCTTCTGGACACTGTTGTGCCGAAGGAAAGCCCGTTCGACGATGTCGAGCGGGCTTTCTTCTTTGCCTTGTTGAGCGGCTCAGGCCTAATCGGAATCGGGCAACTGAGCTGACTTGGCCTTGGATGTGTTCGTCTTTGACGTCTGTGGTTGTGCGGAGGCGTCGTTGCTTTGGGGTGTGTTTGTCGCAGCGGGGCGAGAGCGAGGATCGTTGGCCGGGCGTTTTGATTTCAAGCCGGTGGCGTTGCGCGGGATGATCTTGTTGGTTCCTTCGCCGTTGCTCGGTCGCGACGTCCGAGCGCCCGCCGGTCGCTCGGGCAATATGCTTTCGAGCATGTCGTTGATCTGATAAACGCTACCGGGAACGCCAATCAGCGACCATCCCAGTTGCTTCCAGAAAAGGTCTACGAGTTCTCTGGGCAACGAACTCAGCCAACTCGCCTCGGAGTCAAGCAGACCGCTGAAGGGTAGCTCCAACGCATTGAAGAGGTCTTGCCAAGTGATCTCGGGTCGCGCGTCGTTGACTTCGGTCAGCAGCGCCAGCAATTCGTCCCAGGCGGTTCCGAGAATCGGCGCCAGTTCCAGTTCATCCGCGAACGCGAACTCCTCCTTCAGCCTAAGACCGTCCAAGATCTGCCGATCGAGAGCGCCGACCACGCCCACCATCGGACCGCTCCCGTCCAACGTCGAGGTCAATCCCAGTCCCACGGGGATCGCGGTATTCGGATGGAAATCCAACGCGACCGTCAGACTCGAGTTGGCCGGCAGGTTGCCGCTGAAGAACAGAGACGTGCTGGTCGAATCCTTCGACTCGGTCGCCGCGATCCGATAGTCGCCGTTGCCGACTCCCGTCAGTTGCATCGAATACAACCCGTCGCTCGGCTGCGGAATGATCATCAACTCGACGGTGCCATCGCCGGAGTAGTAGGTGCCGGGAATGTTGGCCACCACCATGCCATCGGAAAAGCCCGCTTGCCGACCGAGCGGATCGGTCACGATGAAATCCACCGGATCGATCAGGATCACGATGGTTTCCGTGTTATCCAATTCCAACTGCCGAGCGATGTCCTCAGACAATTGTGTCATCAACGCTGGCACATCCACGTCGTTACCGGGATTGCCATCTGCGTTGCGGGCGTAAGCATCCAGCAGCGCTGCGTTAGCCGGGACGAACAATGCATCCCCTTCGTCGGGCGTGATGGCCTGTGGGTCAGGCAAGATCTGCACAACGAAGTCCACCGACGTGGTGCCTCCCCGCCCGTCGGACGCCGTCACCGTGATGCGATGCCGAGTCCCCAGCGGATCGCCGTTGATCAATGTGGCGTCTGCCACGCGTACCACGCCAGTCGCCACCCCATCGAATGCTTGCTCGACCGAGATCGAGAAGCGGCCTCCCGCGCTATCGGTCAGCGAGTAATTCAACTTATCGCCGTCAGGATCATCCGCTCGCGCTGTGATCCCCACGCGAACGCCTGACTCTGTCGGATTCTCGGCGACGTTGAAGGTGAAGAAGCTGTCTCGCAGATTGAGCGGAGCTTCGTTCACGTCGCCAACCGTGACCGCGATCGCTTGTGTTGCCGACAGGCTGCCATCACTGATGGCGACCGTCACGTCGTAGACGTTGTTCGCACCGCTGTCGCCGGGAGCTTCAAAGTTCGGAGCCACCAGGAACGTCAACACGCCGCCGCTGGTGAGGTTGAACTTCGACTGATCGACACCACCCGCGATTGAGAAGGTCAAGGTCTGCGGTGGTAGGTCCGCATCGGTGGCCGTCACCGTCATCACGGCAGTCGTGTTCTCCGCCACGCTCGGTGTCGCGGTGGATGTGAATAGCGGAGCGTTGTCGTTGACGGGCGTTACCGTCACGCTCAGGTTTTGCACGGTCGCGCCGCCGGCCCCGTCGTTGGCCGTCACCTGCACCAGGTACACATTGTTGGCATCCGCGTCCGTGGTTTTCTCGAAGTCCGGAGCCGCCTGGAACGTCAACACGCCGCCGCTGGTGATGTTGAACTTCGACTGATCCGCGCCGCCCGTGAGTGAGAACGTTAGCGTCTGTGCCGGCAAGTCCGCGTCGGTCGCTGTGACCGTCGTCACGGCCGTCGTGTTCTCCGCCACGCTGGGCGTCGC
>CAZPUJ010000282.1:0-4822 GCA_964589725.1 uncultured Planctomycetaceae bacterium
AACGAGCGTCTTCACGCTTCCGCCACAACCGACGTTTAAAATGTGGCCAAGAGGAAAGATTCATCGAGCGAGTTGACGGCGTCCGCTGTAGGACGGAACAACAGTATGCGTCACCAAGACGTTGATACCCCGACGGACGCATTGAGTCAGTATTTTAGCGACTTGGCGGTCAAGCGAGACCTGTTGCTGATCTGAAGTCGAGGATCCTGGGCCGTGTCATCCGCGCGAACACTTTTTGATGTTGGAAGGGGAACGGCGTCCGGTCCATTAAACAATCGAGTTGTGCAGCCCCGGCAGTCGAATGGCTGCCGGGACTGTTCTTCGTTCAACGCCTGATGGTTGGTGAACGAGGCCGAGTCTTCGATCCTCTGCCGGATGACGAGCGGCTCAACGCGGAAGGCGGTCTGAGCGACAGGGTCGCATCACGCTTGCGAACGTTCGCGGATGGTCGCGAGTTGTACGCGAACGCCGGGATCCTGCTCCTCGCGTGTGCGAGGTCGCCGGAGCGTCTCGGACACGGAACTGCGCGTCCGCAGGTGGAGTCGCTGAGTGGCGTCGTCGAGCGGAATGACAACCCACTCCTCAAGCCAGACGCTCGTTTGACGCGGGGCGGCTCAGAAAGGCAAGAATTGGATTTCGTTCATCCATTCGTCGGCGTTGGTGGCGGTCCAGACCAGAATCAGGTCTTCAATCGTGTCGGCAATCGGCGATCGTTGATGCACCAGCAACAAGCCCGCCATGCGTTGACCAGCCTCGATGCGAGCGACGTCCGCCGCCCGCATCGTGTTGACGTCGTGTGAGATGACGATCATTTCTTCCCGTGCCGCATAGTCCAGCACGACGGCGTCGGCAGCCTTTGCTAATCCCACCTCTCGGAGTCATGTAATCTCCAAGGTTGGCTCCCGCCGCAAGACTCCCAAGACGATTTGGTCCATCAAATCGTTGTCGGCCAGGAATCGCGGGCGGGTCATGCGGGATCCCCAACTGCCGATTGGCGCAGGGCTCGCAAGCGGGCGACGACCGGGCTGGACGTCAGCTCGACCTTTCGCCGCACATCAGCCCAGCGTTCGGCCTGTTGAGCCAGGTAATGGTCGACTGCCGTTTGGTTCGCCAGGTAGTGCGTGATGGCGCCATAGACCTCTTCCAACGCCAACACCGGATATTGCAATTGAATCGCTTCCGGGGAGAGTCCGTCCTGAAAGGCAATGACGACGGAATCCAGGGAAATGTCGGCTTCACCAACACGCAGCGCGCCATTGTCTTCGCGCACATATGGTTTCTGAATCATGGTACGAGACTCCTGACTCCACCAAGCTGTTGAAAAGTATCAGCGTCCAGGCTGCAAGAGTGTCTCCGGGAATGCACGAAATGACTTCAGACAGCCTACGATGTGAGCATCGTTCGGGCAACGGGAATCCAGCCCGCTGCGGCAGGATTTGGAGTCGATCGTTGAAGATCAGTTCATAGCGAACCTGGGCATCGGTCTGGCCGGTCGCCATCGCCATACGGGAGAATTCAAAATTGGCGGGGAAGCAGCGTTCGGCGACACCAACAGTTCTCCAACCGCCAATTTTGAATTTTGAACGCGCGACCCTACCGGCGCAACGCACTTTCAGAGTGAATCGGCTGGATCGCTAGAGTCGTGAGAATTCAGGCCTCCAAACTCTCATGAATTCGTCGGTGGTGAAGAGCATCAGGGACACATTCTTCGCTATACTCGCGACGCAAACCGTCCCCTCGACGAGGAGCCATCATGCCATCGCCGTTTCCCGGAATGGACCCCTACCTCGAACACGTCTCGATCTGGCAGGACTTTCACGATCGGTTTCTGCCCGCGCTGGCTGACGCCATTGGCGCACTGGTCCTTCCCCACTTCATCGTGAAGGTTTCCGAACGACTCTACGTCAGTGAGATCGACGACGAGGAGCCTCGTTTTTTCGGGAATGCGGATGTCGCGGTGAAGCGAGGACCAGTCAATGCGACAGCGGGTCTCGACCAAACAGCGGTCTTGGAGGCTCCGGTCTTCGTCACCGTTCCCGATTCCGTCGAAGAGGAAGCGCAAACGTATCTCGAAATTCTCGATCGCGAATTGAAAGAGCTGGTGACGGTCGTCGAGCTGCTTAGCCCGGTCAACAAACGGCGCGGCGACAAACGCGAGCAGTATCTCGCCAAGCGACGCGCGGTGCTGAACAGTCCGACGCATCTGGTCGAGATCGATCTCTTGCGAACTGGTCCGCACATGCCTTTGGTCGGATTGCCGCCATGTGACTATTGCGTTCACATCAACCGAGCCGACCGGCGTCCACATGGCGATGCTTGGCCATTCGGTTTGCGAGACCAGCTTCCAACGATCCCGATCCCCTTGCGAACGCCCTTCGACAGTGCCCCCATCGCACTGCGCAGCGTCTTCGACCGCGTTTACGAAGCTGCCGGATACGGCTACTACATCTATCGCCAACCGCCCGAACCGCCCTTGCGCGACGACGACGCGCGGTGGGCCACGCAACTCGTCGAATCCGGCATCACGACAGCCGGTTCTCAGCGCGGAGACCGTGGTTGAATCTCTCCCAACAAGCCGCCCCGTCAAGGAAGAACTCGGCTGTTGCCGGACTTTCGATGTGCGGTTGGCGCGCGTGAAGAACCCCTCACGTCACGCTTGCAAGCGTTCGCGGATGGTCGCGAGTTGCAAGCGAAGACCGGGATCCTGCTCGTCGCGTGTGCGAGTTCGCCGGAGTGTCTCGGACACGGAACTGCGCGTCCGCAGGTCGCATCGCTGAGTGATGTCGTCGAGCGGCAAGCCAAGCCACTCGCGAGCCAGGAATACGGCCGCATCGCGCGCGGTGTGTCGATGCCTTCCACGCCGAGCCAGTTCGGCGGGCGACGTTTCAAACACAACACAAACGGCTTCGATGAGTGCGTCGAGGAAAAGGATCCCTTTTCCTCCCACGCCGGAAACGGATTGATCAACTGCAACCGCAGACCCGCTTCGACGAAACGCTTGTAGGCCACTCGCGCAACCCCTTCGGTTCCCGCGAACTCCGCCAAGACCGTCCGCCAGTCCAACCAGAAATGGTTGTCGAGCAGCGCCACCGCAAACACACGCCAGCCGCAGCGCCGAGCGACTCGCTCGAACAAGCTCCACCAGATCGCGCGGTCGTCGTCATCGCGCACGATGTCCCGGCGTTCCAAGCCACGGTTCATGACATGCTGCACACCATCCGCGATGTCGATGCGAGGTTTGCGACGCATGGCGTCGTCCGGAATTCTATTTCCACTCGCGGGCGAATTGCAGCGCGCGCTGGCGGACGGATTCCTTGAGGGATTCGTCTGATGAGAGGGCGTCGAGCCATGCGACCTGGGGTTGGCCCTGGTCTCGCAGGAAGTGAATCAGACTCAGTGCCCGCAACTCGCCAGACTGCGGTCTAGGCAGCTGTATTCGCAGTGTCGCCAAGGATCGTGGACACGCTTTCGTGGTCGAACCAATAGGGAATCCTACCCGGAGCCAGGAAAAAGGCCAAACCATCGCGATAGGCCAAGGCGTGTGGATGATCGACTTCAAATCGCTGACCACCGGTTAGTTCGATCGTGAAGGGGTGAAACGGACGACGTTCGCTGAGCGTTTCAATGAGTGTCTGAAAATTCTCGACAGTCATAATCGTCTTTCGATGAATTTGAATTGCTGGCGGACAACGACAATGTAGCCCGCTCACCCGGCGAGAGGAAAGCCGAGCGGTGGCGTTATTTCCATTCGCGAGCGAACTGCAGGGCGCGCTGGCGGACCGGTTCGCTTATCGTCTGGTCTGCCAAGATGGCGTTGAGCCATTCGGACTGGGGTTGGCTCTGGTCACGCAGGAAGTGAATCAGACTCAGAGCCTCACGCTCAGCTCGCAATTCCGGCGTCCACGGCCGCGCGTCCCACACCTTCACCGTCCGATCGCCGGCCGATGCCAGTCGTTTCCCGTCCTGGCTACTAAACGCCACACCCATGACCACGCCGGTGTGCCCTTTCAACGTGAGCGTCTCCTGGCCGCTCGTGGCGTCCCACACCTTCACCGTCTGATCCCAGCTTGCCGATGCCAGCCGTTCTCCGTCTGAGCTAAATGTCACGCCACTGACCCCGGCGGTGTGTCCATTCAACGTGAGTGTCTCCTGACCGCTCGTGGCGTCCCACACCTTCACCTCTCCGGGTTCTGCTGAGCTATTCCCACCGAAACCGCCCGATGCCAGCCGTTTCCCGTCCGCGCTAAACGCCACGCTCGTTACCTCGCCGGTGTGCCCTTTCAACGCGAGCGTCTCCTGACCGCTCGTGGCATCCCACACCTTCACAGTCTGATCGTCGCTGCCCGACGCCAGCCGTTTCCCATCCGGGCTAAACACTACGCATTTGACACGGTTGGTGTGTCCATTCAAAGTAAATATCTCCTGACAGTTTGATGCGTCCCACACCTTCACCATCTGATCGTAGCTGGCCGACGCCAGCCGTTTTCCATCCGGGCTAAACGCCACGCATGTGACATAGTTGGTGTGGCCGTTCAACGTGAGCGTCTCCTGACCGCGCGTGGCGTCCCACACCTTCATCTCGCCCGGTTTGTCTGGCACGTAAGGTTCGCCGCCTGCCGACGCCAGCCGTTTCCCGTCCGGGCTAAACACCACGCAGAAGACACCGCTGGTGTGCCCTTTCAACCTAGCGCGGGACTTCGTCCCGCAACCCAATGAAAGCGGCGTCGTCCACGATTAGAGTTGGAGTTGTGAAGCAACCATCTCATTCGAACTTGGAGCGACGCCGTGGACGAGCTTGTACCGTTTGATGACCGTTGTGTGG
>CAZPUJ010000283.1:0-5035 GCA_964589725.1 uncultured Planctomycetaceae bacterium
CGTCGGCGCGTCGAGGCTGAGCAATTCCAAATCGGGCAGCCGATTCGGACTGCCCACCGGGACCGTAAAGACCGGCACTCCTTTCAATCGCAGACGCGAGGCCGCCTCCACCGGCGGCGGACCTTCGTTCCAATCGCCATCCGAGATCAGCACGATGCCAAGCAAGTTCTTGAACTTCTCCGGAGCCTGCACCAGCGGCTCGTGCAGATCGGTCCCGCGTCCTGGCAGCGGCGACGAAAATGGCTGGATGACGACATTCATCCGCTCGTTCAGCTTCGACCAGGCCGACGCTTCGATCAGTCCGACGATGGCCTCTTGGCGAGTCATCAGCGTCGAGTTCGGCGTCCCCGGCGAACTGCTGGGTGCGACATCGCGAGTCCCCATGCTGGTCGAATCATCCCACAACACCGCGATTGACGGCTGTTCGTCGGGCCGAAATTCCTCGACCCATTCCGGCTGATTGAACATCACTGCCGCCAGCGCGACGATCAGCAATCGCAGCAACTCCAGCATCCCAAACGATGTTCGATAACCAGATCGCCGCCACGCAGCCCAGCAGAAGCCGGCCGCGACCAAGACCGCGATCACCGAAACGGTCAGCGATCCGGGAGTCCATAGGAATGTGAGTGAGCGGGTTGAATTCATTCTCGCCCCCGATCCAGGATCGGCTCATGGCTAGCGGGGGGCGTCAGGCCCCCGGTTCGCAGGTCGCTGGCATTCGCTTCCACTGGGGGGCTGACGCCCCCCGCTAGCCAGCGATCGTTTGCTGGTGCGTTGGCAACGCTCGGTCTCAAACGCGGCAGACACAATGCCGCTTCGACGATCAACGCGATCATCATCGCCACAAGGAACAAACGCCAAATTTCTTGAATCAGCGCGGCGAGGTTGCCGGCTTTGTCGTCGACGCGAGCGAAGTCGAGCCCTTGAAACAGTTCGGCGACTCGCCCATCGGGCAACACCGCCGCCTGATCCTCGGCCGTCGTGCGGTTGAGCGCCAGCAGTCGCTCGGCCGCCGAATAGACGCCGCCGTGAAACGCGAACTCGGTCGAGAGCGCTGCCGACCGGCCAGCGAGTTGTTGCCAAGCGGTCGGCTGTTCGCCGGAGACATCCCCAGCCACAAGTTGCCGAGTATTTCCGAGCACTGCCGCTCCGGTCGCGAGCGCGCGTTGCACCAGCACGTACAAGACGACGCCGTTCTCCGCGAGCGACGAATCGCCGGCCGCTGGAGTCGTCGTACAGAAATAGACACCGCCGCGATTCGTCGTCACACGAGCCAGCAACGGAACTCCGCCTTTGAGCGTCGCCAACGGGATGTGCTCGCCGGTCAGGCCGCAGTGTTTGCGGATCTGCAACTGACCGACGGGCAAAGCCGCGCCGCTTTGCGTGTGTGCCAGCACGTCTTGATCGCCGCGCCACGTTTCGATCGCGATGCCGTCAGGAGTTTCGGCCCACGACTGCCATGAGGCTCCCGCGAACGACGCGCTCGTCACGCTTTGACTGGGAAAAAAGACGACTTGTCCTCCGCGATCCACGAACGCCTGCAGAGCGTCCGATGCTGGACCGTCCGGCAGCGCGGCCTGCCAAAGCACGAGCGAAATCTGATCCCATTCGACGGTCGGAAGTTGATCGACTGTGAGCACCTCGGCCGCACAGCGCACGGCCGGATCGGGTGAGATTGCCGCCGACAGTTGCAACGGCCGAGCGGCGTTCGCGTCGTCGGCCACGATGATCGTCTGCCGCACTGCCGGTCGATCGAACACGAAATAGAAATCGTTGTCCGCCGAATTCGCATCGGCCGGAATCGAGACTTTTCCCCAACCGCGCTCCTTCTGCCGCTCGATCGAAATGCGGTGATCGTTCAACTCGAACTGCGAACCGCTCATCTCGACGGTGATTTCCGAGCGTGCTCCCTCAATCTCGAACGAGATCGGTAATGTAACCCGACGCGTCAGCGAGGGATCGTCAGCGTCGCGTTGACTTGAAGCATTCGACCCTCGCTCCGGCCGCGGGTTACTTTCCGTCCCTCGCTCACGCTTCGGGTTATTTTCGTCTTCGCGAGTGAGCTTAAGCGACACGAGCAATTCGGCGCTGTCGCTGCCCTGTTGCCGTCGCACGTTGGTCACGCGCACGGCTACGTTGCCCGTCGCCGCGTGCGGGTACGCCAGCAAATGAAATCGGACGCCTTGCGTGAGTTCGAGGAACGCATCGCGCAGCGTAGCCCAGCGACCGCTTTCGGCATTCCAGTCGTTGGCGCGGATATCCGAGCAAATCCAAACCTCCGTCCGTCCCGACTTGTTCGCCTGAATGTAATCGCGAGCCGCTTGCAGCATTGCCGGCAAATCGGCCGATGCGCTGGCCGGTTCAGTCGTCGGCAGATTCGTCAGCACGTCGGGCGATTCGATTTCACGAGGCAGATTTGTCGTGCTCTCGATCAGCACCCATTTGGCCGAGCCGAGCATGTTCAACGCCCGAGCCAATTGCTGCCGGCCGGTGTCGAGCTTCGTGCCGACTTGTCCCTCACCCTGCTGTCTCATACTGGGCGAGCGATCCAGCAAAATGATCGTCGTATCCGGCCGGCCTCCGGCGGTCAGCCCCAGCCAGCCGCTCGCCAACGGCCGAGCGACCCCGACGATCAGCCCGGCGATCGCCAATGTGCGAAACAGCAGGATCAGCCACTGCCGGAGCTTCGCGTACCCGCGCGACATCCGGTTCGCGGCGAGCAGAAACATCATCGCCCCCCATCGGATCGTCTGAAACCGCCGTTGGTTGATGAGGTGAATCAAGATCGGCAGCGCGATGAGCGGCAATCCGGCGAGCAGCATTGGTTGGAGAAAGGACATCGTGTTCGACTTCAATTACGGAGCGTGAAAAGTTTGAACGCAATCCCCACTGGGCTTGCCCCAGTGGCTCGCGGGATTCTGCACTACTCGAATTGAGCCGAAAGTAGTGCAGAATCCGTTTAACCAGCGGGACAAGCCCGGTGGGGTGAGTTTCGTTAGCGCACCCCTTTCGTCCGCGTGCGGCCGACCAGGAATCGCATCAGCACCTGCTCGAAGTTTTCGTCGAGGCTGACTTGGTGGTAATCCATCGCCGATTCCAGCACGACTTGTTTCAGCCCGTCGAGGTATTGCCGCAATGCTTTTTGGTACCGGTCGGCAATCTCGTTCGGTTCGGCGAAGATGGCTGGGCCACCTTCCATGTCGATGAACCGCATCGGACGCCGGAACGTGAAGCTCAGTTCCTGCGGATCGAGCAACTGAAACAGCGCGACGTCGTGCTTGCGGAATCGCAGGTGCTGGAAGCAGCCGCGCAGCAAATCTGGTTCCACGAAGAAGTCGGACAGCACGACGATCAATGCCCGCTGCCGAATCGTCTCGGCCAACTCGTGCAACACTGGGACGAGTTGAGTGTCACCACTCGGCTGAGTCTGTTCGAGGATGTCGAACACATTCATCAGATGTGCCGGGCTGCGTTTCGGCGGGATGTTGCGGACGATCCCGTTCGCAACGCACGACAGCCCGACGGCATCACCCTGTTGCGAGGCCAGGTACGCCAGCGAGCCAGCCAGCTTGCGAGCGTACTCGATTTTCGTGATGCCGGTCGAACCGAACTCCATCGAGCCGCTCGTGTCGAGCACCACGCACAAACGCAGGTTCGTGTCCGCCTCGAACTCTTTGACGTAGAAGCGGTCGGAGCGCCCGTACGCTCGCCAATCGAGCCGCCGCAGGTCATCGCCGGAAACGTATTTTCGGTACTCGGCGAATTCGACGCTGGCCCCGCGATGCGGACTGGTATGCCGCCCCGACACGTTCCCTTGCATCGGCCGCCGAGAACACAGCGGCACCGCCGCCAACCGCGACAACGCCCCGGTGTCCAAGAAGCTGCGAGGCTGGCGATCGGCGAACATCAGTAATCCGCCGTTATGATGAGGGTTCGCTTGCCGTCCAAATCCGCTTCCTTGCGAGTCCGCTGAACCTCACCGGCCACGACCGGCAGGAATTCGGCAGCCGCAGCAGCAATGCTGGCAAGCCACAAGTCCACTCGCCAAGTCTGCTGTGCAGGTCGGCGCATGACAGATCCCTTGTGAGTGTCCGGGGTCGGTGAAGTGTTCGGTCTACGCTTCCGTCGCGGTCTCTTCGATCAACCGTCGCACGATTTTCTTGGCGTCGATCCCTTCGGCCTGAGCGGCGAAGGTCGTGATGATGCGATGCGTCAACACTGGTGCGGAGACTGCTTGAATATCCTCCAGTCGCACCATGTAGCTGCCCATCAACGCCGCGCGAGCTTTCGCGCCCAGGATCAAATACTGCACCGCTCGCGGGCCGGCTCCCCAGGCCACCAGCGGCTTGAGCCACCCCGGCGCTGTCTCACCGTTCGGCCGAGTCTTCCGCACTAGCCGCGCCGCGAATTGATAGATGTGATCCGGCACCGGCACGCGCCGCACGAGATGTTGATGTCGCAAGATGTCCTCAGCGTGCATGAGGTGATTCAAGTCCGGCAGCGCTTCGCCGGTCGTCGTGCGAGCGATCTGCACTTCTTCCGCTTCGGACGGATAATCCAACTCGATCAAAAACATGAACCGATCAAGCTGGGCTTCCGGCAGCGGATACGTCCCTTCCTGCTCGACGGGGTTCTGTGTGGCCAGTACGAGAAACGGTGCGTCCAGCCGAAACGGCTTGCCGATGACTGTCACCTTGGATTCTTGCATCGCTTCGAGCATCGCCGCCTGCGTTTTCGGAGGAGCGCGGTTGATCTCATCGGCCAACACAATGTTGGCGAAGATCGGGCCATGCACGAAATGAAACTCGCGTTTTCCGCTGTCGGTGTCTTGCAGGATGTCGGTGCCGGTGATGTCCATCGGCATGAGATCGGGTGTGAACTGAATACGGCTGAACTTGAGCGACATCGTCTCCGCTAGCTTGCTGACCAGCAGCGTCTTGGCCAACCCCGGCACGCCCATCAGCAGCGCATGCCCGCGAGCAAACATGCAAATTGCCAGCCGCTCGATCGTGTCGTGTTGCCCGACGATCACTCG
>CAZPUJ010000284.1:0-7184 GCA_964589725.1 uncultured Planctomycetaceae bacterium
CGCGGCATCGTCCGTGGTAGTTCGAAGCCGGCGGGGCGGTGATCGGTCGAAGGACCGGCGTTGTGATCGGGCAACGGGTCGAAGTAGTTCGCCTCCAACTTCTCTTGCTGCGGCGTGCGCGGCACAAGGTCAGGAACGCGAGTGAATGCCGGATGGCAACCACTCAGCGCGACCACGCAAACGCCCGCCAGCAACCCGCCGATCGACCTGGTCATCCGATGACCTCTCCTCGCATGGCGGCGTCCCTCGCCACCCAAGTTGTTCTCAAAGGTGCGGACTTGTAGTTCGCGACGCCGAGTGCGGAAAGACGGATTTGATTTTCGTCCGTGGTCGGTTGGCTCGGACTAATCTTCAAACAAGAGAACCCCACCGGGCTTGCCCCGGTGGCTCGCGGGATTTTGCACTACTCGGCGTCGAGCGAAACAAACGGCTCAGTAGTGCAGAATCCGTTAAACCACCGGGGCAAGCCCAGTGGGGTCGCTTGATTGAGGACTAATTTCGACTGACATCTGACAAATCTCCAACTGCGCTCATGCCGCCCGCCGCCGAACCGCCGGTTGAGATTGCTCGGACACGCCTGCCAGTTCCTGCCACAGCCGCCGATATCGAGCCACGATCTTGACGATGTCGTATCGTTCGACAATCCGCCGCCGTGCCGCTTGCCCCAAGGCCACGCGAGCATCTTGAGGTAACGTCAACAATTCAACGATCGCCTCACCTAGCCGCTGCGGGTCTTGTTTCGGCACGATCAAGCCTGTTTCGCCGACGACTTCGGCACATTCACCGACGTCCGTTGCCACGCACGGAACGCCACAAGCCATTGCCTCGCCCACGACATTCGGAAAGCCTTCGGTCGTCGAGGAACAAACCGAGACATCCAGACTCGCATCGATCGTGGCGACGTCATTCCGAACACCGAGCAAGTGAAACCGCTCGCGCAGCCCGGCTTTGTCGATCCAACTCCAAATCTCGGTCGCCGAGTAAACTTGGTCGTCACCGACCAACACGAAGTGAGCACTCGGCAGCCGATCGGCAACCACGCGAGCGGCTTGGACAAACGTCCGATGATCCTTGTGCGGATGAAATCGCCCCACCAAGCCGACGAGCGGCGTGTCGCCAGTGACAGCCAACTCGCGGCGGATTCGCTGCCGCGATTCAAGATTCGGCCGAAACTCGCTGATGTCGAAACCATTCGGAATGACTTCCAGCTTGTCCGCCACGTAGCCGACCCGGCGATGCGCCGCACGAGCCGCCTCGGCATTCAGAATGATGTGCTCCGGCACCCATCGCGACAGCTTGCCGCCGATCCACGCGGACAACCGCAGCGATCGCGAGTCAATACTCGGATCGAGCGTGCTGTGGCGAATATTCCAGACGACCGGTACGTCGCGTCGCGCGAGCTTCGCCGCCAGACCGCCGTAAAGATTGCTGAGATACATCCAGCCTTGTACGACATCCGGCTGAAACTTCTTCAGCTCGCGAGCCAGCGTCACGATGTCGAACGGACTCGCTCGTCGTCCCAGAAAATTCATCGCTTGGACCGGAATGCCCACGTCGGCCAGTTGCTCCGCGACCCGCTCACACGAGTCCAACGAAAACACCTTCACGTCGAATTCATCCGGCGGCAGCCGAGTCAGCACGCGACCGAGCATCAGCTCGGCCCCGCCGACACCAGTCCCATTGATCACCACGCCAAGCCGCACGCACTCCATCGCCTCACTCCGGCTGACTCATTCATTCGCTCGAGGGCACACGACACGGACTTGTAACAGACCAACCCGAAGTGGCTCAACGTCTTCTTGAGCGCACTCCTCCACCAACCCCGTGTCATTGGAGCGGCGACCGTTGCTGAAATGCGAATTGACCCCATCGCCGAAAGTGACCTAGACTCCGGCCCCTTCTCGCGCGTCGGCCATCAATGCCGACGCACACATCCCGCCTCATCGCAGGAAGCGACTCTCGCGTCGCGTTCAATCATGGACGATGCCATTCTGGCGTTGCACGACGTTCCCAAGGATCAGGTCAAGGACTACCTCGGCCGACGAGGCATGTCCGGCGACGTCGTCGAGTGGAAGTATTACGACGCGAACTTCAACCGGGGCCGCGAGCGCGGTTACGTCTGGATCCGCGACGGCCAGATCAACGGTTTTATCGGGTTGATCCCTTGGAGTGTGCGTCGCCACGATGAGCGGATCGATATGGTTTGGGGCTGCGATTGGTCCGTCGCCGATCCGAACATCAGCCAAGGCATGGGTCTGGTTTTGGCGACTCACGCGATGTCGCTGCATCGGCCGTGGATTTCGCTGGGCGGCAGCGGCAAGGCGCGGACGATCATGCCGCACTTGTCTAATCATGTTGTCAACGACGCCGGCTTGGTCTTCTGGCAACCGCTGCGACTGGGTGCCGCGCTGAAGAAACTGGGCGAGCGAACTCGACTGGCTGAATGGCTTGGCCGGACATTTCTGCGAAGTGTCCCTATTCGCTGTGTCAGCCGCCCCTCCGCACGTCGCCCCACCGTGATCACCGAGGCAGGTCTCTCGCCCGTGGTGGCCGAGTTGATCGAAAACGAACATCACTCCGAATGGCATCCGCACCATCGCTTCGACGACCTGAAGTGGTCGATGGGTCGCTGTCCCTCAATCGCGATGCGCACGTGCTACATTACAGGCCTCAGCGGTATCGACGCGGCTGCCGTGTTCTGGCGCGGCGCGCAAGCCGCCGACTTCTGGAAAGTGGCGCTGTGGGCCGATCCCATGCGCCGCTCGTTGCTCAGCGACCTGCTTCACGAAGTCCGTTGGCAAGTCTTCCGCGAAGGCGGTGTCGCGCTCTCGACGCTGGTCTCGCACCTGCAAACCGACTTGATCGAGCACCTGCTTGCAGCCGGCTACTGGCAACAACCCCGCCCCCTGCCGCTGTATCTGCTCGGCGAAACCAAGCAACCGCTCCCCTTCGGCGACATGACCGGCCTCAGCTATGTCTGCACGGATCTGGCGTACCGGTTTTGAGTATCATTCGCCCTTCGCGAACGTGAAAATCTGGCCGAAGGGTGTGGTGAAGTAGGCTTCGCCAGTTTCATCTTCGCCGTAGGTCATCACTGGCAGATTATCGCCTTGCAGGATGTAGTTGGCGACGACTTTTTTCGCTTTCTCGTCATACTTGAGTGCCCACAGCTTGCCGCTGACGAAGTCGCCGTAGAGATAACAGCCTTGCAACTCCGGCAGTTTCTGGCCGCGATAGACGATTCCGCCGGTGACCGACTTGCCGATGCTGTGGTGGTATTCCCAAACCGGCTCGATCAGGTCCGGACGCGGGTCGGACCCGTTGAGGAACTTGTGTAGGCCCTCACGCAGGTTCCAGCCGTAATTGCCCCCCTTGGTGATGATGTTGATTTCTTCCCAGAGGTCTTGTCCGACGTCGGCTTGCCAGAGCGTGCCGGTCTTGCGATCGAAGCTGATTCGCCACGAGTTGCGGATTCCCATAGCAAACGCTTCCGGCGCGGCGTCAGCTTTACCGACCCACGGATTGTCTTTCGGAATCGCGTAATTCTTCCCGGCGTCTTTGTGATCGACGTCGATGCGGAGGATTTTGCCGAGCACTGTTTTCGGGTTCTGGCCATTTCTGAACGGATCGTTCGCGCTGCCGCCATCGCCAAGACCGATGTAGAGAAATCCGTCCGGGCCGAAGCAGATCGTGCCGCCGTTGTGATTCCAGAACGGCTGCGGGATGCGAAGGATTTGCTCTTCAGACGCCGGGTCGGCCTTGTTTGGATCGTCCTTCGAGACGTTGAACCGCGAGATCACCGAGATGTGCGGCGGCTCGGTGTAGTACATGAAGAACTCGCCGTTCGTCTTGAACTTCGGATGAAACGCGAGGCCCAGAATGCCCTCTTCAAACTCCTCGTCCTTGTAGATCGTCTTTCTTTCCCAGTCCAAAAACGTGTCGGCCTCCTCGACGTCCGGCTTGTTTGGGAAGACGAAAATCTTACCCGGCTGCGAGCAAACAAAAATGCGATTCGACCCGTCTCCCGCGTTCGTTAGCAACACCGGCCGGCGGAATTTCAGTTCCGGAAACGCTCGCACCGCCTTGATCGCCAACGGCGTATCCGGCATCGGTTGCAGCGGGTCCGCGGCGCGGATGGCTGAAGTTACGGCAAGAGACGCACAAAGCAGCAGGCACAGGCGGGTGAACATTACGGCTCCTAAAAAACAGACTGATTCTCCAATTCGGGACTGTGTGAAAAAGGCCAGACTCAGAGAGTCAGGCGACGAGGATTCAATTCGATGGCTTGTCGCGGGACGGTTCTTCCATTGAAACACACGGCCTGAAGGTGGAACTCCGACGTCAGTCCCGATCCTTGATCTCTTTCTCCGGATCGAGATTCAGCCGCAGACGTTCTTCGGCGTTGGGAATCCGCAGCGGGCGGACGATGCGAAATCCGACATGCAGCGCGTCCGTGAAGTACCAGATGCTCTTGGGAATCTGTGGGTCTTGGATTTTCCAGTCGGGCTTGGAAAAGTATCGCGACGCACTACGAAGTCCTTCAGGATCGTCGTCCCACGAGCCACCACGCGCGACGTGCGGGTACAGCTTGCTGACGACGGCCAGCGGCGTTGCGGCGAGAGCGGGATCGCTCTTCAACTTGGCGTAGCGATCTTCCTCATACTGGTCGAGACAGAATTCCGACACGTTGCCGTGCATGTCGTACAAGCCCCACGGATTTGGCTTCTTCTTACCGATCGGATGATACTTTTCGTCGCTGTTATTGAAGTGCCAAGCGTGCTCATCGAGCTTGGCGGGATCGTCGCCGAAGCTGTACGCGGTCTTCGTGCCGGCACGAGCAGCGTATTCCCATTCAGCCTCGGTCGGCAGACGGTAGTAGTGGCCGGTCTTTTCGCCAAGCCACTGGCAGTACGTCTTCGCGGCCAGTTGCGTCATGCAGATGGCGGGGAAGCCGTCGTGGCCCATGCCGAAGGTCATGTCGGTGTACGGCTTCGTTGGGCGAGTGACCGCGTCCGACTCGGCATCGCGGTCCAATGCCGCGAGTTTCAACGTCTTACGGCGTTGAATGTCGAGGTTGAAGCTCCAAATATCGTACTCGTTCCAGGTGACTTCGTACTTGCCCATCCAGAACGGCTCGATCTTCAGCTTTACCTGCGGGCCTTCGTCCGTTTGACGCCCGGCTTCCGAGTCCGGGCTGCCCATCAAAAACTCGCCGCCGGGGATTGGCACCATTTCGTAGCTGACCTCGGTGCCCGGAATCAGTTGTTTGTAGGGCTTCATTTCCTTTTCGGTCTTGGCGTCGGCGTCCTTGTTGGACTGAGCGAAGGCCGCGGCCGGTCCAAGGCACGAGCACGCAAACGCAAAACCGAGGACAAAGGCGCATCGGCCGTCTTGCACGAGCCGCCTCGTGCCACTTAGTCTGCCACCACTCATGACGCGATCTCCAGTTACTTTTCCGCTGTCGAAAGTCTCCGCCCGATTGGCGGTCGTTTCAGCACTCCGCACACTAACCCGACACGTAAGCGAGGTGCGAACGTCAGGGGATATTCAAGTTCCTCGCTTGCGCGTCGGGCTAGTGCTGCGGCGACTTCTGTTGATTTGGGCCTTGCTGACGTCGAATGACATTTTCGCGGAGGACGCGGACGAATCTCCGCGAACAAACAGTTCAGCCAATGCCGCTACGCGGCGTTTCGAGTTTTCTCGCACGCAAATGGGCGTGCCGTTCGTAGCGGCATTCTATGCCTGCGACGAAGCGGTCGCAAATCAGGCCATTACGGCGGTGTGGGCCAGGATCGAGCATCTGAATTCGCTCATGAGCGACTACGACTCGTCGAGCGAACTGATGCGGCTCTGCCGCGACTCTGGACCGGGCAAGCCAGTGGCAGTCTCCCGCGAGTTGTTCTTTGTGCTGAGCAAAGCAGCAGAGGTCTCGGCAGCCTCGGACGGCACGTTCGATGTGTCGGTCGGACCGCTAGTCAAACTATGGCGCCGTGCGAGGCGACAAAAAGAACTACCGAACGCGAAACATTTGGCCGAGGCGCGCGAGCTGGTTGGGTTTCGGAATATCAAGCTGTGTCGATTGGGCACCCCTGCCCGACCGCTACGAGCTGGCGAAGGCAAGGATGGGCAAGAGTGCCCATCGTACGGCACCGTTGAGCTTCTCCAGGCCGGCATGAAGCTGGACCTTGGCGGCATTGCGGTCGGATACGCCGGCGATGAGGCGTTGAAGGTGCTCCGCCAACACGGGATCTCGCGCGCGATGATCGACGGCAGCGGAGACATTGTGCTGGGCGACCCGCCGCCCGGCGAAACCGGCTGGCGCATCGGCATCGCCTCACTCCGCGAGCCTGATGCGCCGCCGAAACAATTCGTGAGGCTGGCGAATTGCTCGATCTCAACGTCAGGCGATGCGTTCCAATTCGTCGAACTCAGCGGTCAGCGGTACTCGCACATCGTTGACCCGCAGACTGGCCTCGGCCTGACCCGACGCAGCAGTGTGACGGTCATCGCGCCGGACGGCATCACTGCCGACAGCCTGGCCACGGCCGTGAGCGTGCTCGGCCCGGAGCGCGGTTTGAAATTGATCGAATCTCAACCCTGCACAGCCGCGCTATTCGCGGCGCTGGACGGCGAGCGGTTGGTGTCAGTGATGTCCGCACGGTTTCCAAGGAATCTGGCTCCGGCCGCACAATCGCATTGAAGGAGGCGTGGATTATGCCGAACAATTCGCTGAAGAAGAAACTCGCCAGTCGTCAGCCCACAACCGGTTTGTGGGTGACGCTCGAATCGCCCACGATCACTGAGATCGCCGTGATGCTGGGACTCGACTGGGTCGTGATCGACGCCGAGCACGGGCATCTGGATTTCAAAGATATCTTGGAACACGTGCGGGCCACGCGGAACTCCCACACCGTGCCGCTCGTGCGGATTCAGGAGATCGAACAAGGTCTGATCAAACGAGTACTCGACATCGGCGCGGCGGGCATCGTCGTGCCGCAGGTTTACACTCCCGAGGAGGTCGATCGAGCGGTCCGCTACGCCAAGTATCCGCCGTGGGGTCTGCGCGACGTCGGTATGGAGCGCGCGACGCACTGGGGACTCGGCCTGAAGTCGGACACGATCAACGCGAATGCCGAGACGCTGGTCATCCCGCTCATGGAAACCGTTTCGGCCGGACAGTGCAT
>CAZPUJ010000285.1:0-14588 GCA_964589725.1 uncultured Planctomycetaceae bacterium
ATCACGAGGGTCGAGTCGAGCATCCCGCGTTCGTCGAGGTCCATCAACAGTGTCGAGACGGCGGAGTCGACGATCGGCAGATAGGTTTTCATGCCGGCTTGCAGATCCCAGTGATGGTCCCATCCGCCGTAATGTACCGTGACGAATGTGGAGCCGGCCTCGACAAGCCGCCGCGCCAGCAGAGTGCTTTGTCCCCAATTGTGTCGCCCGTACCGATCGCGCAACCGCGGGTCTTCTTGATTGATGTCGAATGCTCTGCGAGCACGAGCGCCCGCGACGAACTCGAAGGCGTCTTGATCAAAACGATCCATCGCGGTGAACAGTCCTTGTCGTTCGGCGACCCGCGGAATTTGATCGAGCTGGCGATTCAGTTCGCGCCGGCTTTCGAGCCGCTCGATATTCAGGCCGGGAACAAGATTGAGGTTTTGCACCTGATAGTTGGGCTGGTTCGGATCACCTCCCGGCTGGAACGGGTCGTATTGCACTCCCAAGAAGTTCGCGCCGAAGTAGCCGGGAACGAGGCCGATGCTGGCGGCATACGGCACGGCGACATAGGCCGGCATGCCGGGCTGTCGTGAACCTCGCTCACGCGCAACGATCGCACCGACACCAGGGAACCTTCCGGCGGCCATCACGCCGGAAACTCCCATGTGTTTGGTGGTCAGCATCAAATGCCCGCCGGAGAAATGATCTCCGTTATCGTGATGCAGCGATCGCACAATCGAGAACTTGTCGGCGACCTGAGCCTGCTTAGGAAACAACTCGGAGATTTCGATGCCCGGAACGTTCGTGGGGATCGGCTTCCAGAGGCCACGAATCTCGGAGGGAGCTTCCGGCTTGAGGTCGTACAGGTCGAGATGGCTCGGCCCGCCGTCGAGCCAAATCAGGATCGCGGAAGTGTCCTTCTTCGACCGCGATTCGTTCGCAGATGCGGCTCGAGCTCGCCAAACATCACCCAGTCCAACCCCCGCCATCCCCGCCACACCCAGTTGCACAAAGCTCCGGCGGCTAAGTCCGTCACAATACTTCGGGGAAGTCCCGGCGTTGATTCGAAGCATGGTGGCGCTCCCAAGCAGATTTTAGTGGCGGGCAGAATTTTAGTGGCGGGCAGAGTCGTGCGGACGCGGTCTCGTGAATGCATCGGCAGCGTTTACGGCAACACATTATTAAGTCCTGAAGCGTTCATCACAAGGCTGTATTCTGTCTGGTCATGATGCGAGAGATGCCGCAGTGGCAGACCCAATTACCCTCAGCAGTCAGAAAAACAGGCCGCCATCTCCCGCACGACGGGCGTGTCTGAATAATGTCTTGAGGAGCAGAGCAATCAATCCCGAAACGGATTCTGGATCGTCAGTCGCGATTGGATCAAGGTTGTCGCCGCCAGCTCGATGGCCGCACTCCTTGAGCGCGCGCTGTCGCAACGACTCACACAGGCCGGGCAAGCCCCGACGACCGGTCATGGCAAAAGAGCTGCGTCCCCATTCTGGCTTTCGCTCAGCAACGAGTTGCGGAGTGAACTCGAAGCGATCTAGTCCGTCAGCAGGCCTGTCAGCATGTCCTCGGCCAATTGGAGGAAGATCGGTTCGAAGCCGGGCGGAATGACCCCTCCTTGGGTGAACCCCGTGGCGATGTGCAGATACGTTTGCAAGTTACGCACGTCGACGCTGAGGTCGCCTGTTAGTACCAAATTCTTCAGCAGAGCATCTCCTTGGCCAACCGTGAGATCACCGTTCGAGACGAACTGGCCGATAAAGAAACGGAGTTCCGTGAGTGTTTCCTGCACGGACCTCACCTGGATGGGAAGACTGTCCGAGTCGAAGAGGGCGACTCCCCCGCCGGGTTGGCCCAGGTCATTCGTGGTGATGCTGATTTGGGCGTCGCCGATGTAGTTGAGGTCGGGCACGAAGCTCAGTCCGTCCAGCGCGGCATTGATGTCGGACAACGTGCCCTGAAACGTGAGCACGGCGTCTGCAATGCCGTCACCGGAACTGAATACGAGCCCCGACGTCGTCGCCAGCGTGAGCGTGCCGTGGCTGGCCTCCAGCGTGATTTGAAGGGGGCTGCTGTCAGCATTCGCATCAGCCACTGAAAAGGCACTGAAGGTCGCCGTGGAAAAGACCAATGCCGCGTCTTCCGTTATGTTCACACCATCATAAATACTAAAACGACCGGTGCCGACGGTGTTCACGGGCGCATTGCGAGAATCTCCCGAGGCTCGGAAGTACTGGAACGGACCATTCTCCGCCCCGACCATCGCAACCAACAGATCCTGGTCGCCGTCGTCATCCAGATCACCCAATGCCGGAGCGTAAGACGATCCCGCTGTGTCCAGTTGGCCGACGATGGAACCTGTCGCGGGAAGGAAGCCGAAGCTGGCTGCGGCTGGACTGCCGGTGTTCTCATAGAACACGAGTTCGGGTCTAAAGGTGAAGTTATTGAAACGCGCCACCACAAGATCCCAATCGCCGTCACCATCCAGGTCACCGAGCTCAGGCGAACTGAACTGACCGACAAAGACTTGGTCAAACGGATTGTCGACTCCCGTGCTGGGCTCGAACACACCATCCTGATTCTCTAAATAATACGGTGTGAATATGTAAGAATCCGTGTTTGGGACATAGCCCGAATTCAATACCGCGTCGAGATCCTGGTCGCCATCCAGATCGCCAAACGCAATCGACATGTTTATGACGGGATAAATGACAACGTCGTCGAATGGATTGTCGGTGCCAGTGAGGCCGACGAAGTTCGGCATCGTCTTCTTGTAACCAGTATTCTCGAACGCCAGGATTGTCGAACTCAGGCCCAAGGCCAAGTCCAAGTCGCCGTCGGAATCCCAATCCGCCAACGTGGGATTCGACAAGATACTTGGGCCGAATTGTTCCTGCAGTGCCGCCGTGACCCCCGCAAATGGGTCGTATTTGCCCGACTGCTCTTTGAAGACTGGAGTTGTCGAATTGCCAATGTTCTTGAAGTAAGTCAGCCCACCGGATCGGCCCAGCAGCAGGTCCAAATCTCCGTCGGCATCCACATCGCCAAAAGTGGGGAATTGAAACGAGTTGATGGCAGCGGAGACGCCCTCCAACGGAGCCTCAAGGACATAGGCCGGCACATAGGACGAAACCGTCAGCAGCATGCGCGGCTCCAAGCACTCCCCCGTCGATTGCCGCCGTCGCCGCGCGGCGCTCCGACGCAATGAATTCAGACCTACAACTTGCCGGGCCACTTCATAAAGACGGGAGGGAAACAACATTGCGAGCACCTTTCTGCCTGAAAAGCCGGGAATTCAGAAATCTCGAAAAAACACATTTATCACGCAGAATCAGTTCCAACCGGAATCGCATTCCGTCAAACCAAATTCAGCGTGAATCCAGCGGCTGGTGCTCTCCAAAGACCGGCTGATTGGATTGGGTGGATTGAGTGAACTCTACGGGCAAACTTCTAATTAGCTGCGAAGAATTTGGCAAATCTAAAATTCTCTGCTGTCGAGATTTGTCCCGGATCGCATCGGACAATTTGACAGCCTGCGATGCTGACCTACGCTTGCTCGGCTTGAACGGAGTGACACGACGCTTCCCCCGCGTCGCGAGCGCAAAATTGACGGAGCTTGATTCTCGGATTGCTGCGGCCCGTGTGGAGCCGTTTTTCCGAGGACGTCTGAGTGACTCGAAGAATTCTTCTTCGAGGCCAAAAGGGGGACATCATGAAACTGCTTCGGACGTTGTCGGGGTTGCTGCGTGGTTCGGAACGGCAGAAAAATTCTCGCGGCGAACGACGAGCTTCGCGGTCCAAGGTCGAGACGTTGGAGAAACGGGTTCTCCTGTACGCGACCTCCGGTAATGCCTGGCCGAACAAAGACCTGATCACCCTCAGCTTCATGCCCGACGGCACGAACTTGGGCGGAGCGACCAGCAATCTGGTCAGCACGTTCAACACGAAATTCGGCTCGGCGGCCACTTGGCAGAACCAGATTCTCAAGGCAGCGCAGTATTGGGCACAGCAGACGAACATCAACTTCGCCGTCGTGACGGACAACGGCGCCACGTCCGGTTCGGGCAGCTATCAGCAGGGCGATCCGAATTTCGGCGACATCCGCATCGGCGGGTTCAACTTCGGCACGAGCGCTTTAGCGCAAGCGTATCTGCCACCGCCGATCAACAATTATTCGATCGCTGGCGACATCCAGTTCAACACCGGGATCACGTTCAACGTCGGCACCACCTACGACCTATTCACGGTCGCGATGCACGAGTTCGGCCATGCTCTGGGGATGTATCACTCGACGGTCGCAACCGCCTGCCTGTACCCGACGTATAACGGGGTGGATTCGGCGCTGAACGCGGACGACATCGCCGGCATCAAGTCCGTTTACAGTGGCGGGGCCGCGCGAGCCGCCGACAGCCAAGAGGCCAACAACACCACGGCCGCGGCCACAATCGTCACGATCAACGCCACGACGAAGACCGCCGTCGTCAACAGCCTGGATTTGACGACCAGCACCGATCTCGACTACTTCAAGTTCGTCGTGCCCGCTGGCAGCAGCACGACGTTGAAGGCGAAAGTTGTCAGTCAGGGCTTGAGCCTGCTGAATCCGAAGATCGAAATCCTCGACAGCGCGGGGACGGTCAAGGCGACCGCGACGGCGGCGTCCACCGTGTACGGCACGACGATCACCGCCACGATCAACGGGATCTCCACGGGGCAGACCTACTACGCGAAAGTGTCGAGCGCTAATTCGATCGCCGCGTTCAAGACTGGACGATACGCACTGGTGCTCAACATGGGCACCGCGGCCGATCCAGCCGTGACGTACCCCAATACGCAGTTGGCCAACGGCAATCCGATCACGTCCGGCGGCGGCGTGGCCATCGCGATGGGAGTCGAGACGTTGGTGAATCTCGCCGCCACAACCACTCAGCAGACCAACGACCGCGCGGTCGCCACGTCAGACTACTCCGGGAAATCCGTGGCCACTTGGGCCACCGTCAATCAAGACGGCAGTGGTTGGAACGTCTACGCCAGGCGTTTCCTGAACGGGATTCCGTTGGGCGGCGAGTTCTTGGTCAACACCACGACGGCTGGTGATCAACTCGAACCGACGGTCGCGATGGATCAGTTGGACAACTTCACGATCACTTGGACCAGCGTCGGTCAGGACGGCAGCGGTTCCGGAATCTTCGCGCGACGTTACAGCGCGGCCGGACTTCCGCTGAGCGGTGAATTCCAAGTTAACTCGACGACCGTCGGCGACCAAACGGCTCCCGCGGTGGCGAAAGATAACGCAGGGAATTCGGTCATCACCTGGAACAGCGCCGGCCAAGACGGCAGCGGTTTGGGAGTTTATGCGCGGGCCTTCAACTCGTTGGGTGTGTCACTTGGCGGTGAGTTCCTCGTCAACGTCGGCACCAATGGAGATCAGTCCGATTCGGCCGTCGCGATCAACCGAACCAGCGGCGATTTCGTCATCACCTGGGGGAGCGTCGGGCAAGACGGCAGTGGCTCCGGCGTTTACGCGCGGCGCTACAACGGCTTGCTGGGCACTCTGGTCGCACCACTCGGCGGTGAGTTCCGCGTCAACACCACGACCGCCAACGATCAGACCGATCCGGCCATCGGCCTGCATCCGTTCACGGGGGATTTTCTCGTGACGTGGACCAGTGCCGCCCAAGACGGCAGCGGCACCGGCATCTACGCGCAACGTTACAACGCGGCGGGGTTGGCTCAGGGGACGGAAATCCGCGTCAACACCTCCACGACGGGCGATCAAACCGATTCCTCGGTCGCGGTCGATGCCGGCGGCGACGCCTACGTGACTTGGACGAACGCGGGAGTGACCGGCTCCGGTCTGCAAGTGTTTGCGCAGCAACTCAACAAGCTTGGCCAAAAGAAAGAAGGGGAGTTGACAGTCAATTCGACGGCCGCCGGTGACCAGAAGAATGCCTCCGTGGCGATCAATCTGCTGGGCCAGGCGATCGTGGTTTGGAGCGGCAATGGAGCGGCGGACGCCAATGGCGTCTACTTCCAACGGTATCGCACTGACCTGCATCCGTTCGATCCGAACGGACATGACCACGACCAGGAAGACGATGACTCCAAAGAGATTCCAACCTCGGATGCTTCGCACGTGCAGCAGGGACAAGACCATCACGACTCCGACTTGAATCCGGGCAGCGGTTCGGGAGCAGACCGATTCCAAGAACATTTCGATGCATGGCAACGCTCCGACCAAGCTGAATCGCAATTAACGACCGAATCGTCAGAGCTGGTCACTGCCAACCGTCGGCAAGCGGGATTGGCTGACCTTGCTGAGTTACCAGCAGCGGTCGACGAACTCTTCGGCAGTGAGGCTTGGCTCAACGGGCGTTACTACCGCAGCCGCTAACAGTCGTGCGGGCAAGGCACTTAATTCCGAAACGAGCCCGACGCGCCAGCGACGGATTCGGGCGAGCATCCCTCACGAGCGCGTCGGGCTCGTTGGAAAAAGCCGCCTGACCCGAAATCCTGACCTATAGTTTTTCGTGTCGATCTCCCGTCCTCGTCGGAGGCCATCTCATGGTCTCGTTATTGAAATCCGCGATGGCGAACACTCGGCGAGCCTCGCGCGGCGCGCGACGGCCGAGGTATCGCGCCGACTTGGAATCGCTGGAGACTCGCAGCCTGCTGTCGGGCGATGCTTGGGCAGGACTGCTGAATCCGCAGGGGGACACCGAGCCGAACGACACGCTCGACACGGCACAAGACCTCGGCAGCGTTCGAGATGGTCAGGACGCGGAATTCATCGGGGCGATCGTAGCTCCGTCGCTCCGCGACGGAGAATCCGAGTCACGGAGTGACTCGGCTACGGATGTCGATTGGTTCCGCTTCACACTGGAGTCCACCGGCCGAGTACAGATCACGTCGCTGCCGGATGCCGGCGAGGCGAGCACTCCTGTGGTGTTGACGCTCTATGGCGATCAACTGGCCGAGTTCGATCCGGCGGTCCCGTTGCAGCATCGCTTGCTCGGCCGCAGCGAGGCCGATGCGAACAACTCTTCCGACGCGCGAGTCGATATCGAGCTGCAAGCGGGGACGTACTTCGTCGCGGTGAGCGGCGCGGGGAATCGGCACTTCCATCCGTTCGTGGTGGACAGTGGACTGCTCGGCGCGGCGACCGACTACGGCGTCCGCATCGCGATCGCCAGCGGCGATGCACCAGCGGGGAATCACGATCCCTTCGCGCCTGACTTCGAATCCAATAATAGCGGTGACGACACGCCGGACACGGCCACTAATCTGGGCGACTTGGCGCCCATCCGACGATTGCAGGTCAGCGGCATGATCGGTGACGACCCCTTCTACGACTTCGCCAGCGAAGACCCGTTCGCCATGAATCCGGCGGCGGACGTCGATCTGTATCAACTCTCGATCACCGGCGACGGCCAATTCGCGCTCGTCGCCGAAATCTACGCAGGACGCATCGGCTCACCGCTCGACCCGGCATTGACGCTCTTCCGAGCCGATGAATTCGGCTCACTCGAATTCGTCGCGACGAACAACAACACGCTCAACCCGACCGAATCGAGCAACGGGCAGTTTCCGTTCTTCACCGACGCTGTTCTGTTCTCAGGGCTATCCGCTGGCGACTACTTCCTGGCGGTCTCGAGTTCCGGCAACGACGCGGAGTACGGCCCCGACGGCATCTTCGATCCCCACCTCGCTCACAGCGGACTCAACGGCGGATCCGTCGGCAATTACGTGCTCGATCTGCTGGTCTACGCCGATGCGGAATCGCCGCAAGTCGTGGGGCAGGTTTTCAACCTGCCAAACCTTGGCGAGGTGGAACTGACAGGCGGGCAGGTTGAAAACCTGCCACACGGGCCGACACATCTCAGCCTTCAATTCAGTGAAGTCGTCAACCTGCAACAATTGGCCTACAAGGCGTTCCTGCAAGTGGGTGACAGCACGGTCAGCGCCGTGTTCATCCAGGGAGCAGACGGCACACAATATTTTCCGCGCTTTCAGTCGTACGACGCAACGACCGGAACCGCTCGCTTTCTGATGCTCGACGGTTTGCCGAACGGCGAGTTCGAACTACATCTGTCCGGCGCGTTGGACCTTACGGACTTGGCAGGGAATCCGTTGGTCGGCAACGACGCTGGCGGCGATTTCATCGCGCGGTTCACCGTGGCCGACACATCTCGAGTCGCGACCCGGCTGCAAAATTCGGCCGGCAACGATTCGTTCGAGACCGCTCAAAACCTCGGCGTCCTGTTCCCGCACGAATTGCAATCGGGTGTGACCGTGACGCGCGACGCCGTGACGAACGTCGGTCACCCGGCTGATACGGCGGACTTTTTCCAGTTCGAACTGTTGCAGACGCAATCGTACTTCGTCACGCAGACGAGCACCGGCAGCGGAGCCGCTCCGGCGATCCAGGTGCTCGACCTCGATGGCCAAGTCTTGCCGTTGGCCTCGCAGCCGCGTGGCCAGGGACTGCTGGGGTTTCTGCCGGCCGGAAAATATGTCTTGTGCGTCGGTCCTTGGGACGCCGCAGCCTCCAGCGACGTGACGTATCACATCGAAGTCGAGCTCGGCGGCGTGTACGACAATCCGCCGCCGCTCACTGTAGGCGCAGCCCCGGCACTGCAACTGCGTTTGGCGGGAACTACTCCGCTGCCCGCTGTTCCGCTGCAAGTCGTCCTCTCCACGGGACCAGTCGGCGACAATCTGGGCAACACGGCCGGAGCAGGGAATGACAGCATCACGTCCGGCTTGGGGAATCAGACGAATGTTCAAGTGCCGGGGACGTTGCTGTTGGCCTTCGGCGAGCGGCTGGTGGGTGGGGTCGGAGTCACTTCCGGAGTTCTCGCACCGGCTGGCGAAGATCGCATCGCTCTACGCTTGCCGGATTGGTTCGAGCGAACGGGCTTGAGCGACCTCGCGTTGCTGGATTTGCCGTGGAGCGCTCAACGATTCACGTCGCAGGACGATGACGTCGCGAACGACGAGTCGGGTGATCAAGCGACGCCACAGCCGCGCGAAGCAGCTGCCGAGTTGGAGACGCCATCCGCCGATGGTTCGGTGACGGATGTTTCCTCCGAAGAACTTCCTGAGTCGTCCGATTTAGTTTCGCCTGTCGAACAGCCTTCGTCTGAGAGCATCGATTTCAACGGCGCGACCTCGAAGGAAGCGGTGCCGTCCCACGGTGTTGCCGAAGAAATGACCGACATTCGCGTTGATGATGCGGACGTCTTGGACGCGAATTTTGCGTGGCTTCCCGTGATGGCCGCTGTCCTCTCTGGTTCGTTCAGAAGCAGTCAGGCAGGTCCACGCCGATCTGGTCTCGATGGCATCACGTTTCCCAACGGCGGCAGGATTCCGGACACGAAACGCGCGCCCAGGCGTAGGTAATCAGGCAACCACCGACACCGTGTCGGCGGAGAATCCATCATGAGCCAACAGAACGACTCCAGCGTTGAGAGCTTGCTGCTCTGTGGTGCTGGGCGTGGGTTTGCCGAGGAGCCAAGCTTCCTCGAAGCACGTCGCCTGAAACGCGAGTTGCTTCAGGAACAGCGCTCCCGTTGGGCGGATGGTGAACAGGTTGCACCGGAAGAGTTACTTGCTCGTTGGCCGACGGACCCCGAACGTGATCCCTTCGCGGTCAGCATTGTCTATGAAGACTTAGTGCAGCATCAGCGGCTGGGAGAAGAGCAGAGCATCAGCGAATACTCGCGACGCTTTCCCTTTCAAAAAGACGCGCTCGCCAGCATGGTTTCGCTCGACCAAATGTTCGAAGCGATCAGTCGAGCCAATCCGGGTGCCTGTCAGAGCCGAAGTCGTCGCCGAGTTTCGTTGCTGGGATTTCCCGATGTGGGTGATGTCGTGTTCGGCTTTCGGCTGTGCGGAGAGCTGGGCCGCGGTGCGTTCGCTCGAGTGTTCCTGGCTGAACAGAAAGAGCTTGCCGGACGTCCCGTGGTGCTGAAACTGTCGCCCATCGAAGGGACGGAACCGCAGACGCTCGCGCAGTTGCAGCACACGCACATCGTTCCGATCTATTCCGTCCACGAAGACTCGGAGGCGGGTCCCCGCGCTGTCTGTATGCCGTACTTCGGCCGAGCGAGCTTGTCGCAAGTGCTACGCGAGTTGTGGGCGACCACAACCTTGCCGACCTCCGGTCAACAACTGGTCGACGCTTTGTCGAAAGCTCAAGGCCCAGCGGTGCAGAATCGAAGTGCGGTTCCCAACGACGCGACTCCGGACCCCGACGTAGCCGAAGTCGCAAGACTTCGGAGTTCGATGAGAGAGTCTGAAGGTGCCGAAATCGCAACACGTCCGAGTTCGTCCGCTGCGTCTGAAGTCTTGCGACTTCAGCTACGGGGCGGCGATCAGACGCCACTCAAGCACCTCAGCGAGCTGAGCTACGTTCAAGCCACCGCGTGGATCATCGCTCGACTGGCGGAAGGGTTGGAGCACGCTCACAACCGTGGCGTGCTGCACCGAGATGTCAAGCCGTCGAACGTGCTCATCAGCAGTGACGGTCAACCGTTATTGTTGGATTTCAACCTCGCGCAGGACCAACTCGATGACGCCGCCGAGGCGGCCGTGGGCGGCACGGTCTCGTACATGGCTCCCGAACACTTGCGGGCGCTGATGGGCCGGACGCCGGACTTGGTCCGTCAAGTGGATCGGCGTTCGGACATCTATTCGCTGGGCCTGGTGCTGTTCGAAATGCTCACGGGGCATCGTCCCTTCGACCAGAGCGGCAGCTATTCCGCCCTGCTGGTGCAAATCGAGGCGATGGCCGCCGAGCGGAGCAAAGTCACACCGACATTGCGGCATCAGCGCTCGGATGTTCCGTGGAGCTTGGAGAGCATCTTCCGAAAATGCCTCGCGCCCGATCCGGTTCAGCGTTACCAAACAGCGGAGCATCTCGCCGAAGACCTTTGCTGTTTTCTGGAAGACCGACCGCTGAAGCACGCCCCCGAGTTGAGTTGGGTGGAGCGTGTGCGCAAATGGACGCGCCGTCATCCCCGATTAACTTACTCGGCGAGTGTCACTTCGGTCGCGGCCGTGGCCCTGTTGGTCGTCGGTGCCGCGTTGAGCACGGTGCAGGGGCACTTGGCGAAAACGCGCGATCAACTTCACACGGCTCAAGCGGAAGATCGTCAGCAAGTTTTTGAATCCGGCACAGTGCGAGCGTTGTGTTTGGTGAACACAGTGGTCCCCTTGCAGGATCATCTCCGCGAGGGCATCGCCGTCTGCGAACAGACGTTGAACCTCTATGGCTTCCTCGACGGCGACACGTGGCGCGAGCCTGCGGAGTGGTCTCGTCTGGCCTCGAAAGATCGTCGTCGGCTGGCCGAGGATGCTCGCGAACTGCTGATGTTGCTCGCGTCAGCACGCCTGCAAATCGAGTCGGATTCCACCGGTAGCACCGGCCCTTATGGCCGGTCAGACGATGGCCGTGACGTTAACGTCCGGCATGAGGCCGACGTTGACAGCCGGCACAAGGCCGGCGGCTACCGGCATTGTCGCGACGCGTTGTTGCTGCTCGACCGCGCCCAAGCGATTCCGGGAATCACTCCGTCGAAGGCATTGTGGCTCGATCGAGCGCGCTACTTGAGTCAGCTTGGTGACTCTGACGGTGCTGCGAACGCCACGCGGCAGGCCGATCAAATCAAAGCTGCCGGCGCGCGCGATCACTACTTGTTAGCCACAGCGTATGCTCGCGCCGGAGGCCGCGAAGGTTTTTCAAAAGCGCTGGCGGAACTGGACGAAGCCATCCGGCTGGAACCGCAACACTATTGGTCTCGGGTGCAGCGTGGCTTTTGTCATTTTGAACTCGGCGAGCATTTGCTGGCGGCGACTGACTTTGGGCATTGCACCGGTCTGTGGCCGGAATTCGCCTGGGGCTATTTCAATCGTGGCCGAGTGTTGGACGAGAGCGGCAAGAAGGTTGAAGCAATTAGAGATTACTCCGAGGCGCTTGAGCGTGACCCGAACTTTGTCGCCGCGTATGTCAACCGAGGCTTGGCGGAATTGGAGCTGGGACGCCATCAGGAAGCGGTGGCTGACTTTGACACGGCGCTTAAGTTGGGAAAGTCCGATGCTTCTTTGCTCGCCAGTCGAGGCCTGGCGTTGGAAGGACTGGGCCGACACGACGAAGCCGACGTGGCGTTTCGAGCCGCGTTTGCGAAAGTCGTACATCTGCCGGCTATTGACCGCGAACGAATTTTGCGGGCCTATGGCTTTTCCATTTCGGCCCGGATGCCGGAAGAGGCTCAACGCGCATTCAAAGAGGTGCTGGCGGAGGCACCTGACAACGTGCAGGCGTTATATGGTCTGGCGATGCTGGCCATGAATCAAACGGAATACGACGTAGCACTGGAATTCTTCAACCGCGCGTTGGAGACGAACCCCGAGTTCATCGAAGCGCGACGCTATCGAGCGGTGCTGCTGGCTCGCACCGGGGTCCTGGATCGAGCGAGCCAGGACATCAACCGCTGTCTCGAAAAAGAACCGACGGTCGGAGCAACGTTGTATGCCGCCGCGTGCGTCGCCGCGAGGGCGGCCGAACAACTCTCCGATCCGCAGGTCGCTCAGCAGGCGGTGGAACTGTTGCGCCGAGCATTCGCTCACGGAATGGACATCGACAAGGCACAGAATGATCCCGATCTCACGGCGATTCGCCAGCATCCCCAATTCAATGAACTGTTCCGCGAGGTCCCGCGGAATCTCTAACTCAAGGAACTGATCGTGGCCACGAGAGACGAGAAGCTCAGCAAGAGCGTACGCTTTCCCATTGTCAAACAGACGAAGTCGCTGGCCGTGGTTTTGCGGGAGGAATTTGGCGTGCCGTTCGCGTTCTATGACGCCGCTAACGGCTCTTCGATTTTGGACATCGAACCCGACGGGCCGATCACGGGCGCCTCGGATTGCGACCCTGAGACCGTCCTGCAACTGGCGGCCAAGAACCAACCGCGCGTGACCGTGCTGGAAGGGGGCGGCTACCAGTTAGCGATTCCCATCTCCGACGCTAAGCAGCCCCTAGTGGTCGGTGTCGGTATCCTCGACGCGCTGGCTCATTCGCCGTCGGAACGCGCTCTGGAAATGATTCGCTTGGAGAAGTGGATGCAGTCGGTCGCAGAGCGTTTACGCCACCACGGTCAAACCATCAATCGGCAACCGGACCAGGCAGGCCCTGAGGCTCAGTCTGTGAATGCTTGGCAATCGCTGCTCACTCTCGACAAGCTCGTTCGCCGGTTGCGAATCCACAAGGAACCCGCCAAATATCGCAAACGGATTCTGGATTCCGCTGCGGGTTTGTTGTCTGTGCAGACTCTGGTCTGGGTGTCGCAGCACGGCGAGGAACCGGTGATCGGCGGGCAACCGACCCTCTCTCCGTGGGACTGCCAGCAGTTGGCGACGCAACTGGCCAAAAGACCTGATTGGGACGACGCGGGAGTGCTAGTGTGCAACGACGTTCAATGGGAAAGTTGGGCCGGCCGCTGCAAGAACGTCGCGAACTTGCTCGCCATCAGGTTCGTTGACCAGCGAATGAATGGCTTGGTCATCGCGCTCAATAAAGTGGTGCCGAGCGCCGACCGAGCGAAAGCCAGTCGCGATGACCGGTTCAGCGAAGGTGATGCAGCGACTGAGATTCGAGCTGCGCATCCGATCGAGTCGACACTTTTCCGTAACAGCGACGCCGCGGTGATCGGGCCGTTTCTGTCACTGTTGGGACTCTACACGTCCTCGGCACAACGGTATCACAACCTCAAGGAACTGATGGTCGGACTGGCCCGCGCGCTGACGGCGACAATCGACGCCAAGGACCAATACACGTTCGGGCACAGTGAGCGTGTGGCGCGCATCGCCGTCGAATTGGGAATTGAACTGGGTTTGGTCGACGACCAACTCAACGACATCTACCTGACCGGCCTGCTCCACGACATCGGTAAGATCGGCGTTCCCGACGCCGTGCTCGGCAAGGCAGGGCCACTGACGCCGGAAGAAATGGACCAGGTCAAGCAGCACGTCATCATCGGCCACAAAAGTCTAGCGGGCCTGCGTCCGATCAGCCACTTGCTGCCGGGCGTGTTGTACCACCATGAACGCTTCGACGGAGCCGGCTATCCCGAGGGCTTGAAAGGGGAAGCCATTCCGATGTTGGCGCGCATCATCGCGGTCGCCGACAGCTACGACGCGATGAGCAGTTCGCGACCGTATCGTCCCGGCATGCCGCCGGAACGTGTCAATGAAATCTTGATGCAGGGCGCGGGCACTCAATGGGACAAGAACGTCATCGAGGCTTTCGGTGGTTGCCGCCAGCGAATTCGGGCGATCCGGGAGCGCGGGATTGGCGAATCGCTACGCTGCGCTCTTGACGGCGTCATGCGCGAAAACGATCGCAGCGAGCCAGCGTCCAGCGTGGCGACGGTCTTGACGCCTTGAGCGACGAAGCAGAGAAATGGGGACGCGGCACTTTTTTCTTGCGGATGACCATGCCGACGTCAGAATCCGCCCATGCCTCGTCTGCATCGCTTCTCGCCAGCGACGTCCGTCCGTAGAATCCCCCCGGCCCACCCACAATCACTCGGCCGCGAGCA
>CAZPUJ010000286.1:0-3521 GCA_964589725.1 uncultured Planctomycetaceae bacterium
TCGGCGAGCAGAGGGAATCGGTCTCCGTGCCGATGGCGAGTTCGACGGGAAACGGCCGTTCGCACTCGCCGTCGGGACGCAGCCAGACAATGTCGCCATCTCCCAATTGCGCCACGCACAGCGTCTCAGGAGTCAGCAGCGCGGTGAGCAGCGTCGAGCCATAACGCCGGAAGAGTGGCGACTCATCGGCTGGCTCCGTCGTGGGTTCCTGGGGCGCGGACGATGGGGCGATCACGGTGGGACAGCGTTCGCTGGCATCGGCTCGGACGGCCTCACGCCAACGCCGAGAGATGATCCGCGGACAGTCGCTCTTGAAGTCGCGTCGCATCTGCGCGTCCGGCTGGTCCGCGTGTCCGACGTGAAACGAGCAGAGTTCGCTCACGGCCACTTGCACCGCCAGAGCCGCACCGACATCGCTCAGGTCGTGCCGCGCGTCGCCATGCCCGTCGGCCACGGCCGCCACCAATCGCGGGCCACCACGGATCGCTCCGCTCCACAAAGCAAACGCATCCTGACACGGTTGGTTGTCACGACAGTGGGAGGCCCCTCGTCGGCTGCAACCACACGCCCAACCGACGGTCGGACTTCCCAAGGCGAAGACTTCAGGTGGCTTCATGGCAGCGGCACTTTTCGTTGTGAATCTGAACAAGGTTGGCACGGCCATCGGTGAGACATTTTGGCGAGCGGGGCGGCGTCAGCCCCCCGGTCGTGCGGCCAATGCACCGGGGGGCTGACGCCGCCCCGCTCGCCTGTTCCATCCATGCCTACCAGACGTCGGTGGCCGCGCCGAGAGTCGGCTCGATCGACGGCGGCGCGGGGAGTTCGACATTCGCACCAGCCGCCTCGCCGCCACCAACCTTGCTCTTGCCAAGTGAGGCTCCCACTGAGGCGTTCACGCTCGCCCAACGGATGTATTGCACAAGCTTCTGCGGCGTGTCCGCGTGCAAGACTCCGATTTCCGGATGACTGACGAACTTGAGCAGTTGCTCTTCGTCATAGCTGCTGTCGCCATCCGAAATCCCGATGGCCAACCGCACCGCCTTCAAGCCCCACGGCTGCTTCAACAATTCAGCGATTGCCGCGTCGTACTCGGCGGCCGGATCGGTGCAGTATCCATCCGAGATCAGAATGCAAACCGGCGGCAATCCGCGCCGTGGCATTTGTTCGGCACTCAGCTCGCCCGTCAACAAACGAACGGCCTGCGATGTCGCGGTGCCACCAGAGACGGTGAGTTCCGGCCAAACGAATTGTTCGATCGGCACCGCCTGCGGTCCGACATGCCATTCGGCATCGTCGGCAAAGCGAATCGCCCGCATCGCCACTTGCACCTCGGGATGGCCACCAACTGCGTTACGAACTTCCGGCAGCGCCTCCCGAATCGCTTGATTCAACGTGGCGATCTTCTTGCCACTCATTGAGCCAGAACAATCGGTCAGCCAAAAGAACTGCAACGACTTGCGAGCGACAGTCCCTTCCGGGACAGGAATTGCAGGAGCGACAGCCATGAGGAGTTTCCGAGAGCAAAGAACGCCGCAACCGACAGTAGGCGCGATGCCATTGTGCCCGTGAACTTCGCCGAATTCCACTCAAGACTCGGGCGGCGAACTACGACGCATCGAGCGCAATCGGTCAGTCCTCTGACCGACATGTCGGCAAGAAAACGCGCCGACACACAAAGAGGCACGCACGGCGCACGTGTCTGACGGAAGAAGACTCTACCGTGCCGGTCTCGAAAGACCAATCAAACGCGTCGCAAGAGTGCGGGCCGGATTCCGCCAATGTCGGTACGGCGACTGCTTTCGAGGTCGCGTCCCGCGATGCGAACTTCACGCTGTCCGACGCCCAGTTGATCGCGTCGACCGGCTTGACCATGACGCTCGCCGGACCCGCAGCGCACTTCGCCCTCACACTCATGAACTTCCAACTCGACCATCGCAATCCCTCCTTCCCGGGAGACACGCGATCTGTAACATGAACAGCCAAATTCACGAAGACATTTTTCCAATCCCCCCTTAGTTTCCCGCGGACACCCTCGTGGCCATAATGCTCCGTCGTTGACTGACGTCTAAGCGAGTCAGTACGAATAGGCTGCGCAGGAGACCACGCGATGAACGCGAAACGCCGTTGGGTTTGTTTGGCATCGACCGGTTGTTGGGGCGTGTTGACCATCGCGGTCTCAATGTCTCTGGCGCGCGCTCAAGACGCCGCGAACAAGTCGGTCAAGTTACCGACGCATGCGGCATACTGGGTCAACTCCGCGCCGATCACGAACGAGATGGTCTCCGGCAAAGCAGCCGTGCTGTTCTTCTTTAACGCGCAGAACATGGGCGTGTCCGATGGTTGGAGAAGGCTGCTGGCGACGGCTGAAAAGTTTGAAGGGCAGCCGGTGATCTTTGTCGCGGTCAATAGCGGCACGCCGCGCGCGCAATTGGAGAGCTATCTGCGAAAGAATCAAGTTCCGTGGCCGACGATCTGTGACTCGGACAGATCTTTCGAGGGGCAGGTCGAGTTCGAGATCTCGCCGCAAAGCCCGACGCAGTTGCGGCTGTTGATGCCCGATGGCTCGCTGGTCACGGCTCAGATGGACAACATCGAAGGAGCCGTCACCGACGCGCTGCGAAACGCCAAGTGGAAGATCGAGCCGAACGAAATCCCTTCGCAGTTGCGGACCGCCTGGGAGGCGATCGAGTTCGGAAAATATCCGGACGCGGCGTTAGGGTTGAAGAAGTACCTTAACAGCAAAGGGGCGCTGAAAGAGGCGGCTCAGAAGTTGAACCAATTCGTGATGGATGATCTCAACACGCACATGGACACGGCGGAGAAGTTGCTGACCAACGAGAAAAAGTGGGAGGCTTACAAGCGATATTCGCTGATTCCCACCAAATTCAAAGGCTTTCTCGTGCCGGCGGATGTCGCGACGAAGATCAAAGAGCTGTCAGCCGATGACGCGGTCAAAGAAGAACTGGTGGCCGCGAAAGTGCTCGACATGGCCAAACAATCGGCATCAAAATCCGCTTCCAGCCGCAAGGGAGCGATCAGGCAGTTGCAGAATTTGGTCAAAGATCACCCCAGCACGGAAGCCGCTCAGGAAGCGGAGCAGTTGCTCAAAGAGGCGACTGAGTGACGCCGAACGTGATGAAGCCGGTTCGAGAACTTGAAGTCCGTGAGGAATTCCAGTTTCAATTGTGCCGAGACAGGGCTTTCGCAGCCTGGAGCTGACGACGACGGTCACGACGATCAAGTGAGCTATTCGATCGCTCTGAGCGACGAAGAATGAAATTCGCGGATAAGGAAACCGGCAATGCTAAGCGTATACTCGGACATCGCGAAAATGATTGATCACTCGCTGCTGCAACCGATGTTGACGGTGGACGACCTTGAGGCCGGCTGCAAGCTTGCTCGCGACTACGACGTCGCCAGCGTCTGCATTCTGCCGTACGACTTGAAGCGCTGTGCCGAGATTCTCGCCGGCAGCACCGTCAAGGCGAGCACGACGATCGGGTTCCCGCATGGCGGACACA
>CAZPUJ010000287.1:0-5616 GCA_964589725.1 uncultured Planctomycetaceae bacterium
CTCGCCGAGCAGTTGGAACAGCAGTTCGAACGAGATCTGCAAGACGCCCTCTGGATCAAGCCGGAGGTTTGGCGGCGCCGCCCGTGGTATCACGTCGTCGGCGAGAACTTCTTTCGCCTGTTCGCGCCGGTGCTGTAAATGTAGCCCTCACGCTCCGCGTGAGGAGAGCCGAACTTCGCTTGACCGTTTGTGACGATCGACGTTGAGTGGTGATTGAACATTGTTTCCGCGCTCGGCTGTCCTCACGCGGAGCGTGAGGGCTACGGGTTACGGGCGAAGCCCGCGTTAGGCAGGGAGATCGAACTATCGGCTGTTTCAAGAGCTGACAAAACTGGAGCATGCCTGCTACGTTGGCTGCCCAAATCTCAATTCGCCCGCGGCGACGGTCGCTCGCACGCGAATCTGATCGCCCGGACCCGCGAAATCGAATTGCACCAGGTCCGCGCGCGAGCCGCGTGCGAGTCGATGTTCCTCGCACTTGAGTGCTCGCGCCGTGTTGCGGCTGGCCATGTCCCAAGCATCACGGAGTGAAAGCTCGGCGGCTTGGATGGCAAACGCCACGCAGGCGTCGGTCTCCTGCGCCGACCCCGCCAGAAACTGCGGATTCGCCGCGACGACGATCTTTCCTTCCGCAAGGATTTCAACGTCGCCCGATTCGATTTGATAAACGCCCGGCGGGCAACCCGCCAAGCCGGCGGCGTCGCAGGTAATGATCGTATGCAACGTCGATTTCGCACGCACGACGGAACGGATCACGCTGGCCGGCAGGTGATGCCCGTCCGTAATGATGCATGCGAATAGCCGCTTGTCTCCGAGTTGCTCCCAAATGTAATTGGGATGCCGGCGGATCATGCCGTGAGCGCCGTTGCCCAGATGCGTACTGATCGTCGCGCCCGCGTCGATGGCGGCGGTCACTTGCTCCGGCGTCGCGCCCGTGTGCCCAATCGAAACGGTCACTCCCGAAGCGACCGCGCGACGAATGAATTCAACCGCGTTGCCAGTTTCGGGAGCGATCGTCACCAACCGGATGCGGTTTCCAGAAACACTTTGCAACCGCGAGAACTCGTTCCAATCCGCTGGCCGGATCTGTCTGAGCGGGTGAGCCCCGCGCGGTCCGTCTTCACCGGAAAGATACGGACCCTCAAGATGAATTCCCGGCACCATCTTTTCAACCCACGTGTGCCGTTCGCACGCTTGCCGAACGGCCGACATCCCGGCCGCAAGCGCATCAAAACTCGCCGTAATCAGCGTCGGGCACAGCCGAGTGATCCCAAACGCAAAGTGCGCCTCCAGCGCCGTGACAACTTGCTCACTCGTGAGCTTCGGATCGCAGAACCAAACGCCCTTGTGCCCATTGATCTGCAAGTCGAACAACCCCGGCGCGATCCACGGCAGTTCCGTCGCGTTGCCGCTGGGCCACACCGGATCAACGCGCGCGATCCGCTCTCCTTCGACCGTCACGCAAATCGGCTCGCCATTGATGTAGCTGCGACCACAGAGCTGCATGGTGGTGCCTTATCGTTTTATGTTTGTTTTTTCTTCCTGCTTTGGTGGCACGACGAACCACCATCGCGACAAAAGAACTCCACCGACAAATATTCCAACTTCGCGATCAACTTCCCGCACATTCCAATCGTCGCGACTCAAATCGGCTTTGCGGCAAAAGACCAGCCGGCCGGGCGTTACTTTTGACTTGTCGGACGGTGCGATCAATTGAATGTTTTTCCGCCGCAAGTCCGGTGACTGGCTGATCAACTCCGCAAGATAAAATTGATGGAGAACCGGCGACACGGCAACGGTTTCCCCAACTGGGACGGTGGAGGCGACCTGTCGCAAGAGGTTTCGCGTCAAACTGTCGCCCCAGTAAGTCCGCTCAAATCCGAGATAGTCCGCTCCACGCAGGCCGCCGACCAATAAGTTGTAATAGCTCAACTGACACGGGTGCATCAGCACAAGTGCGACTGCTTGAAAAGCGAGAAACGTACAAGCCGCTGCTAGTCGGCGTGCAGGCTTGGAAAACAATTTTCGCCAGCCGGACTCCGCAGTTTGGCTGAGCCAGTTGTTTGCGACCATCGCACCGCGCCCAATGAGCACGGCCCAAATCGGATAGCTGACGAGAAACAATCGCTCGCCGTCATAGACCCTGGCGACGCTGGGCAATGCGAACAGGAGAAGCGGAAACAGCGTCGCGGCGATCAGCAATTGCTGGCGAGGTTGTCGCCAGGGTTGGTCTCGGCCGATGACGCCGAACAATCCCAACGCGTGCAGTCCCACCGGCACCGTGATCACAAACATCACAAATGGGTAATGCCATGGAACATCTTTGTCGGCCCAGACCTGACCCAGGTAGTAGCAATGCAAATCCGCTCGGCTGGTCGTTGTCGCGAAGTACTGGAAAAGATGCCCCTTGCGATCGAACCAAAGCCACGGCCAATCAATGTCGAGCCACAACCAGGGCCATCCAAAAATAAAGACCGCCAGTCCGACAAATCCAAAGACCGCCACCGGCACGATCGCGCGCGCTCGCCAATGCCACAACGCCCAGATTCCGACGACCGGCGGAATCAAGATAGCTTGAATCTTCGTCAGCAACGCGAGCCCGAAGAGGACGCCAGTCAGCGCGGCGACACTCTTGCTCGGTCCCCTCTCCCTTTGGGGGAGGGTTAGGGTGAGGGAAGCATCGCTCGGTCGACCTGCGAGCGCGGGCGACGTCTGCGAAGGGCCATTCTTCAGGGCTGAATTGTTCGGCGTGCGCGATTCATATGCCTCTCGTCCCTCACCCCGGCCCTCTCCCAATGGGAGAGGGAGGAAGGCATCACTTGTCGCACCCAACCCGCGTCCCCACCAATGCGCCACGGACAGCACAGTCGCGGTGTACGTTAGGTTTATGCACGTCTCCAACGCCGCCAGATGCGCATGAGCAAACACACGCGGCATCAGAACCAGCGAGGTCGCGGCGACGATTCCGGCCGCTCGGCCATACCACTTCGTCGCAAACACGCCGATCAAGAAGACCGTCAGCGCGAACGCTTTCGCCGAACCGACACGCGCGCAATCGGTCACGAAGCGAACTCCGTCAGGATTCGGCGGATGATCGCTCGGCGGAAAGAGCCACTCGACCAAGTCATGCCAGAATCCCAACCACAAACGCCCGAGCGGTGGGTGATCCGGGAGATAATTTGTTTCCGGTCCAAAGACTTCGCGCACGCTGTCGGGGTGCAAGATGGCGAGGTTGTAGTCCCGTAGCGCGTGCCACTGATACACACCCATCTGCACGTTGAACGATTCGTCGAGCGTGATCCCTGGCCCCTCGAACAGCTTCGGGTAATCGCCCGCCGCGTCGAGCGTCAGCACCACTGCGGTCAACGCGACCAATGCCACGGCCATCGGGCCGATGAGGTCTCGCCAACTCGATTGCCGCTGCTCGTTTGTCATCACTCATGTCCGAAGGGGAACCAGCTCTTTGCGAGCAGTCTATGGGCGACGATTCCGAGCGGCGAGTCAGTTTGTTTGCGGGATTCTCGGCGTTTGAATGCGGGGATTTCGCGATCTAACCACCGCCGCTACGATAGGCATGAGGTGGTGATGAATCAGTTTCGCTCGTAGTGACCGCATTGATGCGGTCGAATCGCTGACCCGATGAATCGGGTCACTACAAACTGCCCCGCCATTCGCCGTCCTCTCGAATCGACCATTGTGAGGAAGACTGATGTTCGCACGTCACTTTTTGACTGTCGTAATGTTCGCCGGCTTGATCGCGTTCGCAGCCGAGTCGGGACAAGCGCAACACGTTGCCGTGCAGCAACCCATCGTCGGGATCACGGCGGCGAATACCTCTGTTCTGGTTCCTGATCGAGGCCAGATTCGTTTGGGTGGCGTTTCGTCGGCGCAGTCGTCGCGCAATCAATACGGCTTCTGGCCGCGCGGCTCCAGTTTAGGAGTGTCCCGTTCCGCCAATTCGCTCGTGGCGAGTGTCACGATCATTGACCTCCACGAAATGGACGAAGCGATCTTGAGTTCGGCGCCTAAATCCTCGGCTCGCCGCTCGACGTTGGTGCCATCGAAAGAATTGGAGGTCCGGAGTCCGACCGAGCGACCGCCAATCGAGAAGGTGGCACACTTCGAACGGCTGGCGTTGCGAGCCGAAGAGCAGGGGCGACTCGGTGTCGCCAAGCTGCATTGGACGATGGCCGCAAAGTACGGTTCGTTCGCGGCCAAAGAACGATTAGCCGATGGGAAGAGCGGTCGCTGAATTCCATGATCTCGAAGATCGGCAACTTTTGATGATTTGGCAGCGTGATCTCGTCATACGTCTTGCCGGCGCTCCGCGACATTTCGCTCCATCGCGTCACTGCCGCCGAAAATCCGCGCGGAAAGACAACGCCGTAAGCGTCAACGATCGACGCGCATCGGTGCGGACTCGCCTCGGCTTTCGTGTCTGCTACACTGCGGCCTCGCTGGCAATGGTGGCAATTCCACCTCGCGAAACTGGTTCCTGGGAACTGGCCACTGGCGACTGAGATGTCGTATCGCTCGCTCAAACGTCTCATCGGTGAAACCAACTTCGAGCTGAAATGTCTCGTGCTGTTCGGCATCGGCCTGACATTCCTGGCGGTCGTGACGTTCTTTCTGTACCGCTGGTTAACGACGAGTTTGCTGGACGGCCAGACTCGGACGACGGCTCGGTCGCTCGTGTCACAAGTGGTACTCACGACGCATTGGAAGTGGGACGCCACCAACCCCAAGTTCGAGCAAATGATCGACGAACTGAGAGTCGAAGTGCAGGCCGAAAACCTGCGCGACTATAAAGGAGCAAAGATCAAAGGGGAGCTGATCCATCCCGATCCGTCGGCTCCGGACGTCGATCAGAAGTACCTCAGCGACCAGCGAGGCTATGATGCCTTGGAGCAACTGAAATCCCGCGCGGCGGATGAGGTCGTGAAGTTGGTCAGCGAAGAGAACGAGTATCAGTACTACGCTCCGCTGTTCGCGTCCGCGTCGTGCCTCACGTGCCACCGGCATGAGTTTCAAACCAATGCCAAAGGCCAGTCGATTCGGGTCGAAATAGAGGGGTTTCTCGGCGCGGCGAAGATCACGCTGCCGCTTGATCGCGTGCGGGCCTCGCTGCACAGCACGAACGCCTTTGTGATCTCGGCCGAGCTGCTGAAAGTCGCGCTGGCAATCGTGGCCATTTACTTGGTGTTGCGATACGTGGTCACGAAGCCGGTGTTGCACTTGAAAAAAGTCAGCGACGCGATCGCTCACGGCAAGCTCGATATGCGGGCCGATATTCGCTCCGGCGACGAGTTCGAGGAACTCGGTCACGCCTTCAATCGCATGTTGCGACATCTCGTGACGATTCAAGAAGAACTGCGAAACGTCAACGTGGACCTCGACGGCAAGGTGGATGAACTGGCTCGCGTGAACCTGCGGCTGTACGAGCTGAACAATTTGAAGAACGAATTCCTGGCGACAATGAGCCACGAGTTGCGTACGCCGCTCAACAGCATTCTGGGTTTCAGCGATGTGCTGCAAACCGCCGACAACCTGACTGACAAACAGCGGCGGTATCTGACCAACATTCAAACCGGCGGTCGCAATCTGCTGTCGCTGATC
>CAZPUJ010000288.1:0-8017 GCA_964589725.1 uncultured Planctomycetaceae bacterium
TCGTGCTCGAACGCCGGGTCATAAAGGCCTTGCTTCTTGGGCCAACCATTGCTGTGTAACATCACATGACTCATATCATCACTTCCTGACTACGCCACAGCGGACAACGGCCGAACGCCGATCTGCAAAGCATCGCAACGGCGACTGTGTTAAACCATTAACTCATCACCGGTCGTTCGGCTTGTCGACGCCCGTTTGTGTTTCGATGGACTCGTTCGACCGGCGGCAACGATTCCGGCAAGATCTTGAGGAGATCAAGCAGCTTGGACGCGGCCGTTGAGAGTGTCTTGTGGCGTTTGTGGATGACTCCCAGCGGACGATGCCACGAAACGTCCTTGAGCGATAATGCGACTAATGTTTTGCGAGCGACTTCGCGTTGCACGGTCGGCTCCGGCAAGATCGACACGCCCAAACCGTCTTCGATGGCCCGTTTGATGTTCTCGATATTGTCGAATGCGTGAACGACGTTGACGGCAACTTTCTCCGCCTTCAGCCAGCGGTCGATCTGCCGGCGAATCGTCAGATCTTCGGTGAAGTTCACGAACGGTAGACCGTCGAGCGCTTGCACCGAGACTCCGCCGAGTTGTCGGCCTTGCTCGGCCAGTTGGTGCCCGGGAGACACGACCAGCACCATCGGCTGACGCTGCCACGGCTGCGAACTGAACTCGCCTCCTTCTCTGGGGAACGAGACCAGTCCGAGGTCCGCTTCGTCCGCTGAGACTCTTCGGTAGACCTCGTCGGGATGCAAGTAGTCGATGCGCAGATCGACGTCAGGGTACTGGTCGCGAAACCGCTGGACGTAGCAATCCATCTCGGACAGCCCGACGGAATAAATCGCCGCCAAGCGAACGCGTCCCACAACCTTGTTGACCATCGCGCGCACGCGGTCGTCGAGCTTGCGAAACTCGTCCAACAGAGAGCGACTACCTTCGTGGTAGACCGCTCCGGCGGGAGTCAGTTCAAACGGTCGCTTGCTCCGGTCGATCAGTTGCACGCCCAAGCGACGCTCGAGTGCAGAGATCGACTGACTGACCGATGATTGCGTGACCTCACGCTCGACCGCCGCTTTCGAAAAGCTGCGTTGAGCGACCACTTCGCAAAAAAGTTCCACGTTTCGCAAAGGCATCTGAGCGCTATCCGCCTGCATCGTTCAATATGATCATCAGAAGAACTAATAGAGCATCCTGCCCGCGATTAGAGCAAGGGGGGCAGTTTAAGTTCCGATCGTCGCTCGTCAAGCCAACGGGCGAAATGACGATTGGCAGACTCGGCGGTCGCTGACGGGGGTTGATCTCGTCAAGTCCATCGTCCGTGCGAATGCGTGAGGTCGAGAGGTGCTTGAATGGCGAGATGACAGGACTATACTCCGGTGGAGTGGTTGAAGTCTGGCAGTTCGCGCACCGGCCGTATTTTCGGCCTGTTTGCGTTGGCGTCACGGAGTGATGCGTTTCCTTTGGCATCTTGACAATGAATTTGCCCGAGTCCCCCAGTTCCGCTCCGAGCCCCGTTTCGCCAACAGAGCATCCTGTGAGCGCGACGCGAATCTTCGTGCGCGGTCTCGCCATCGCGATTCCGCCGATCTTGACGCTGGTGATCCTGGTTTGGATCGCTCAGGCGATCAACAACTTTATCGTGCTGCCGATTAGTTCGGCGGTACGGTTTTCGATCGCACATGCCGTGCAAAAGATTCAGCCGGTGGATGGCCTGCTCCGACCTGACGGACTGCCGGCGCTGCCTTTCTGCGAGAAGGGTTACTTGGTGCCGGAGGACCAGCGGACGGTTTTATTGGAGCGGCTGGCGAGGGTCGAGGATGCGTCGCGCGAGCAGGCGATCCTGGATATGCGGCAGGAGCTCCAAAAGGTTGCGTACTTTCCGCGAGGGAAGGAGGCTGTGCCGTACTTAGACTACTACGACGTCGCCAAGGAGCGGGGAGTCGCGCAGGTGCCGGGAACCGCGATCGGTATCTACATGGAATTGGTCACGATCCGCTCGTTTCAACCGCTGTTTCATTTCAGCTTGGTGGCAGTGGTGATTTCGATTGTCGGTGTGTATTCGATTGGTCGCTTCGTCACGCACCGTTTGGGAGCGTGGATCGTGGCGCGGGCCGGTTGGTTTGTCAGCGGCGTGCCGTTGGTCGGACAAATCTTCTCGGCCGTGAAACATGTCACGGACTTCTTCCTGGCCGAACGAGACTTGAAGTACCAGCGCGTTGTGGCGGTCGAGTATCCTCGTCCCGGCATCTGGTCGCTGGGATTCGTCACTGGCAGAGGAATGCCTGAATGTGCTCAAGCCGCGGGAGAACCCCTGGTCAGCGTGTTGATTCCCAGCTCGCCACTGCCACTCACGGGTTACACGATGAACGTCCGCAAGAGCGAGTTGGTCGACTTGAGCATGACTCTTGATCAAGCGTTCCAGTACGTCATGTCCTGTGGTGTACTGGTGCCGCCGCCGCCGCCGAACTCCAACTCGGCCACGCTCGTCGGCAACGGCACCGCCGAGCCGCCGGCGCTTCCCGGACAAACGACTCAGCCGGCGTTTTGAGAGAATTCTAAAGTAAGGACACAATCCGTGTCGCATCAACAGCTCTGGGCGCCGTGGCGGCTGAACTACCTGGTCAACGAGGTGGTCAAGCCGAGCGACGGCTGCTTCCTGTGCCGCTATCGAGACGATTCTCGCGACGCGGACAACTATCTCGTGCATCGCTCCGAGCATTGCATCGTCGTGCTGAATCGCTTTCCATACAACAATGGACATTTGCTGATCGCTCCCAGCGGCCATAAGGCTTCGCTCGACGAGTTGACCGATTCCGAATTGCTCGATGCGCAGCGGCAAATTCGGCACATGGTCCAATTGCTCGGCTTGATCATCGGAGCGGAGGGCTTCAACATCGGCCTCAACCTGGGCCGTGTCGCCGGAGCGGGATTGCCGGGGCATTTGCACTGGCACGTCGTGCCGCGCTGGAATGGCGATGTGAACTTCATGCCGGTGATCGCCGACACCAAGGTCGTCCCGCAGTCGCTGGAGGCATTGTATCAATTGCTCGCCAGCGAGCTGCCGCAGGCCGAATAACGAACGTCGTCACACGGAATTCGTTCGACAGCGACTCCGTGGAATTACGCAGGTTCAAGAACTTCTGATCGGCGGCGGTTGCAGCAGCCTTTTGTCACCGGTATCGTCGTCGCGACGGTTTCTTCGATCACGTGACTCGCGGACCTGATCCCTTCGCATCCCTCTGCTGAAAAGCCTACCTAGACATGTATCTGATTGTCCTGCGGTTTCTGTATCTGCTGATTTGCGCCAGCGCGATCGCGGCGATCGTCCACCCGGGGAGCGAACCTCCAAAGATCATCGAAGGACACGAAATTTTCGCGTTCTTGATCATGATGATCATCACGCAGGTGGCCACGCTGGTCGACGTCTTCATCCCACGCAAACGGATCGAGGTGGTTTCGGCCATGTATTTCGGCCTGCTGATCGGCGTACTCTTGAGCTATCTGATGCTGCAAGCGATTTCGCCGGTCTTCGCAACGGTGACGGCCTTGAAGGGATATGAAGGTGCGATCAAGACGGTGCTGACGTTGATGATCACCTACTTCAGCACGTCGCTTTTGATGCAGACGCGGGACGATTTCCGGTTTGTGATTCCGTACGTCGAGTTCTCGCGCGAACTCAAAGGGGTTCGGCCACTGATTCTCGACAGCAGCGCTCTCATTGATGGCCGAGTCGCCGATGTCGTCGAGACGAAAATCATCGAGTCCCGCATGATCGTGCCCGACTTCGTGCTGAAAGAAGTTCAGGACATCGCGGACTCGTCCGACAAGAATCGCCGCATGCGCGGCCGACGCGGCCTGGAAGTGTTGGCCAAGCTGCAACAAATGCCGCACGCCGAGGTGTCCGTCTACGACACCAAGAAGAAAGACATCGACCATCACGGCATGACCGTTGACCAACGGCTGGTCGAGTTGGCGAAGGATCTGAACGGTCGAGTTGTCACCAGCGACTTCAACCTCAACCGCGTGGCCAACGTGCAGGGAGTAGAAGTCATTAATCTCAACGACGTCGCGAGCTCGCTGCGACCGAGGTATCTGCCCGGAGACGCTTTGAAGGTCCGCGTCATTCGCGAGGGCGAAGCCGTCGGTCAGGGCGTTGGGTATCTCGACGACGGAACGATGGTCGTCTGCGAGCAATCTCGCGAGCTGATCGGCAAGGAGATCGAGACGACGGTCACCAGCGTGCTGCAGAGCAGCTCCGGTCGGATGATCTTCGCGCGGCCGAACAGCCTTCCGCCGCGCTGAGGAAACAGAGAATTGCCATTGGTGGCGCTGTGCGACGAAGTCATGCCTGCCGTCGCCCAAAAAAGGAAACCCGGCTTCTGGAGGGAAGCCGGGTCGTGAGCAACTGGAAGGCTGTTTGGGAACCGGGCTGACGCCGGATACCGCGAGGGAGGGAGAGAGATTCTGAGGAACGGGAGGGCAGGGGACAGGAGGGATTCGTGACTTTACAAGAGTCCGTTGTCGTGGATGGAGTGAGAGTCCAATCAAACCGACAACTTCACTATCGAGCGATCTCCGCAACCGTGATCGGGTTGTTCGAACGCTCGGATCGCTGCGAAGATCGCGGTGTGCCGGCGGTGGCTCGCGGACGCCAGCCTGTGACACAAATGGCATCTGAACCTTTGGCCGGCACGAAGCGGACGCCGCTCTTCGGGGTGTCGTTGTTGTTCGCTCGGCGACCATCGTCGGATCCATCATCCAGCGAATTGCGTCGCGGTTCATAAGACGACTTCGTCGCCGGCACGTCGGTTGACTTGGCGTCCGACGTCCGACCGCGATTCGTCCCGTCATCTCGCGTGGCCGATTGTTTTCTCGGAACAACCTTGGCCTCGGTCAACGGATCGGGAGTAAGCATCAGCGCCGTGTTGTTCACGGCCGGTGCGAGCACCGTAGCCGTTCCCGCCGGAACGAAGCGGAATGCGGTCTGAGTCATCGTCACCGTTTTCATCACGGTCACTGGCTGCATCGACACAACTTCCTCGTCGACGTACTTGACCGTGTTGACCGCGACCCTTTTCGTCGTTTGTTGTGGAACCAGCCGGGCGACGTTGTACGTGACTTGCTTGGTTCCCTGGACGGCAACTCGGCGAGTGACCGGAATCTGCTGCGCGATGACCTGCGATTGGTACTCACGCGTGGCGTACGTCGACGGCACGAAGGCCTGTCGCATCGCGAAGCCCACCCGGTTCATTTCACCCGCTATTCCCGGGCGATTGTCGTACTGGCAGGGACTCACTTTTTGGTTCTGGTGCCATTTCGTGATCCACTGTCCGCAGTTTTGCTGGACCGTCTGGCATTCGGTGACGTCTTGATACGTGACCGTCGGCACGCTGGCCGTTTTCTGTTCGACGACCTGACGATATTCTGTAATTGGCTGATCGACGTAGGCAGTCTCGACGACTGGCTTGCGGACCATCTGTCGGGTTTGCCGGTATTCGGTGACGGGCACTTGCCGATAGACCGTTTCGGTCACTGGCTGTGCGACCATCGCCGGTGCGACCGCGCACGGATTGAAGGCGGCCATCGCCGGTGGACAAGGACACGGACACGGATTCCGACCGAATAGTCCCGCGAACGGAATCCACTGAGCGGTGGCCGGACTGGCTGTCGCCAGCCACATCAATGCTCCCATCGCGGGAGCCAAACGAGACAGTTTCACTGTCATGGCACCATCCTGTTGAGTGCGAGGAGGGGGGAAGATTGTCGTTGCGACGGAGAAAGGATTTCGAGAGGTGGCACGCGTTGGGTCAGAGTGGGCTTTCGTTGTGCTGCCCGCAGCGTGAAGCGGGTGTGTACTGGAATCAGAAATATGGGTCAAGACGGCTCGCGAGAAATATCGGTCAGGGTCCACTGACCGCGAAAATCCCGGTAAACACCGGAAAACACAGCGAAAATCGCACTCTCGTCAAACGCTCGCCAAACTGTCGCTCCCATCTCTCGCCAGATGTGTGACTACGATGCGGATCACGTCGTAGGGCACTTGTTCGCCCAGTTCCACGAAGATCGGTTTGAGCCGCTCGGTGCCAACACGGCTCGCAGCTTCGGCGATGCGGCGATAGGTTTCGTCATCAACCCAAGCGGCGACGGAATCGGGGCGCTGGCGACGCACAAAGTCGCAGAGGTAGTCATTGACAGTGGTTCGCGATCGGCCGAGCTTCAACATCACATCTTCGATCATCGCCTCCGTGCGGAACATCTCATCGGCCAGCGACTGCATTGGATTGGCAGGCTTAGTGCGCGCGGCGACAGGGCGCGATTCGTCGAAGGACTTGCGATCGAACACGTCGACACCATCACCAAACGCAGTCACTCCGGTCGAAGCGGTCGGGGGACGCGGTACATCGCGCGACAAACCGCGCGCCGCAGACTGCTCGTCAATCAATTTCAAGAACTCCGCGCCGAAGTCGTTCAGCTTGGTTTGTCCGACGCCATAGACGAGATGCATCCGCGACAAAGCGGACGGCCGGATGCGAGCCAGTTCGCGCAGCGTCGCGTCGCTGAAGATGACATAGGGCGGTACCGATCGTTGCTCGGCGAGTTGGCGACGCAGTTCGCGGAGCGCCTCGAACAATTCGCGATCGACACCCTCCCAGGATTCCGTGTCGGCTTTCGATCTCTTCGTCGTCGCCTCACCGCTGTCGCGTCGTTTTTTCCGCTCCGGTACCGCGAAGAGCCGCGCGGTGCGGAGATCTTTCATGATCTCCCACGACGTGGCGTTCAGCTTGAGCAACGGATATTCCCCGTCCGACTGCGTGAGCGCTTGCTGTGCGATGAGCTGATGCGTCCAATCGCGCACCATGTGTGACGCATGCTCGCGCAACAGGCCATACGTGCTGAGTTGGTCATGTCCGCGCGAGCGAATGGCCTCGGTGTTCTCGCCGCGCAACACACTGACCACGTGGCCGACACCGAAGCACTCTTTCACTCGAAACACGCACGACAAAATTTTCTTCGCGATGGTTTGCGCGTCCGGATGCGGCTCACGATCGCCGAGACACACGTCGCACGCTCCGCACATTTCGGCCGGATATTTCTGACCGAAGTACTCGACGAGCGCCCGATGCCGGCACGTCGTCGGACCGCAGTAACGGTCCATGTCTTTGATGTGCCGGATCGAGCTTTGCACCCACGCCGGATCAACGGGGCTCTCCGATTCTTCACGCGGCTTCTCGACAATCTTCTTCCAAATGACGACGTCGCCGGGCGAGTACAACAGAATGCACTCCGCCTCGAGTCCGTCGCGTCCCGCCCGGCCGGTCTCTTGCTGATAGTGCTCGATTGACTTCGGCATGCCGGTGTGCAGCACGAAGCGAATGTTGGACCGGTCGATCCCCATGCCGAACGCGACGGTCGCCACGATGAGGTCGCACTTCTCGTCGGCGAACGCCTCTTGAGCCGCTCGGCGTTGGTCGGGCGTCAGTCCCGCGTGATAGGGCAGGGCGTTGATGCCGCTCGACTTCAGGTCGTCCGCCAGTTCGTCGACGTCGCGCCGACGAATGCAGTAAATGATCCCCGCCTCATTCGGATGCCGTTTCAGGCACTCGCGGACTTGGTTCGACACGCGGTCTCGCGAGACGACTCGATACGTCAAGTTCGGCCGATCAAAGTTGCCGACGAGAACCTCCGCGTCGCGCAGCCGAAGCTGAGCGACAATATCGCGCCGCACTTGCTCGGTGGCCGTCGCGGTAAACGCGTGGACGGAGGCGTCAGGAAACAGCGTCTTTAACTCGCCGAGTTGCCGATATTCTGGCCGAAAATCATGACCCCAGTGACTGATGCAGTGAGCCTCATCAATCGCAAACGTCCGCACACCGACCTGCTTGAGTAAGTCGCGAAACCCGGCTGTCGCCATTCGCTCCGGCGACGCGAACAACAATCGGACTCGCCCTTCGACCACCTCACGCTCGATCTCGCGGACTTCGTACTGCCCCAGCGAGCTGTTGAGCTGTGCCGCCGGAATTCCG
>CAZPUJ010000289.1:0-15217 GCA_964589725.1 uncultured Planctomycetaceae bacterium
AGCGAATAATCGACGGCCGTGTCCGAAACGGTGATGAGCGTCACGGCGTCGGCCGACAGTTTGGGCACCGCGCGAGCGATGTCGAACGTCAGCACCTCCGGCTGTGTGTTGGCCGAATGCAGCAAAAACTGCGCGGGGCGACCGAGTTTGGATTTCAACTCGTCCGTGCATTGTTCCGGATCGTTCGTCTTCCAGCCGCCGGACGCGGTGAGCGTTGCCTTGTACGCCGGATCGAACCAGACGGCGGCTTGCGTCGTCAGCTTGCTCAATTCCAGCGGCACGAGAGCGGTGATCTCGGCGAGCGCGTCTTCCGGTTCCTTCGGCACGTTGCCTTGCAGCACGACTTCGACCGCTCCGACGCGCGGCTCGGTGAATTCGACGGTCAGCACGTTCGTCACGGGGTCGATGTGCCAGTCTTGCAACGCGGTCGCGTCGACATCGACCGGCAGCCACATCTGCGGAAGCTGCACGCTGACGCTCGATCGCAACGCGCCGGTCAAGTCCCATCGCAGGCGAGACGACATCCGCACCTTGCGGCGTTCGACGACCAGCGCGTGCTCCGCGAAGCCGGTCGATTCGGGAGCTCTTCGCTGAGCCGTGAAGCTCAGTTCATACGGACGCTGCGTGTAGCGAAACGCGCTCAGCGGTAGGTCAGCCTTTCTAGGCTGACCTGGTTGCGCGTTGGAGTCGGGTCGCGCGCCGGGGTCAGGCTGGAAAGCCTGACCTACGAATTGAAACTGATTCAGGTTGATTTGAGTCAGACCCTTCGTCGCGACGTTGCGTAGCGCGAACTGCGGCGCGGCGAAGACTCCGACCAAGCCGAAGTCGCGAGTCACTTGCAACGGCGCGAACTGTGGTATTTTCAACGAGACCGGTTCGGTGCCGAAGCGGCTTTCCAAAAACAGGTCGAACGTCAGCGCCGTTTGATCGCTGACCGCGCGCCGCAGGAAGACTCGCAGCGTGCGACCGTCGGCGTTGTCGGCGAGTTCCCAGCCACCGACATCCGGCCCGGTGATCGAGCGAACTCGCAATTCCTTCGGCAACGCGAATGGCACGTCGGCGATCGAACCGCGCGGCACGCGGAATTGCCAACCTGATACCATGCGCACGCCGGCGTCTTCGACTTGCACCGCCGTCGCCGAATCCGCTTGCACAATTGCATCGACCGCTCCGGCCGCCTGCTTCGGTTGCCACGCCAGTCGCACGTCGCCACCACCGCTGATCGGTACCTCGAAATACGTGACCTCTGGAGGATGGGCACTCTTGCCCGTCTTCTCTTTCTCTTTGTTTTCCGTCGACGGAGCCTCGCGGCCTTTCGAGTCGGGCAAGAGTGCCCAACCTCCGACGCCGCGGCGCACGCGAAATGTGTTGCTCGCGCCGTTCACTCGGAACGCGACCTCGCCGTCAGGCACGAACAGCAGTCGTCCCGACGGCAGCGGGTCGAGCGACAGCGACAACTGACCGGCCGGGCCGGTTTGTTGAATCGGCAACTCGGCGGTCAGATCGAGCACATGTAGTCCCGGCTTGTCGAGCACGACGTGCAGGCGTGGCGAGCCCCCCTCGTCTTTGACCACCAGCGGCGCGGGCTGTTCGTCCAGTCGAGCCTCCGTCAGTGACGCGATCTTCAGCGGCAGCCGCAACACGATCTGTTGCTCGCGAAAACTGAACAGCGTGATTCGCGCGTGCAACCGCGCGGTTACAGAACCTTCCGGCTTGTTGTCTGCTTTCGCCGCTTGCGGAACCACGACGAGTAACACCTCGGCGACCAACCCGTCTTGCGGAGCGGGAGCCTTCACGCGCTGTTCCGGATGAGCGGCGTTCCAGAGTTCGACGAATTTCGCGTGCGGTAGAAAGACTCGTTCGGCCGCGAGCGGATTCTTCGGGTCGTCGTAGGGAATCACGATCGTCGGCCGCGGAGCGATGTCCGGACTCGGATTCGCGGGCGGCGTCTCTGGCGTTGGTTGCGCGAAGGCCGAGGTCGTCGCGACGAGCCAGATCAGAATAACGTACCACCCCACCGGGCTTGCCCCGGTGGTTCTGGGACTTTGCACGACTCGAACGAAGTCGTGCAATAATCTTCGAAAGTAGTGCAAAATCCCGCGAGCCACCGGGACAAGCCCGGTGGGGGGGCGTCGCATTTCTTGCCGTTCGCCGTTCATTGTCATGCCACCCATTGAGGACTCACGCACTTTTTGTTCGAGTCAGCGGTTGCCGCCAAAATTGTTGCGTCTTCATCCGAGGCCACAGCTTCGCAAACCGATCGCACGCGCCGCAGAGCAGCCACAGGCCGACTGTGGCCAGCGTGCCGAAGAAGATTCCGTCGAGGATCGTTTGGCCGCCGTGCGGAACGAGCGTGGCCAAGCCCAGCGGGAGGGTCAGGCCCAACACGGCCCAGGTCACTTTCAGGCGTCGAGCGGTCGACGGTAGGCACCATCCGACGAACGCCAGCGCGGCGATCCAGAACCAACGTCCCGTCCAACCGGCTCCGCGATTCTCGTAAGCCAGTTCCAACCCAATCCCTTTCGTTTCCGTGCCCAGGTATCGAAACTTCTTCGTCGCCGCGTTCGCTTGAGCCTCCAACGCCATCGTCAGCGACAACAAGCCGCCCACTTCGCGTCCGGGCAGCACGGCATCCCCTAAGTTGAAGGCGTCGGATGCGCTCGCCTTGTCTTCGGGTTGAGGTTGCTGGATTTGAGCGATCTGTCCTTGGAGGTCCATGACCTTCTCGGCATCCCGCTCATTGCCGCGCAGGATAAAGGGACGACTTTCATCTGCGGGTTTCTCGGAGGGAGCGTCTTTCGCGGCAGCGGCGAGAGGCGGAGCCGCAGGTGCCGCCCATGTCTGAGTGGAGGCGTCCGAACGAGCCAATCCCATCGTTGTGCGGGACTCGGCGGCAGTCGCCGCAATTTCCTGCGGATGGCTGCCACCGGTGAAATCGACGTTGCTCAGCGCCAAGCCCCATTGCTTGAGGTCATTCTTGGCGGACGAACGCCTCGCGGCCTCACGAGCTTGTTGTGTCGCGGGCAATAACACAGCCAATAAGAGCGCAGCAACTATTGGTAACGTCGCCGCGCCGATCCAGCCCCATCGAAAGCCAACCCACATCAATCCGACCAACAACAAAACAACCAGCACAGCTCCGAGCATTCGAGAAATGTTCCATTGATCTGGCAAAACCAACGACTGCGGCAGTTGACTGAGCCAGCTTGTGAATTCGAGTGGCGAGTCGGGGACGAACGCGCCGTGGCTGTCGGTCAGCAACAAGTCATACGGGTAGTGCAATTGCCATTGTTGGTCGAGCACCTGCATCGGCTGCGACGTGCCGGCTCCGTTAAGCACTGTCAGCTCCGGCGGCGGCTGACGCAACTCGCCCGTGCCGCTCAAGGCCGGCACGTGAGTCCGATAGAACAGTTGCAACGTCCGCTCGTCCTCCACGTCGTCGGACGGCGGCAACGGGATCAAGAACGAATCCTCCGTGCGCCGGACTTCGACCGGCTGCCCATCAATCAACGCGGCCCACAGGTCGGCTTTGCCTCGCTCCCTCTCCCCCGCAGCGGGGGAGAGGGCTGGGGTGAGGGGTGCGGCTGTCGATTGACTCGCGGAAGCAGGCTCAGCGGATGACGAATCGCGAGATGAGAGTTTTGCGGAGCGCTCGTTTCCCTCACCCGGCCTTCGGCCACCCTCTCCCAAGGGGAGAGGGGATGAGAGGGCGTCGAACTGCACCCGCAGGCTTTGCACGCCGACGGCGGAGAACTGGAACGTTGCTTGATGCTGGAACTCGCCCGCCGCGCTGAGCACGCTGGTGATCGAGGCCACTCGGCAGATGGCGGTCGGCACGGGCAGTCGCTCGAATCGTTCGTCGCTTACCGACACGTCGTAGCCGCGCATGACATACCGAAACGCCGCGACGATTCGCTGGCTGGGGAAATACGCCGCCGGCATCGGCAAGTCGATTGGATCAACCTCCGGCAACTTGGCCTTGGCGACGTCCAGCCCTTCGATCTTCAGCCGCTGATCCCCTTCCGCCTCGATCGCGATGAAGCCATGCTGTCGATCCGCCGCGAGGATTCGGAGTTGTGGCAAGGCGAGCGGGGGGCGTAAGCCCCCTGATGCGTTCGAGTCTACACGCGCTGGTTTGGCGTCAGTTGCTTTGATGATTTTCGGAGCATCGATGAGTTTGGGAGCATCAGGGGGCTGACGCCCCCCGCTCGCCTCGCGTGGCACCACCGACGTCACCGACAGCGTCTCGTTCCCAGTGAGATGCTGATCCAGCCGCAGCGTCCAAATCCGTTCGTGAGTCATGTCGTCCAGACGCGATGTTTGCTCGACAATCCGCGCCGCTCCGTTGAGCAACGCGAAACGCAAGTCGGTGCCGGCGGATTCCGACACGGCGACATCGAACACTCGCAGACCGCCGCCGCGAATCTCCAAGTCGGCTTCGAAGTGCGTGTGCAGCGTCTGCTTGTCGAGCCGTGCGAACGTCAGCGTGCGTGCGGAGACTCGCGACGGCTTGCGCTCGATCTTCAGCACGCCGCTGAACACCGAGTCTTGATACATGAACCCCAAGCGAGCTCCCGGCACCGGCACGTTTGCCGGGTCGAGACCCTTAATCTCGCCGGGCACGACGTCCAAGTCGGCGTCCGCTTTGATGGCGTAGGTTCCCTCGGTGACCGACGACTGCGGCAGTCGCAGTTGCGGCAACGTGATCTCGACCGGTGCGTCCTCGACCGGCCAGTCGTCCGGGTCGCGATGCGCGTTCACTTGCAACTTGACGGGCGTCCCCGGTCGCAACGGCTGGGGCAACGGCACGCGAATTTGATGCATGCCCGGTTCCAGCGGCTGCGTGTTCCACGGCAATGTTTGACCGTTGACGATGACCGCCGAGATCAGCCAGTCTGCCGGCAACGCGAGTTCCAATTCGAACAGCGGCGTGAACGAGGTCTCGACGGTCGCGGCCGTGACCAGGTCCAGTCCACGAGCATTCAAATCGAAGATCGACGAGATGCTGGCTTGAACATCCTGAGCCTTCGGCTGCGCGACGAAGCCGAGCGCGAAGTCTTCTTTCCAGACATCAAACAGCAGCGACAACTGCCCGGCATCGGTCGCCCCCGACGTGCCGATAGTTTGCAAGTCGGCATCGCTGACCGACGCGGTTCGCACACCGGTGGACTCGACCGTGCGCAGCCGCACTGACGGAGCGTGTTGCACGAGCACTCGGCCGATGTGCGACGTGACTTGACTGATCGTCAACGTCGGCACGCGCCACGCATCGCCCGCCGGCACGGCCATCACGCCACGAAAGTCGATCCGCCGAGCACCGTCAAACGGCTGCCGATAATTCAACGTGATTCGCGTGGTCGTGGCGTCGTTCGGATTGTCGGCCAGCTCCCACGCTTCCAGCCCGCTGGAATCAACGTCGGTGATTTCGAGCGTCTTCGGCACCAAACAAACCAGACGATCCAGCGGCGTGCCGTGAACCTGCAACGTCGTGACCGCATGGAACGTTACTTCGCCCGGAGCGACTCGCAGTCCGAAGCCGGTCGTCGCGAATAGCAGTGAGTCGGTCGCACGCTCGCGCTGTCGATCGGTCAGTTGCAACGCGACGGCATTGCGGTTTCCCCCGACCGCCAGTTCATAATTCGCCGGTTGATCCGCCGGAGCCGGCCGCTCGACAGTCAGCCCGTCGAGTTGCAGATGCTTGCCCGCCAGCACCGCGATGCTGAGCTGGCCCGGAACACCCGGCAACACACCGACCGACACGATCTTGTCCGCGCCGACCGTGCCGAGCGGCTGAGACAACTCCAGCGTGAGAATCTGCTCGCCCCTCGCGTCGTTCAGCAACACGAGATTTTGTTCCTCTCGCCCCAACCGCGCCGGTTGTCCGTTGAGCTTCGCCTGCTCGACCGACATTCCAGCAATCGGCAGCAACAGCACCTGCCAGCCATCGACCAGTTGTGTGAACTTCACTTCCGCCGTGACGAGCAATTGTTCGCCATCAAACTTCGCGGAGTACGTCGCTCCGGAAACGACATACCCCACAGACGCCGGTTCTTGATCCGGGGTATTCTTCTTCGCCTCACGGTACAGCTTCAGGAATTCGTCCTTTGGCAGTAGCACGCCGCGCTGATCGCGAGCGATGACAGTTTCGAGTTCCTCAATCGGCACAAACACGCGCCGACCTGGGATGTCGTCGTCGGATTTGTCTTGTGCGACACCGAACGCACAGAAGAGGCAACCGACCAGCCACGTGACGACAGAAAGGGCGAACAACCTTTGAACAGAAGGACGCAAAGGACGCGAAGACTGGAAAAACGATTCTTGCCCGGATTGTGTACAGGACAACACTAGCCCCAAGCGAGGGCCAGACAATGACATTCCCTCGCTCGCGCGTTGGGCTAGTGTGTGACACACTGTCGCGGACGTTTTCCGTCGGGGCGCAATTCGGGCTTGCCGTATCCCTTCGCGACCTTTGCGGCCTTCTGTTCCAGAGTTCTTGGTGTTGTCGTTCATCGAGCGCTCCTGGCTGGCTGCAAGTCGTCTTTTTTCGCGGTCGTCTCAGACTCGCCGCCGTCAACTTGTCTTTTCTGGTTCGGTCACGTCCGGTGGTGGGCTGACGATGGCGGGAAACGGTTGCGACCAATCCATGCCACGAGCATTTGCAGACCTCTTCGTCGCGCCGAACAGCGACTGCACGATCCACAGGCCGAACATCAACAGCAGGCCCCAGCGAGCCGCCGCGAAGGCGTGCAACACCGTGTCGGCGTCGTTCAGGCCGACGCAGGTGGCGATCAACGCGCCGGCTAAGACCCAGCCGAGTCGGTTGCGCCACGTTGTGGGCAACAGCACCAAGCCCAGCACGAAGAACGCGAACGTCGCCACGATGGCCGCGAAGCTCACCTTCCACCACGTCACTTGCAGGAACTCACTGCCACCGAGGTTGTGGTACGAATAACCCTGCCCTTGCGTCGCGAAGTCCGCGACGCCGACGGACGACGTGCCGATCCACTGTTCGAGTTCCGACTGATTCACGTGCGCGGCGACTTCGCCGTTGATCGCATGTTCGAGCGTCAGACGTTGCTCACGTATGAAGTGGTCCGGCGTGCCGACGAGTGAAAACTTCTCCGGCACCCACACGGCGGTCCGCAGTTGTTGCACCGCCACGCCGGAACCTTTCTCTCCGCGGATCCGCGGCAGAAATAGCCGCACGTTTCCCTTCCAACCGGCGAACGGTCGCGGTTTCACGGGCCACAGGAATTGCACCGTGATCGAGAATGATTCGTCCGACTTGCCGCCGCGTGCCACGCTGACGAAGTAATTGTCGAAGTTCTCGTCCGACTGTTTTTCGTCCTTCTCCAGCGAGACCAATTTGTTGTCGACCAGCACGCCGAGGATGTCGGCTCCCTTCGGCAAGTCGATGCGCAGCCGCTGCCGCTCCGACGTTTTGAGCTTGTACCGGCAACGATACGACGCCTTGTCGTCTTCATCGACTTCATCGACGACGACCTCAACCAATCCGCGCGAGATCACCGTCTCGACGACCTTCTGAATCTCGTACTTGGTGGCGACGACCTTCAACGACACCGGCTGCGAGTAATACCGATACGCCAGCGAGCTATCTAGTCCGAGCAAAGTCAGTTCGCGCGGGTCGATCGCTTCCAAGTCTTCGCCCATGGTCGCGGCGGTCACGGTCAGCGACTTGTCCTTCTGGACGGAAATCTCACCCAGCACGTCAGCCAGTTCGACCTTGCCTGCCTTTGATTCACCTTCGCCCGCCAGGCCTAGAGCTTTCACCGGCATGACGCTTTGTTCCCACGAGACTGCCGGAGCGCGGCCGTCCCTCTTGTCGCTTGCTTTGTCGCCGCCGGCGTCGGCCGATTTCCCGCCGGTCTTCAAATCGTAGGTGATCTCCAGCGGCACATAACCCATCGCTTCGCGCTGTAAGATCACCGTCCAGGTGACCCAGCCATCGACGGCCTTGTCGGCCTTTTTCTTTTCCTTAATCGCCGGAATGCCGGGATTGGCCGTGCGAATCTGCACCGAATCGGCAATCGCTTCGGGCACGGCGAACTGGAACGTATCCAAGCCGGCGAACTGCACGTTGTAGGTCAGCGTCGTGCGCACGTCGGCCGTTTCGGGCTTCGCGTTGATCGCCGTCGCGACCGACGCCGTCAGCCGCGTCGGGCGGCGTTTCGTCTGCACCGGAATTTCGACCGGCCGCCGAGTGAACGACCACGCCGAAGCCAGTGTCCCTCCGGCACCAAACGGCGGATTCGGGTCGGCGTTCCGTTCGGGCTGAACGCCTTTGATCGCCTTCTCGTCGGTGAGCACCTCGATCGCATCGGCCGCGAAGATACTGACCTGCCCGGTCTCCCGTTCAACGTTCAACGGTTCGAGCAACGGAAGAGTCAAGCGCTGCTCCTTCGCTGACGCATCGAGCGGCAAGTGCCCAATCACGTTGAACTGGATCGCGCCGTCCCGCTTCATGTCGAGCACGATTCGCAGAGTGGAAATACCTTCCTTGGTCTCGACCGGGTGCTCTTTGATCTGCGGCGGACCGAGCACTCGGTCGATCACCAATTTGTCGGGAACGCGCAGATGTATCTCGAACAGGCCGGCTCGTTCGATCGTGTAGTGCAACTGCGTGTTCGATCGCAGTTCATCGTCGAGAAATTGCAGCTTGACTCGATGATCGACCAGCACGCGCGGCTCGACCGATCGGGCGGCGAGTTTGAGTTCTACCTTCGGCGAATAAAACTTGAACGCCATCGCGCCGGGCCGGCGAATCCCTTCCCACACCTCGGCCTCTTCGATGCGTGTCAGCCCTTGCTGCTTCTCGACATTCAATAGCAAGTCGGCTCCCTTCGTGACGACCAACTGGCCGCTCTCGCGCACGACGTCGAGAGCATGAATGCCGGCCACCGGGACGTTGTCGTTCAGGCCGATCACGTCGAACGCCTCGCTCGGCGCGGGACGTTCGGTGTGAACTTCGATCGTGAGAGTTTTCTTCACGCCGCTGAGCAGTTCGATCGTGACGACTTGCCGATTCTCGTCGTCGGCCGCTTTCCAACTCTTGACGTTCGCATCATTCGACGACACTCCCAGGATGCGATCTCCCTTCGGCACCACGATCCGCAGTTGCGTTATTTCGCCGCGCAGCACGTCATACTTCAGAAACGCATCCACGTGGATCAGGCCGTCGGCGATCGAGACCTGCGTGTAGTTCCAGACGCTGGCAAGCAAATCCATCTCCGGCTTGATGCTGGCCTTAGGATGCCACAATACGGACAGCCGACTCGCAGCGCCGAGATGACCGGCCACGCGAGTCTCTTTCCCCTTCGCCTCGACCGGCTGCCGGACCAACAGTGGATTGACCTCGACCGCTTGATCGGCTTCGGGAATCAACAAATCAAACTTCGTGACGCCGACGGCCGGAACGTCCACATCGAAACTCTTGCCGTCCGGCGACGAGCGAACTCGCGCCGCAAGCTGAATTTTCACCTTGTGTTCACCTGGCGTTGGGAACAACAACGAGTACGTTCCGTCTCCGATCGCTCGCAGCAGCACTTTTTCTTGGGCATTCGGGGCGCCGGGCTTTGCCTCACCGACCGCTTCGCTGGTCACGGCACCGACCGCGGCATCGCCGAATTTCACAGGTAGCTCCGACCACGCTTTGCCGAGCACTCGGACAACATATTCCGCCTCGAGGCGGACAACGTCGTGATCGACTTGCACTTTGTACGTCGCCGACGAGATCACGACCGCGACCGGCGGTTGCCCGGCTTTTTCGCCAGCCTCTTTAGTCCACAGCCGCAGATACTCGGCATACGTCATGAAGACGGTGGCCTTCTGCTTTTCAAAGACCGTCCGCAGTTCTTTGTACGGCAGGTAAATCAACTTTTCCCAAGTGGTGTCTTCTTTCGCGGCGGCTTTCGGTGGATCAGCCGCCGCACCGTTGCCACCGCCCTCTTGAGCCTGGACCGTTTTCGAAAAGCCAATCAACCCAAGACAAATTGCCGCGAGTGCAACCAAAGGAAGCAGCCAACGTGAGCGCATGGTTGAACTTTTTTGCCCATCGGCTCTTCGTGCGAATGCCATCAGCATGAGCGAATGTCCTTGAAACAGCACAGAATTCAAAACAGGTTAACTTCAGAGTTTAGGGAGCAGTGACGGATCTTTCCAATTAGGTGGATGAGGCAGATTCGGAATTTCCCGCCACGGCGAACGCCGGCAATACGACGCGCAGACCATCCGAGCGGATTCCGGAAACTTGGCGAAATCGTCTCATTATACCGCACGCGGCCGAGTCTGACACTAATCCGAAGCGTAAGCGAGGGACTGTTACCTCAGCCCTCGCTTACGCTTCGGGTTAGTGTGGGTGAGTCGCAAACAAATCTGTCAGGCTTGGCCGTGCGAGGTATAGAGGAATGTGGCTGCCGGCCATCTCTCCAAAAGATTCGGAGACGAACCCACAGAAAGCCGAAGCCGAGCAACCTTCTAGTTGACGGCTGATTCCCCCGTTCGTACCGTAACCATCAGCCGATACCAATTTATGGCTTCCTCCGGTACGATTTCTGCCTACCGTTCGTGTGAAAAACGATCGGTAGACTCCCGCCAGACCACCTCCCAGATTGTGAACCTGGGCCTCGCCATCCAGCCGCTGCCATGAGGTTTTGCCATGACGGCTCACCCCCAAGTTGTTCGGTTGCTTTGGGCCGCGCTCGCCGCCGTCGGCCTGTGTGTCGCCACCGATGTCGCGACCGCAGCCGAGCCGCTTCATCAACGGATTGACCAGATCGTCAACGCGGCACCGTTCGCTCCGATCGCGACGGTTTGTTCGGATGTTGAGTTTCTCCGCCGCGTCTCGCTCGACCTCAACGGGATCACCCCTTCCGTCGCGGAAGTGCGCGTCTTCATGAACGACGCCGTGCCAGACAAGCGGGCAAGACTTGTGGACCGCTTGTTGGCCAGTCCGCGATTCGCTCGGCACATGACGAACATGTTCAGCGTGCTGCTCATGGAACGCCGAACCGACGTGCATGTGCCGGCTCCGGAGTGGGAGAAGTTCCTGTTCGAGTCGTTCCTTGCCGACAAGCCGTATGACCAGTTGGTCCGCGAGATCATCGCGTCCGACGGCGTTGATCCCGCAACACGACCGGCCGGGAAGTTTTTCCTCGAACGCGCGGCGGAGCCACACCTGATGGCCCGAGACATCGGCCGGCTGTTCTTCGGTCGCGACTTACAGTGTGCACAGTGCCACAACAGCCCGATCGTCGACGACTTTCGTCAGACCGACTACTACGGCATCCTGGCCTTCGTGAATCGCAGCTTTCTGTTCAACGACGAGCAAGCGAAGAAGCAGTTTCTGGCCGAGAAGGCCGAGGGCGAGGCGAGCTTTTCATCGGTCTTCACGAAAGAAGCCGGCTCGACAAGCCCGCGATTGCCGAATGGAACGTTTCTCGACGATCCACTCCTGCCGATTGGCGAGGAGTATGCCGTCAAACCGGCGGACAAAGTGCGGCCGGTGCCGAAGTACAGCCGCCGAACCAAACTGGCCGAAGTCATCACGACGACAAACAACCCGCAATTCAATCGCAACATCGCAAACCGCCTGTGGGCGATGATGCTGGGCCGAGGCATCGTGCATCCGTTGGAGTTCGATCACTCGGACAATCCGCCGTCGCACCCGCAACTTCTCGAACTGCTCACGACCGAAATCGCGGCGACGAAGTACGACATGAAAGCCTTCGTGCGCGAGATCGCGCTGACGCAGACCTATCAACGCTCGGTCGAACTTCCCGCCGACTGGACGACCTCATCGCAGAAGGCCGCCGAATTGCTGGCCGCGATCGACGCCGAACAAAAACAACGCGCGGCGGAAATCGAAAAAGTCAAAGAAGCCGCCAAACAGCCCGAGATCGAGTTCGACGCCGCAAAGAAAGCGGCCGCGCCGACGCAAGATGAACTCAGCAAAATCACCGCCGCCGCTGTCGAGGCTCGCAAGCAGTGGGACGCCCTGCAGGCTCAAGTCAATACGACGCAAACGCAACTCGCACAGAAGCAGGACTTCGCGACACCGGTCAGCGGAGCGGCGGCTAAAGCGGCGGAAGCCTTGAGCAAAATCCCCGACGACGCCGAACTGAAAAAAGCGGTCGATTTCTTTCAGGCTCGCGCGACGAAGCTCAACAATGAAATCGCCGCGATGACGAAGACTCGCGACGATCAAGCCGCCGCCGCGAAAGTGAAACATGACGCGTTCGCGACCGCGAACACCGCGATCGAGCCTGTCCGAGCCAAGTGGCAATCGACCAAACAACAGCTTGATGCCGCGCGCGAGAAGTATGAAGCGACGACACAAACCGTGCGAGCACAAAACGCCGTCACGCAACTCGCGGCGAAACGACTCGCCGGGTTAAAGACACTCGCCGGGTTCAACGGACTCGTCGCGAAATCCGACTCGTCGAACGTCGCTCTCGCCAAATTACAAGCCGACAAGACCGCCGCTCAGCAAACGTTGACTCAAGCCAACGCCGACGAAGCCGCGAAGAAAGCCGCTGAAGCGAAAGTCGCCGAATTGGTTCCGCAGTTGGCCGCCGCGTCGCAACAAGCCCAGTCCGATCGAGAAGGTCTTGCGGCCGCTCGCGAACAGATCACGCAGTTCTCAGTCGAACATTTCTACGTGGCGACGCTGAAGCCGCTCAGCCCGGAACAGCTCGTCGCCAGCTTGCTGAACTCAACAGGTTTCGTGAATAACCAGATCACTGCGGCCAACGCCGAACTGGATAAGGCCGCTCAAGCGCAGGCCGCCGCCATTCCCGCGCCGCCGCTTGGCGGGCGGGAGCGACAGGTCGAAGAGAACGTGTCCGAAAAGCTGATCCGACCGAACATTGGGCCGTTCGTCGCGTATTTCGGAGCCGGGGCGGGTCAACCTCAAGACGTGTTCTTCGCGACCGTTGACCAGGCGCTGTTCTCCGGCAACGGCGGCACCGTCTTCAGTTGGGCGACGACTTTGGGGAACAGCCTCGCCGCGCAGCAAGACCCGAAACTACTGGCGGAGGAACTTTACCTCAGCACGCTCAGCCGCAAACCAACCGACGCGGAACTCGCGGCGGTAACGACCTACCTGCAATCTCGTGGCAACGAGCGCGTTCCCGCGATCCACGAAATGGTTTGGGGCTTGTTGTCGTCGGCAGAATTTCGGTTTAATCACTGAACAAGCTGGAGGCGGCATATGACCACGACAGAACTACGACGACAGAGCGAGGAGTTCGGCCAGCGGCTAGCGCGTCTGGAATGCGAAGTCGGCGAACTCAAAGAACTAATGACACAATCGTGGGCAAAGCCACACCGAAAAGCCTGGTTGAGAACGGTTGGGATTTTCAAAGATGACCCAGGGTTTCAGGAGATCGTCCGATTGGGACGCGAGTACCGAGAGTCGCAGCCGTATCCGGAAGATCCCTGACCTATGTACTGTTTGGATACCGACCACCTGAGTGAAATCATCGCGCAAACGGCACCTGGAGACACCCTGAAAGAGCGTTTGGGCCGTTTGAATGAAGACGTGGCGACAACGATTGTTTCCTTTGAGGAGCTTCTGAGAGGTTGGTTGGCCGCAATTCATCACGAGCCAAAACCTCAGAAGCAAATCCCGGCGTATCAACGACTGTTCAATGTTCTCGACGCGTTTGAAGATTGGGATGTTTTCGTATGGGACGAAGAGTGTGTTGACATCTTTGACGGCTTGGTGGCTCAACGAATGCGCGTCAAGACTATGGATCTCAAGATTGCTAGTATTGCCTTGAGAAACGACGCAACGCTTTTGTCCCGAAACTTGAAAGACTTCAAACGAGTGCCTGGATTGGATGTCGAAGATTGGTTGTCATCACCCACCGAACTTGGTGAATGAGGAGGCTTTGCCATGAAATGCTCTTATGCCTGTCAGTCGGTCGAACACGTGCTGGCTCGTCGGCAGTTCTTGGGTGGTGTCGCCGCTGGATTCGGGGCGGTCGTGGGAGGCGGCATCAGCGTTCTCGCGCAGCCGGCGGCCGCGGAGCAGTTGGCCAAGAAACAAATGCGCGTACTCGTCGTCAATATGCACGGCGGGCTGAGTCAGCTCGAAAGCTGGGATCCCAAGCCAGGCACGGACACCGGCGGGCCGTTCCGCGCGATTCCGACATCGGTTCCTGGCACTCACATTTGCGAATTGCTGCCGCAGACTGCCAAGCAGATGCACCGCTTGGCGATCGTGCGCAGCATCGACACGAAAGAGAACGATCATGGCAAAGGGGCTTACATGATGCTCACCGGCCGGCGGCAAATGCCCGGCCAGGAGTTTCCGCAATTGGGAGCCGTCTCGGCGAAAGCCCTCTGCCCGGAGAACAGTGCCTTGCCGGGACACATTGTGATCACGCCCAATGGTGCCGGCGGTCGCGGCAACGACGCGGCGTATCTTGGTCCGAAGTACGCCAGCATCTCATTGGGCAACGGCAACCCGCCGCCGAATTCGGCTCGGCCCGAAGCAATCAGCGCGGCCGCCGATGCCGCTCGCAACGCATTTCGCCGCGAGGCGAATGACCGCTTCGTACTCAAACGACGCACGGCTCAGACGGACGCGTACGTGCAGAGTTTTGAACAGGCTCAGCAACTGATGCAGCAGCGCGACGTGTTCGACGTGACAAAAGAATCCGATGCCGATCAAGCTCGGTACGGCAAGCATGACTTCGGCCGGCATTGCTTGTTGGCTCGGCGGTTGCTGGAGCGCGGCATCACGTTCGTGCAGGTGACGCACTCGAACTACGACACTCACAACGAGAATTTCAATTTCCACCTGGAACAACTGGGCGAGTGGGATTCTCCGTTCGCCACGCTTGTCGGCGACATGGCAGACCGCGGGATGTTGGAGTCGACATTGGTCGTGGTGCTGTCCGAGTTCGGTCGCACGCCGAACATCAATCACCTGTTTGGCCGCGACCATTGGGGATCGGCGTGGTCCGTGTTGCTGGGTGGAGCGAAAGTGCATCCCGGCGCCGTCATCGGGAAGACCAACGAGAATGGCACGAAAGTGATCGACCGCGAAGTGACCGCCGGTCACCTGTTCCACACGTACCTGCAAGCCCTGGGCGTGGACTCGACCGGTTCCTTCGACATCGGTGGCCGCCCTCAACCGATCGCCGATCCGGCTTATGCAGGGATCAAAGAACTCATCGCGTGAATTTCACGG
>CAZPUJ010000290.1:0-9492 GCA_964589725.1 uncultured Planctomycetaceae bacterium
GGCAGGCAGCCATGCTCACACTGAACAACAAGACCAAGACAAACAACCATCGACACATGCGAGTCGAGCGCGCCACAGGGGGGGGGGTTACTTCACGTCGGTGGTGAATGGGCAGTGGCTCACCGCGACGAAGACAGCTGACAACCCGCAGTCGCTAGCCATGCGTCTGGTCCTGTGGCAGCGACTGAACCGCCCCGCACCGGGGAGCACCGTGGCCATCGGGTCCACTTTGCCGTGGATGTACCACTCGGGACGACCGGCGTCCTCGGCGATGACGAGTGTCGAGCTGGCGCCGTCGCGAATATCGGCCAGGCGGCATTGAGTGAAGTTGACCTGCAATGCGCCCGGGCTTCCCTCCGACTGCATGTCAACGAGGCCGGTTCCGGTCAGCAAAGAACCGACACCTTCCAGGGGTGCGTAATCCGCGCAGGCTCTTGGTCCAGAAAACGAGACGCCACCGACGGTGATCAGCTTGGTGTCGAGCCGATTCGAGTTGGGCGTCGAGGGGCATTGGAAGACGGCAAGCTGAGTCTGAATGACAGGTGGGTTCGGTGCGTCAAACCAATTCACGCGGAACTCGTATTGCTTGAACAAGCCACTTTGTTCCAGGAACGGCAAGATTTTGGCGAGGGTCGCGGCTTGTTTGCCTCCCGGCTGCGTGGGAATCGGCCGAGTTGACGTGGGGAACATGCCGCACTGGCCTTCGTCGTTGTGCAGAGCCAAGCCAATCTGCTTGAGATTGTTGGAACATTGCGTCCGCCGAGCGGCTTCGCGGGCCTGCTGCACAGCGGGCAGAAAGAGTCCGATCAACAGCGCAATGATGGCGATCGTGACGAGCAGTTCGATCAAGGTGAACCCCGCACGTGCTCGGATTGCGATGCGCGTTCTCATTGGGCAACCTCTGGGTGCTTCGCGTTAACGTGTCGGTCCGATATTCTTCACTCTTCTCGCGACACAAGAAATTCCAACCCGGGCAGTGCAGAAAGAGATTCCCAGCGAGATTTTCTCCGCTGTTCCTTCTCGAACTGACGCGACATGGCGAAAGCAGAACAACAACTGCCGGACAGTAATCAAACATACTCGGAACAGGATCCCGCATGACTCTCGAAGACCAGTACGCCGAACTGTTGACGCTACTGCGTGACGCCGCAATGCTCGGCTCGTGTGCCAGCGTGCTCGGTTGGGACGAGCAGACGTATTTGCCGCCGGCGGGAGCCGAGCATCGAGCGGAACAGCTCGCGCTGCTCTCCGGTTTGACGCACGAGCGAGCGACGTCGCCGCGTATCGGCGAGTTACTGACGGAGCTCGAACAGAGCGGCCAACTCGGCGATGTTGGTTCACCACTCGCGGTGAATGTGCGCGAAGCGCGGCGAGTCTACGATCGCGCGACGAAGTTGCCTCGGTCGTTGGTCGAAGAGCTGTCGCGCACAACGACGCTCGCACAACAAGTGTGGATCTCGGCGAGAAAGCACTCGAACTTCGCCGAGTACCTGCCCTGGCTCGAACGCATGGTGGGGTTGAAGCGGCAACAAGCGGAAGCGCTCGGATATCGAAACGGTGTCCCGTACGACGCGCTGCTGGACGAATTTGAACCGGGAGCCTCGTCGGCGGAGATCGCCACCATCTTCGCTCCGCTGCGAGACGAATTGGTCACACTGGTCGATGCCATTAAAGGCAGTTCCAGACAGCCGGAGATCAGCTTGCTCACACGGCGATATCCGATCGACGCACAACGGCAATTCGCCGAAGCAGCCGCGCGAGCGATCGGCTTTAACTTCAACGCCGGTCGACTGGACACGACGGCTCATCCCTTCTGCACCGGCATCGGTCCAGGCGACTGCCGGCTGACGACGCGCTACGACGAGCATCACTTCCCCGGAGCGTTTTTCGGCGTGCTGCACGAAGCCGGGCACGGGCTGTACGAACAAGGCCTCGACCCAAACGCATTCGGTACTCCGCTCGGCGAGACGGTTTCGCTGGGCATCCACGAATCACAATCGCGCCTGTGGGAAAACTTCGTGGGCCGCAGTCGAGCGTTCTGGCAGCTCTTCTTCCCGCAGGCTCAGCGCGCGTTTCCCGAAGCATTGTCCGACGTCAGCCCGGAGGCGTGGTACAAGGTCATCAACGACGTGCGACCGTCGTTCATCCGGGTCGAGGCGGACGAGGTCACGTACAACCTGCACATCATGCTGCGGTTTGAATTGGAACAACCGCTGATCTCAGGGGACCTCAAGCCGGCCGACGTGCCGGCCGCTTGGAACGAAAAGTTCTCGCACTCGTTCGGCCTCACGCCGCCCGACGATGCTCGCGGCTGCTTGCAAGACATTCACTGGAGCGGCGGCTTGATCGGCTACTTCCCGACTTACTCGCTGGGCAATATGTATGCCGCGCAATTCTTCGTCGCCGCGAACAAAGACCTCGGCGATTTGTCCGCGATGTTCGCGAAAGGCAACTTTCGCCCACTGCTCGACTGGCTGCATCAAAATATCCACTGCCGAGGCAAACAACTTCGAGCAAGCGATCTGGTCCGTCGCGTCACCGGCCAGCCGTTGTCCCACCAACCCTTGATCGCACATTTACACGCCAAGTTCGATGAGCTGTATGGCTTGAATTGACAAGGTCAACGATGTAGCGGCCTCACTCCGCGAAGGGGTCCACTCTCGCGGAGCGAGAGGGCTGCGCGAGTCTGTCGTGGAAACCTGTACCTCGCACGGCCAAGTCTGACACATTTGGGAGACACCCACACTAACCCGAAGCGTAAGCGAGGGCTGAGGTAGCAGGCCCTCGCTTACGCTTCGGGTTAGTGTCAAACTCGGCCACGTGCGGTGTAGGACTCAAGCTGACGTCGTACGCGAAAGGAGACTTCTTCATGTTGCGAATCCTGTTTCGATCCGGCATCTTCACTCCGTGCATGGCATTGTTGTTGCTTGCCGGATTCGCCCATGTGGGCCACACCGAGATATCGTCGTCGGTTGACGTGCGGGCCAAGAAGTTCGTCGAGGCTCATGTCGCCAAGATGCGGCCGCTCGAAAGGGCGGCGGGCATTGCTTGGTGGGACGCGAACGTCTCGGGCAAGGATGAGGACTTCAAACGGAAGGAAGAGGCACAGAATCGGATCGATGCGGCACTGACGGACCCGGTTGCGTTTCGCGAGCTGAAAGACCTGAAGGAACGCGGCGGGATTCAAGACCCGTTGCATGCACGGCAGATCGACGTGCTGTATCTCGCATACCTTGAAAAGCAAGTCGATCCGCTGCTGCTGCGCGAGATGGTCGCGAAGGCCAATGCGGTCGAGAAAGCCTTCAACGTCTACCGCGCTGAAGTGGACGGCCAGAAGCTGACTGAGAATCAAATCCGCAAAATTCTCAAAGATTCGACCAGCTCGGAAGAGCGTCGCAAGGCATGGGAAGGAAGCAAGGGCGTGGGCGCCATCGTCGAGAAAGATTTGATCGCGCTCGCTAAGTCGCGGAATCAGGCGGCTGCTCAGCTCGGATTCGCAAACTATCACCAACTGATGCTGCACCTCAACGAACAAGAACAGCCACTGATCATGAAGCTGTTCGATGACCTCGACGAGCTGACTCGCGAGCCGTTTCTCAAAGCCAAGGCCGAAATCGACGAGCGGCTGGCGGCAAACTGCGGCGTGAAAGTCGCTGAACTGCGGCCGTGGCATTACCACGATCCGTTCTTCCAAGAGTCACCAACGGTGTTCGGCACGGACCTCGACGCGATCTACAAAGACGCCGACATCCTAAAGCTCTGCCGCGAATTCTACACCGGCATCGGCTTGCCGATCGACGACGTGCTCGAACGCAGCGATCTGTTTGAAAAAGCTGGCAAGTCGCCGCACGCCTTCTGCACCGACATCGATCGCGAGGGAGACGTGCGCGTGCTGGCCAACATCGTCCCCAACGAAAAGTGGATGGACACGATGCTGCACGAACTGGGGCACGCGGTTTATTCAAGCAAGAACATCCCGCCGAAAGTACCGTACGTGTTGCGAGGCGCCTCGCATATTCTGACCACCGAGGGCCTGGCCATGCAGATGGGCCGCTTGGGCAAGAACGGCGCGTGGCAGGAGCAAATGGGGATCGCTCCGAAAGACGCGGCGGAACGCCAACGGCTCAGTAACGCGGGAGCGAAAGTCTTGCGGAATCAGTTACTGATCTTTTCGCGCTGGTGCCAAGTCATGCTGCGGTTCGAGAAGGGCCTGTACGACAACCCGGATCAAGACCTCAACGCGCTGTGGTGGAACCTCGCCGAGAAATACCAAAGCCAACATCGGCCGGACGGCCGGAACGCTCCCGACTACGCCAGCAAGATTCACATCGTGGCGGCTCCGGTGTACTACCACAACTACATGATGGGCGAGCTCTTCGCCTCGCAAGTGCATCACACGATCGTTCGCGAACTGGCACCGGGCGCCGATCCGCGCCGCGTCGCCTACGTCCGCAATCCGAAGGTGGGTGAGTTCCTCAAGCAGCGAGTGATCGCCCCCGGTCAAACGCTGAGCTGGAACGCTCTGACCAAACATGCAACAGGTGAGGAGTTGACCCCGAAGGCGTTCGCAAAAGATTTTCGGTCGGAGTAAGGCGAACGGCAGGACTTGATTGACCGCCACTTTGGATCATCCCGATGTCCGGCCCAATTCTTGTGCGCGGCGAAACCTCGAAAGCACTTGTCTGGTGCCGAGTCCTTGCGGCGTTGGCAGCCGTCGTCGGTGTCGTCGTGATGTTTGCGGGGAACACAACGCCGGGAGTGATACTTTGCATCATCGGCAGCGTGTTGTGGATCGTTCTGGAAATCTACAACGTCCTGCAACGCTCGAAACGGATGTGGGTCGAGGACACCGGCGACGGGTTCGTGGTCACCGATCGGAGCGAGACGCAGGTGCATGGTGACGATGACGTGACGGCGATCTCGTTTGAGTCCAGGAAGCTGTTCGCCAACGGCGTCGCCAGCAAGATGCAACGCACGTGTCGGCTATGGGTCGCCGATGAGCCGGACCCGATCGAGTTGAGAAACACGTTCAAGCTCGCCGACCCCGATCCGCTCACGAACTTGCTGCAACGGCTGATGAATCGCACGCAAGCCAACCTCGAACGAGATTTGACGGAGGGAGGACAAATCAAGAGCGATGAGTGGCGGTTGGACAACGAAGCGTTTCGCACGATCGTGGATCGCACCAAGATTGTCGTGCCCGTAACGGAGTTGACCGAGTGCGGTCTCTTCGACGGCAAGATGTGCGTGTGGCGAAGCGGTGAAGACGACGCCTTCGCTCGCTTCACACTGGACTCGCCAAACACGTGTTTGCTGCCGCTGCTGCTGACCAGACATCTCGAGCGGGCTTCATCTCAACGAGATGAAGGTGACGAAGCCGGTCTTGGTCGAGTGCTCTTTGAGCGTCGAGCCAAAAGAAGCACACGGTTTCTACTCTTCGCAGTAACGTTTGTGATGGGCTTGGTGGGTCTGGGCTTAATGTTCGGCCCTCAGATGCAAACCAAAGTCATCGGCGGTTTGTTACTGCTCGGTTCGGCGGGGCTGGGCTTTTCCGGTTTTGCCCTGAAGCACTCGACGTTTCGCTGTCAGCAGCGGGGTGTGCAGAAAGCCGGATTGTTCAGCACGAAGCAACTCAAATACACCGAGGTCGCGTCGTTCACATATTCCGCCACTCGGCACTACCACAACGGAGCGTACGTGGGCACGCACATCAAAATGAAGTTTGAGCCGCTGTTGGATATCGGCGCGCAGCCGATGGCTTACAACACAACCGTCAACGGCGAGGACGCCTCGCTGGAAGAACTGCGCGACTTCATCTCGCGAGCGATCGCCGCTCGCATGGCCGGCACCGTCGCGGCCGGTCAACCGGTGCGTTGGACCAACAACCTGACGTTCCAGCCCAACGGCATCGAGTTCCGCCCTGGAGGCTTCTTGGGCCGCAAGCCTCCGCAGGTGTTGCTCTACTCCGATTACCAAGGCTACGGCCTCGATCAAGGCTCGTTTTCGCTCTTCCGCAAAGGCGAGAAGAAAGCCGTGATGACCGAGGCGGCATCCGCTCCGAATTTCTTTCCCGGGTTCTATCTGTTGCAGTTGTTGCTGCACAGTCCCGACGCGGAGCAAGCTTTAGAAGTCGACAGCGAAGTACCGGAGGTGTAGCGTTTGATTGGTCCAGCGACAGCAACAAAAAACTCCCACCAATCTGACGACTGATGGGAGCAAGAGCGAGCCGAAGGGGTATCAATGCATGCCGGCGATGATTCACGCCGCGGCCCACCGAGAGCAGATTGTAGGCTCGCATCAAAAGGAGTGTCAATCAGCCACGGGAAGACTTTCTCGACGGCGTCAAGTCTGGCGGGATCGGATTCTGATGAACGCGCGCTTGTGGCGACGGCAGGAAGTCGGCACGATTCGGCTCTCGTCCAAATCACCTCGATTTCCGGGACTGAAAGCAAGATTTCGCTTGTGAGCAAAACGCGCGGTAAGAAACCTGACGGCTCGCTGGTGTTTCACGTCTCAGCCTCCGAGGCCGGATCGACGTTGTTCGGGGCGCTGCGACGTTGGTTTTCCGACGAGTCGCCGGCTCATGTTCGCGGTCTGCTCAGCCAACACCGAGTACAGATCGACGGCAACCTGTGCCACGACCAGCAACGACGATTGAAGCAGGGCGAGGTCGTCAAGGTCTTACCGCACATTATCGCCGCGCCACCCGAAGAACGAGATATCCGAATTCAATATCTCGACGATCACATTGTCGTCGTCGAGAAACCCTCCGGTATGACCACGATGCACCACGCGGAGGAAGAGCGTTGGTCCGTGCGACGCAAGCAGCGACAACCGACGCTCGACGAATTGTTGCCAAGCGTGCTCGCGCGACAACTCGGATCGGAGCGTCGGTCACCGACGCGGCCGGCATCGCGACGCGGCACTCCGCGCAAAGCTTCAAGCGGCGCGGCCCGTATCCGAGTCATCCCCGTGCATCGGCTCGATCGTGACACGAGCGGCTTGATGGTCTTCGCGCGCACGACGGCAGCGGAAAAATCTCTCGCCGAGCAATTCCGCGCGCACTCGATTGACCGCAGCTACTTGGCCATTGTCCACGGAGACGTCGTCGAACACACGATCGAATCACAATTGGTCCGCGATCGCGGCGATGGCAAACGAGGCAGTACGTCAAACCCGGATGAAGGTCAACATGCCGTCACGCACGTCCGGCCGATGGAACAACTCCCCGGCTACACGCTCATCGAGTGTCGGCTCGAAACCGGGCGTACGCATCAAATCCGCATCCATCTGGCCGAGAATGGGCATCCGCTCTGCGGCGACAAAGAGTATCGCGGTTCGTTGAACCGAAGGCCGATCCCTAATTGCAGCGGCGCGCCCCGATTGGCGTTGCACGCTGCGAAGTTGGGTTTCGAACATCCCGTCACCGGCGAGTCACTCCAATTTCAAACTCGCCTGCCGCGCGATCTGGCGGCGTTTCTGCGGCAGTTAAGAAAGTAGAGCCGGCTCTGGAAACGAAAGACTCTCCGCCAGTCGTGAGACTTCACGCTCCGAACTCTCACGGGCCTGTTGAATTAATCCGCCGCCGAGTTCACCTCGGCGGTTCACGCGTTTCTGTACTACGTTCTTCCCGAGGAATTCGAGTAGTGCAGAAACGCTTGAACCCCTGAGGCAAGCTCAGGGGCGACTAAATCGACAGGCCCTCACGAGTTCGGCTACTGCCTTGAGGTTTTGCGGGGCTCTTAGGAGAAAGCCCGGCTTCTTCAAAGGCAGTGGCTATTTGCTGCCGGCGGCCTTCTTATTGGCAGCCTTGGTCAGCCGAGACTTGATCCGCGCAGCCTTGTTCTTGTGAATCAGTTTTTTCGAGGCGGCTTGATCCACCTGCTTGGTGATGTCGTTCAGCGTGACCGTGGGCGCGGTCATGGGCGCGGGCGCGGTTGTGGGCGTCACCGGAGCTTCCAGCGATGTGCGGAATCTCTTGACGAGGTTCTTGAGCACCGTTCGCCCAGCGCGGTTGACCAGGCGGCGTTTTTCACTTTGACGATGGGCCTTGGCGGCGTTGGGATTGTTGGGCATGTCACGTTTTGAAAATGGAGGTCAAACAAACCATCGGAACGGAAGGAACATTTCCCGCCGAGAGACTTCGACTGGCCGCCAGATCGAACCGACCGCCACGAAGGGGGCGGGATTGTATTAGCGACTTTTCGCGATTGCCAGCCACACTCGTGCAACGCGCTATGTCTTCGGCAGCGACTCCAGCCGCTTGAGCGCGTCTTTATATTCGTAGTCGACGGCAAGTACTTCGCCGTAGTGCTCTTCGGCCTTTGCGTATTCTTTGGTTTCCTCATACAGGCGGCCAAGGAGGTAATGGACTCGACAGAACGTGGCTTTGTTCTCGATCGCATTCAGCTTCGTCGCCGCCTTTTCGAATTGCTTGAGAGCCAACAAGTTTTTCTTTTCCTTGATGAAGGCTTCGCCCAGCAACAACAGCGCGTCTCCTTCGATGCGATTGTCTTGCACGGCCGCCTGCAACAGCGGGATCGCCTGCGAATACAGCCTCTGCTTGAAGAACCGTTCGCCCAGGTTGTATTTCAGTTTGAGGTCGTTCGGGTGACGTTCGACGCGAGCACGGAAGACCTCGACTTCGCGCTTGATCAGTTCGGTGGCCATGGCCTGAGCGGTGCTCTTGGCCATTTCGTCGTCGGTCTTCGTCGCGGCGTTTGACTTCGCAATCTCGACGTTCTTCCGCATCAGGTCGATCTCGACATCTTCCAACTGTTCGCGGATATTTGGGTCGCCGCCGCTCAGTTCGAGCGCTTTTTGCAGCATCGCCCGAGCGTCGTCCAGCTTGCCGTTTCTCCGATAGAAATCGGCGATTTTCAGATAGCCGTCTTTATTGTCCGGATCTTTGCGCACGGCTCGTTGCAGGTCCGCCTCTTCGGATTGACCCGGTCCGTCGACAGCGGCGGTTTTCGTTTGCTGGCCGATGATTTTGCGAATGTCCTCGACCGACCGTTCCTTTTTTTTGCCATCCTCGTCTTCGAAGTCGCCGTCACGAATCACCGAACTGGCGTTGAGCTGCGTGATCTTCGAACGGGCCTCCATGTCGAGCGGGTCGAGCCTTTGAACTCGCTCCCAGAATTTGATGGCTTCGGTGAACTCGCCCTTCTGTTCGAGCAGTCGCCCGAGCGTCTTGAGGTTGCCCTTGTTGTTCGGGTCACTCTCGACCGACTTGCGATAACCGAACACGGCGACATCGGTGTAGCCCAGGTTACTGGTGGCTTCACCCATCGTGGCATTCAGGTCGGCATCCCACGGAGTCAGCGTCATCCCTTCCTCGGCCGACTGATCCATGTCCTTCCAATTCCTCGTCATCCGGGATTTCTTGATCGACGCGTTGACCCCCATCAACCGCATGCCGGCCAGCTTGGCACCGGTCCCTTTCGGGTATTTGCGTTGCTCAACGCCTCGCAGCGTCTGTCGGTAAAGTAG
>CAZPUJ010000291.1:0-2954 GCA_964589725.1 uncultured Planctomycetaceae bacterium
CATCTGGCTGCACACGCTGCGCAACTCGCTGATCCCGCTGGCAACCGGTTTGGGCCACGCACTCAGCCTGCTGATGGCCGGGTCGTACTTGGTCGAAGTCGTGTTCAACATCGACGGTATCGGCTACCTGGGCTACACGTCTCTACTCAGCCGTGACTACACGGTCGTGTTGGGAGTGTTGTCAATCAACACGCTGTTGACGCTGCTGGGCAACATTTTTTCCGACGTATTGTATGCGTTGGTTGATCCACGGATTCGGTTTGAGTGAAAGACCGACGCACTCCGCGCGCCGGGCCAAGAGGGCTTTCGATTTAATCCGCCACCGAGTTCATCTCGGTGGTTCCCGCGCTTCTGCACTACGTTCTTTTCGGAGATTTCGAGTAGTGCAGAAGCGCGGGAACCCCTGAGGCAAGCTCAGGGGCGATTAAATCGACAGTCCCAAAGCCCGGTGGGGGGCGCGCGAATCAATGACAGAAATGACACGCGCCACCGCATGACCGCAATGGCCCCGACGACATCCGATTCGACTGTGACCAATCTGGTTCCGCCGCCGCGGCGCTCGCTGTCGCCGTTGCAGATGCGGTTGCGGCGATTCCGGCGATTGAAACGCGGCTACTACAGCTTTATCGCGCTGTTTGGAGCGTACTTCCTGTCGTTCTTTCTGGCGTTCCTGATGAACGACAAAGCGCTCGTCGTTCGGCATGACGGACGCTGGTACTTTCCGGCTTGCCGAGCGTACCTGCACGACACCTTCGGCGACTGGTTCACCGAGCACATTCACGAGGCAAACGTCTTCGGCCAGAAAGACACCAGCGGCGAACCTCTCTTAGGCGAAGCAAACTATCGCAAACTGAGGGCGCAGTTCCAGGCGGAAGGCAAACAGAATTTCGTGGTGCTGCCGTTCGTGCCCTTCGACCCCTACGAGAGTTTTTTGGAACTGGAAGGCAACCCGCCGCATCCTCCAGCGGGTGAGCACTGGTTCGGCACCGACGACCGTGGCCGCGACATCTTAGTCCGGCTGGCGTATGGCTACCGTGTGTCGATGACATTTGCGCTTTTGGTCGTCATCACGTCGTATGCCATCGGTATTCTTGCGGGAGCGACGCTGGGTTACTTCGGTCGATGGGTTGATTTGATTGGCCAGCGATTTGTCGAAATTTGGGGAGCGATCCCGTTTCTGTACACGGTCATCATTCTGTCGGCCATTTTTCAGCCGAGTTTCGTCTTGCTGGCGTTAATCCTGACGGCGTTCGATTGGCTGTCGATCACGTACTACCTTCGCGGCGAGTTCTATCGCGAGAAGGCGAAAGATTACGTCGCCGCCGCGATCGCGACCGGTGAGGGCAACCTCACCATCATGGTGCGGCACATCCTGCCCAACTCGCTGACACCGATCATTACGTTCGCCCCGTTCGCCATCGTCGCCGCGATCGAGTCGCTTGTCGCGCTCGATTACCTCGGCTTCGGTCTCCGTCCGCCGACGCCCAGTTGGGGCGAGCTACTGCGACAAGCGCAACAGAACCTGCGCGTCTGGCATCTGGTGGTCTTCCCGCTGGGAGCGATTTTCGTCACGTTGCAACTGGTCGTGTTTATCGGCGAAGCGGTGCGCGAGGCGTTCGATCCGAAAGTGTTTAGTCGATTGCGATGAGTTCGATTTAGTCCTCGAACAAGCGACCCCGCCAACCTTGTGTCGGCGGTTTACGGGTTTCTGCACTACGAGGCAGTTGATTTCGAGTGGAGTTTAGTGGAGTTTAAAAGTAGTGCAAAAACCCACGAGCCACTGAGGCAAGCTCAGTGGGGTCTCTTGTTTGAAGTTTAGTGGACCACGCCCACCCGACTGAAAGATCAGGCTGTGTCATCTGCGAAATCCGTGGTTCCGCCGCCGCTACTGAAGGTCGAAGACCTCACCGTGACGTTTCGCACACACGGCGGACTCGCCAAGGCGGTTGATACGGTCTCGTTCGAGCTGTTTCCGGACGAGGTCTTGGGCATCGTCGGCGAGTCTGGTTCCGGCAAATCGGTCACGTCATTGTCGCTGTTGCGATTGATTCCCGACCCGCCAGGGAAGATTGAGTCGGGCATGATCGTGTTCGGTGGCCGCAATCTGCTCGATCTGTCGTATGCCCAAATGCGGGACATTCGCGGCCGGCAGATCGCCATGATCTTTCAAGAACCGATGACCGCGCTGAACCCGGTCTTCACCGTCGGGATGCAGGTGATGGAGACGGTGCTGACTCACGAAAAAGTTTCCAAACGCGAAGCCTGCAACCGCGCGGTCGAGATGCTGACGAAGGTCGGCATTTCGGATGCCAAGCTACGGATGAGCGATTATCCGCATCAGTTCTCCGGCGGCATGAGGCAGCGCGTGATGATCGCGATGGCGTTAATGTGTCATCCGCGTATCCTGATCGCCGACGAGCCAACGACTGCATTGGACGTGACCACGCAGGCGCAGATTCTGGAGCTGATGCTCGACCTCAAGGCCAGGCAGCCGGGATCGGCGATGATCTTGATTACTCACGACTTGGCGGTCGTCGCCGAGACGTGTCAGCGAGTCGTCGTGATGTACGGCGGCCGAGTCCAAGAGGTCGGCACCGTCGAGCAAATCTTTCACAACCCGCAGCACCCGTATACGCGAGGTTTGCTCGCGTCGCTGCCCGCGCGAGCGAGCAAGTCGAGGCGACTGTATTCGATTCCCGGCAACGTCCCGTCGCTGCTCGACATGCCAACCGGCTGCAAGTTCTGCACACGCTTCGGCGATGTCATCGACCGCTGCCACGCGGACGAGCCGCGATTACACGATCTCGGCGGACAGTTGGTGAGATGTCACTTGGTGGAAGTGAAGCAGGCAACGTGACGAGGAGAGAGATTGTGAGCCAGCAGACTTCGACAACCCCTCTCCCCGGCGGGGCGAGGGGACCGGACAAAAATATCCTGCCGCTACTTGAAGTCCG
>CAZPUJ010000292.1:0-9616 GCA_964589725.1 uncultured Planctomycetaceae bacterium
AGACGCGGGATGGTCACTCGCTCGCGAATCTGCTGAAGCAACCTCGGCGAGACCGTGGGCAATTCGGTTGGCAAATTGACGGCACCACGACGAACGGCAGCGGCGTGCAACTGCCGCACAAGCCGCTCAGGCGGCGCGAGATCGGCGAGAGCTTGAGTAAGCTCGGTCGACGTGTGGTCTTTGAGCAGAATCATGACGCGATCGTAGTAAGCGGTGGAGTGAGGTTCACATTCCGCAGTGTGGGAAGCGAACAGCGAAGCCACAACCCAACCGCAACCCAACCACGAGGGACCACCCGACCAACAAGACACGACACCTATGTCGAACGCTCATCGACCTGCACTATGATCGGCTCGAACTCCGAACTTGAAAGACTTTTCCAGATGCTCAACCTCGCCGCCTAACCGCGCATCCACGACACGTCGACCTGCAAGTGCCTCGCTCACTCCACGAAGCGGAAGAAAGAACCAAGCACAGAACCTGTCCAACACTGAATTCGTGGAGTTCTTCGGGCAACGCTGTGAATTCCGTATTCCTTTGCGATCTCTGCGGCCTTCTGTTCAAACGAAATGAACCCCATGTCTCAAGATCATTTTTGAACAGAAGGCCGCGAAGAACGCAAAGGGGACACTGTAAACTCGCCGTGTTTTGAGTGAACCTGGGAAGTCAATCAATACCAACTAAAATACGGTGTTGTTCTTGAACAGGTTCATACTGAGTGGAGAATCGTTGACGAAATCGAACCGCCCCATGAACCCGCGCCCTGAAATCATCGCTCATCGAGGAGCCTCGGCGGACGCTCCGGAAAACACGCTCGCGGCGATTCAGCTTGCGTGGCAACAGCACGCGGACGCGGCCGAGGTCGACGTGATGCTCACGGTCGACGGCCAGATCGTGGTGATTCACGACGAAACGCCGCTCCGTACCGGCGGTGTCGATTGGCCAGTGAGTCAGCGTACACTCGCAGAGTTGAAGACGCTCGATGTCGGCTCATGGAAGTCACCTCGTTTCGCGAGCGAACGCATCCCGACACTCGCTGAGATGCTCGACATTGTCCCTCCGGGCAAGCGGTTGTTCATTGAAGTGAAGTGCAGTGTTGCGGTTCTTCCTGAGCTGAAGCGAGTCTTGTCGGCCGCTCGTGCGTCGCACGAGCAGACCGTACTCATCGGTCTCGACTTCGACACCATCGCGGCGGTGAAACGCCAACTCCCCTACCCTGCCGCCTTGTGGGTAACGGAACAATTTGCGCGAACGAACTCTGATGAAGTATGTCTCGACCCGCCAACGGCTGCACTCATCGCGCGAGCACGCATTGCGAAGCTCGATGGCCTGGACATCAACGATTTGGTTGAGCGGCCGAGCGGCGACATCGCGAAGATCCGAAAAGCCGGCCTGACAACGTGCGTCTGGACGGTGAATTCGGTCGAGCGAGCGAACTGGCTGCGTGACGAACGGATCGAGTCGATCACGACCGATGTGCCGGCCAAGTTGTGGACGGTGTTATCCAATCCAAATTGAGCGAGGAGCCTGTGATGGGAATGGGTGGTTTCGTGTGGGATTTGATCCAGCAGTGCCAATTGTCGAACGCTCATGATCGGCAACTCACACTGGATCAACGTGTCGAGCATCTCGAAGTCGAATTGCAACGCACGCGGCAAATCTTGGAGCAAGCCTTGCGGCGGATCGAGTCTCGTCTGGGTGAGGACATCAACGACGACGGCCGGGTCGGCTGATGGCTGGCTGGGAGACTTCAGAGCACGGCTGGCTAATTTCTAAGTCCTTCGATTCCGAGGTATTCCGAATCTGAGTCGCGGAGCGACTCGGCTACGTAGCCGAGTCGCTCCGCGACTCGGATTGAGGCCGACCAAACTTCGCCATCGGGAAAATTAGCCAGCCGTGGACTTCCGAGGCGGTGTCCTTCCACCAAGGCCGCGCGCTCTCGATAATCCCGCCGTGTAAACCAGATCGACTTTCGAGAGGATTGAGTGATGCGCTTTTACGAACTGTTGACGTTGAAGTGGTCGGCCAACGGTTGCCTGATTGTCGTTGTTGTGGCCGGCTGGCTGTTCATCACGCCGGGCGAGCGAGCCGCGCGACACACTCCTGGAACGCTCGCCTGGCTGACGTCGGCGAGTGTCGCATACGCGGATCAGGCGTCCGACGATTACGCGGCGGCGGTCGGCTTCTATAAAGGTAGCCGTTGGTCGCTGGCGGTGGATGCGTTCAAGAAATTCTTGACGGCGAATCCGAAACATGATCGCGCGCCGTTTGCCCGGCTGTATCTGGGACTGTCGCTGGCAAACCTCGACAAGTACGACGAGGCTCGGACGGTATTGAGAGCGTTCGTCAAGGAGTTTCCCAACAACCAGCACGTACCGCAGGCGATGTATCGAGTGGCCGAGGCGAGCTATTTTCTGGACGACCTCAAATCTGCCGAGCCGGAGTTTCTAGCTTTCTTGACGAAATCACCCGATGATCCCTTGCGGGAGTTCGCTCTGCCGTACCTTGGCGACACTCAGTTGCGGCTGGGAAAGGCGGATGTTGCGACTCAGAACTTTCAGAAGGCCTTGAAGGATCATCCGCAGAGCAAGATGGCGGAGGACGCTCGCTTCGGATTGGCGAAGTCGTTCGAGGCTCAACAAAAGTTTCCGGAGGCGATGGACCTGTACCGGCAACTGGCGGCGAATAAAGCCGGCGTGCGAGCGGCGCAGTCGCAGTGGCAACTGGCGGCGCGGCTGTTCGAGAACAAAGATTTCGCGAACGCGGCCAAAGCGTACACGGACTTGGACAAGAATTTCCCGGAGAGCCGTTACGTTCCAGCAGCTCGCCTGAACGCCGGGTACGCGCACTTTGAACTCAAAGATTTCAAAGCGGCCGCCGTGCAGTTCGAACTCGCGGCGAAGGACGCCGAGCAAGCGGCGACGGCGAGCTACTGGCGCGGCCTTTCGCAAAAGCAACAAGGAGACTTGGCTGGTGCTGCCGCAACGATGAAGACCGCGTTTGAGACACATCAGACACAACCCATCGCCGAGCAGATGTTATTTCAGTTAGCCGACTGCGAATTGCGGCAGAATCAGTTCGAACAGGCCGAGCAGCATTTTGTCGACGTGGCGAAACGCTGGCCTCAAGGACAGTGGGCCGACGATGCGCTGTACTTCTCGGGCGAGGCGGCGTTGCAGCGAGCGAACCGCGCGGCGAGTCCCGAAGCTCGGCTGGCGGCGTTGCAGTCGGCCGAGGCGACTACAAAACAGTTCCTGGCGACGCAACCGAATAGTGGGCTGAAACTGTTTGTCGAACTGCTGCGAGGCCGCGTGTTGTTGGCTCGCGGCGGCGATGCCGATGCGGCGGCGGCGGCGACACTATTCCAAAACGTGCTCGCTGCGGCCCAGCGTCCGCAAACGCAGATGCAGGCAAGATATCACCTCGCCCGCGCGCAGCAGCGACTGAAGCAGCATGCGGCGGCGGTCCAGTCGCTCGCACCGGTTGTTGAGCAAGTTCGCAAAGACGGCGCGACGTCCGAGTTCGTCGATGCGCTCGTGTTGCAAGCGACCAGCATGCTGGCCGAGAAGAAATATGCCGAGTCGACAGCGGCCGCGGCGGAGTACATCAAGCTGGCACCGAAAGGCGAACAACTCGACCAGGCGACGGCGACAAAAGTTCTCGCGGATGGGAATCTTGGTCAGTTCGCGTTGGCCAAGGAATGGTTTGCGAGATTGCGACAGGCGTCGCCAAACTCGCCACTGATTGTGCCAACGTCGCATCAACTCGCGGAAGCCGCGTACTCGCAAAAGCAGTACGACGCCGCGCTGGAATGGTTCACGACGGTCGTCAACGCCGTTCCGCAGTCGCCGCACTTTGTCGTGGCCTTGTCCGGTCAATCATGGTGCCAGTTCGAAAAGAAACAGTACAAGCCCGCCGCGGCCGGATACGCTCGACTTGTCAAAGACTTTCCGCAACACGAACTGGCGGCCGAGTCGGCGTTCAAGCTGGGCGAGTCGTTGCAGTTCGACGGCCAGCTTCCCGAGGCGGCCAAAGCGTTCGCTGACGCTTTCGATGGATTTTCACCCGGCCGGTACGGTTATTTGTCTGGCTTGCAGGCGGCTCGAGTTCTGGGCCAGTTGAAGAAAGTCGAAGAGGCCGATGCGGCGTATGCGAAGTTGTTGCAAAAATTCCCGAAGCCGGAAAGCCTTGACAAGCTGTTCGATGAGTGGGCCTTGTTGAATTACGAGTCGGAGCGCTTCGGCCGCGCGGACGAAATCTTCAAACGACTGATTGCCGAGACTCCCAACAGCGAACTGGCCGACAACGCTCGCTTCAGCTTGGCGGAAAGTGAACTATTCGGGGGCAAATTGGACGGAGCTAAGACCGCGTTTCGGCAGTTGGAGCAAGACCCGAAATCGGACGCCGACGTCCAGCAAGATTCGTTGTTCCGACTCATGGCGATCGCGGAAGAACAGCAGCAATGGGAGGAACTCGGCAAGACGTCGGAAGCGATTCGCACTCGCTTCGCCGAGGGACGCTACAAGTCCGACGCGGCGTTTTATCTGGCGCTGTCGCAGTTGCAGCGCGGGCAAGTCGAGCCGGCCCTGGAATTACTCAAGCCGCTGGCGGCAGCGAAGGCCGACCGACAAGTTGCGGCAAAAGATTGGTTCCCGCGTGTTTTCGTGCTGGTGGCCGAGACTTATCAACAACAGAAGAAGTACAACGAGGTCGTCGCGACCGTCACGGAGTTTCGTGCCTGGGACGCGAAGAACAAGTTCTTGTATCAGGCCGATGAGGTGCTCGGTCGAGTCTACAAACAGCAGACGAAGTTCGACGAAGCGCGGACGGTATTTAAGCTGGTCATCGACAGTCCTCACGGCGCAAAGACCGAGACCGCGGCGAAGGCTCAGTTCATGATCGCCGAGACGTACTTCATTCAGAAGGATTACAAATTGGCGCTGGAGAATTACTTGAAGGTTCACATTCTTTACAAGTTCCCCGACTGGCAGGCCCCCGCGCTGTTTCAAGCCGCCGCGTGCGACGAGCAGTTGGGGGACTGGTCACAGGCGGTCAAAGACTATGAGACGCTGGTCAAAGATTTTTCCAAGAGCGAGTTTGCCGAGAAGGCGAAACCGCGATTGGAAGCGGCAAGGAAGAATGTGAAGTAGGAGCCAGGGGTCAGGGGGTCACGGGTCAGGGGTGGCAATACCTGTGGGTCTTGTGTCAGTCTTGACCTTAACGCGGGCTTCGCCCGCAACCTTGCTCCCTCTCCCCCGCGGCGGGGGAGAGAGGACCAATTGCGCGCACGGCGCGCATATACCTCGCACGGTCGAGTCTGACACTAACCCGAAGCGTTAGCGAGGGCCTGTTACCTCTGCCCTCGCTTACGCTTCGGGTTAGTGTGAAGCGTCCTCCAAATGTGTCAGTCGTGGCCGTGCGAGGTATAATTGACCACCGAAGACTCTAAACCCGGCTTGTCTCGCGGCCGCCGGCAAAGCCTGACGCCCTTAGCGAACTTGAGAACCCGGTTGGGTTCACCTCACCCCGACGACGCGAGCAACTGGTACGATTCTCGCCCGGTGGCCGCAACTGTGTGTCGCGTCTGCGGCGACCTTGGGTTATGCTCACACCGGAGTCGTGAAGGCGAGGGATCGCGGTCTATTTGGAGTCGCGTCGCATGCCCGCCTTGCTGGTGCCAATCAAACAAGGGAAACCGATCGCGCTGGATAAGCCGATCGTGTTGGTCGGGCGGCACCCCGACTGTGATGCGATTATTTTGAACAGTCGCAAGATTTCGCGCAAGCACTGCGCGATCGCGCTGGTCAACAACCATTTCGTCGTTCGCGACCTCGGCAGCATGAACGGACTGTGGGTCAACGGCGAACGGGTCGAGCAGCAGTCCTCCCTGGACTTCGGCGACGAGTTGGTGATCGGTGACGTGGCTTTCACGCTGCAAGCCGATAAGGCCGCCGGAGGCAAATCCAAACCGGCGGCCGAGGCCAAGGTCGCGAAAGCTCCGGAAGTGCTCAACACGCCGCCGGCACCCGCCAAAGCATCTCGCCAGCCCGCTCTGGTTTCGCCGCCGCGCGCCGACCTCAGCATGGAGTTTCCAATCCCGCTGGACGATGACGACGAGGACGATGGATTCGCCGTGCCGCCGCCGCTCGCTGACGAACCGCTGGACGACAAACCGGTGGCCCTCGGTGACACCGGCGAGAGTGATGATTTCATCCCGCTCAAGGATCATTGAGGGTTCCGCGTCAGGCGTCGTGAATCGGCTTGTCCGACCGGAACCGGTTGACGAACCCACTGTTGGTTCCCGATCCGCGTTTGAGTCTTTCATAAAGCTGATCAACGAGCATCCCATCCGCTCCGGCGGACGCCACGACACGCGAGACGAGTTGCATGAACGCCGTTGACACCAACATCTTTCTTTGCTCCGTTGACCACGACGAACCGGACAAGCAGGCCAAGGCGATCGCGCTACTCGACCGATTGACGCAGCCGCGCGCAGTCAGACAAGACGCTTGCAACTTTCTCAGCGGCCCATCCTTCAACCTTCATCGGCCGTCTTTCGGAAATTCGTCCATATCGCGAGTCCATTCGATGAGCCGCTGGCGGAGGTCTTCCTTGGACGGCAGATAGAGCTTGTATTCGGACGCGAAGATGTTGGCGTCGCGCGGGAGCGTGATTTTCACGAGAGCGTCGTGCTTCTTCTTGCAAAGGACGATGCCGACCGTCGGATGTTCGTCGTCGAGCTTCACCTCGCGGTCGTAGTGGTTCACGTACATCTGCATCTGGCCGAGGTCTTGATGCGTGAGCTTGCCGATCTTCAGGTGAATCAGCACGTAACAGCGCAGCAGTCGGTTGTAGAACACGAGGTCCACGAAGAAGTGATCCTCGCCAAACGTGAATCGCTTCTGACGAGTCTCGAACAGAAACCCCTTGCCGAGTTCCAGCAGGAAGTTTTGCAGCTTGTCGATGATCGCCGATTCTAGATCGGTCTCGGAGTAGGCCGGCTTGGCGTCGAGGCCAAGAAACTCCAAAACAAACGGCTCCTTGAGCAAGTCGGCTGGTTCGGTGACGGTGTGTCCTTCCCGCGCCAGCTTGCGAACTCGCTTCGTGTCACGGCTGAGAGCCAATCGCTCGTAGAGACTGGAGTTGAACTGGCGTTGGAGTTCCGAAAGCGACCAGCCAGATTGAGCCGATTCGATTTCGTAAAAGCGGCGTTCGTCGGCGTTGTCGATGCCGAGAAGAAAAACGTAGTGGGACCAACTGAGGATGAAGGGAGTTCGCCGTGTGGAAGATTTCTCAGACGGAATCTGAGGAATTTGAGCCAATTGGTCAGACGCCGTCTGACCAATTGCGGCGGACAGCAATTGTCCGGAGGGTGTGCGGTCGATTGCCCTCAATTTGCCAGACGGCGTCTGGCATTTTTGATCGGCAGGAAATTCCTCAGACAGCGTCTGAGGAATTAGGCCGGAAACATCCGAGGTCATCTGACCAACCTCAGCCACGCGATCTCGCCACTGGCGGAAGAACTTTCGCATGTACTCAAGGTTGGTCGTCGAGTACCCGCGACCGAACTCTGCGGTCAGCCGAGCGGCCAGCTGCTTGAGCATTTCCTTCCCGTAGCCAGCTCGGTGTTGCCCGTGTTGTTCGTGTTCGACGATCAGGCGGCCGATCTCGAAGTTGGTCATGACTTGCAGGTAATTGACGCTGGCGGCGGCGGCTCGGCGGGCGGACTGCACGAGAGTCCGCACTTGCTCGATGAGCGGCGCGAGACGGCGAGTGACGCTGCTACGGCTCGGCCCGGATGCGCTCAGCGGCGATGCGGGTGACGATTCGATCTTGGGCGGAGCCGGCACGGATTCGTTGCTCGGCGGTGATGGCGACGACGTGACGTTGCAAACAATGGAGCGCAACGCAGGTTTACAATCGTCCCGAAATCCGGCGATTGGTTTCCGCGGGGCAGCTAACCATTCGTTGCGAGGAAATAGCGTCGTTTGGGGTCTTGTGGACCACTGCCAACTTCACGCACGAACCCGCGCTCGACGAGATGCGCAAGCCGGGGGCGTGTCGCGCGTGTCGAGCGTTTGATGGTGTTTGCGATTTCCTGCGTCGAGCGCCCGGATTCATGAGTCAGGACCGACAGAATTGTCTGGTCAATGTCATCCAACATGGGCTCACGCTGACGCGCCGTTGCCAACGTCACACGAAAACGAGTGCCTATCTCCTCGAAAACAACTCGGAAGCAACTCGGAAGTCGACCGCTTCCGAGTCGAGTTCCGCGAGGGGCTGTTCGTCAAAACTTTCAGCTCGTACGAACCGCCGCAATTCGGCACACAGCTCTGGGTCCGCGCGGCGATTCGTCGACCCGACCCGCACAAACACGCCGCCGTCGAGCCCGGCAATCTTGAGATAATGCGGCCCGCTGGGGCTGAAATGCACCGGCACAGCGACAACCTGAGTTTTCCGCCGTCCACGTGCCGAGTCACGAATTGAGTTCGTCTCGAGTCAGCAAATTCTGACCCGGACCACGCACCCGCAAGACCCGGACTTGATCGTTCGCAACTGTGTACAGAATTCGGTATCGCCGTCCGCGCTTCGTGTGAAAGAGTACCTGACGTACACCGATCTCGATGAACTCGTCTTCCGGTGCCAATGGGTGCTCGAATGGGCTTTGAGCAATCGCCGTCAGTGCCGCATCGAATGCGTCGATCCAGCGGTTTGCTCCATCAACGGAACTTTTCGACAGCCAATTCACAATCTCTGCAAAATCGAGATTGGCATGACTCTGAATGGTCACGCTGACGCTCATGAGCGTGCCGCCGCCAATTTCCTTCGCATCTCCGCGATGACGACCGCCGCCGGCCGCCCGTCATCGCCTGCGTACATCGCGTCCACGGCCTCGCGGAGCGCTGCGACACTTTCCGCAAGCTCTGGTGGAATCGGACGTTGCCGACGCCAGATTGCCAAGACCTGCTCCGGGGTCTTCCACTCCGCCCCTTTGTCGAGCTCGTCTCCGAGAAAACGATGAAATTCCACCACTTCGCTAGTGACGATGGTGCTCATTGAGGCCTCCTAAATCGCGGAAATCTGATGATGGACGACGTTTGCTGATGATATCGGTGACCATCCCGGCAATCGAGCCGAACTTCGGAAATTGATGGCTTCGGACGGCTGCCAGATTGTCGCGATTTCTTCGTCGCACGTCCCCACGGTCGGTTCATCTGCTTCGCTGCCGTTCCGGTTGTATCGGTCTTGACTCCGATGCTTGCGGTTCTGAGCGGCGCGATCATGACGGGAGTGCGAGCGTGTTCACGTTTGCACAACCTACGTCGGTCAGATGCCGTTTCTCTGAAAGGATCGGACTGTTGCGCGCATTCGCTGCTGGAAGAGCAATCGGCCGCGGAGGCACAAGCCGCTGGTCCGCCTTCCTCGGAGAAAGGGACATTCGCCGTGCAATTCACCTCTTGGCTGCATTCCTGCTTAACTGCATTTTCGACCTCCTGTAGCCCGGGCCCTTGTGGCCCGAATGATCCCCAAAAACTCTCGAACGCAACGAGCCACAAGGGCTCGGGCTACAGACGGAACTCGCGACGAAATCGGACAGCATCGCGAGTCGCGATCG
>CAZPUJ010000293.1:0-6136 GCA_964589725.1 uncultured Planctomycetaceae bacterium
ATCTACGCCGGCCTGAAGAAAGACGACCCGCGCGTCAAAGCGGCGATGGAGTGGATCAGAAAGTTTTATTCTCTGGAGCAAAATCCCGGCTTGGATCAGACCGGGCTGTACTACTACTACCACACGTTCGCGAAGACGCTGTCGATTCTGGAAATCAACTTGTTCGAAGACACCAAAGGCACGAAGCACGATTGGCGCAAGGAACTCACCGAGCAACTTGCCAGGCGTCAAAAAGAAAACGGCAGTTGGGTGAACGGAGCCGAACGCTGGCTGGAAGGTGATCCGAATCTCGCCACCGCGTATGCCCTGATGGCGTTGCAGTACTGCGATCCAAAATGAATCCACTCGTCACACGATGCAGTGCATCGGGTCGGCCAGATAAAACATCGCAGCCAAATCATTCGCATGGTCTTTGGACACGAGTGGCCCAGGTGTGATGACCTCGATCGGCACGTCGTCCACTTTCTCGCCGTTGCGAGCGATGAACTGGCCGATGAACAACGACGTGCGGTGAATGCGGCAGACCGGGTTCACTGTGGTGGCGGCCAGTACGCCGTCTTGCACAGCTTGCAGACCTTCCTTCTGTCCGTCGACCGCGACGATCAGCATGCCTTTGTGGATCGTCCCTTTGATGGCCGGGGCGGACGCGAGCGCCATGTCGTCGCTGTGGAAGAAAGCTCCCGCGATCGGCTCCTTTTCTTGTTCGAGCAACGACTCGAATGTGTTGCGAGCCTTCTCCTTCTTCCAGTCGCACCAGCGGACCTCATCGCCGACGACTTTCACTTCGGAGAACTTCTTGACGATGTTCTCGAAACCTTGCTTGCGACCCTGCGCCCCGCTGTGAGCACTCAGCCCGCCGATGTGAATCACCTTACCCTTGCCGCCAATCTTCTCCATCAAATAGCCAACACTCTTCTCCGCCATGTCGATGTGGTTGGGAGTGACCTCGCACCACACGCCCGTCTCGCGCATCTTGTCCATCGAGACCAAGAGCGTGTCCATCGAAATGACCGGCACTCCGCGCTGCTTCAGCTTGCGAACCGGCGCCGCCAGCGAGTCGATCTGCACCGCCTGAAAGCAGCAAAAATCCCAGTCCTTGTGAACGATAGCGTCGATCTTGTTGCGTTGCTTCTCAGGATCGAACTCGCCGTCGAACCACTCGATCTCGATGTCGAGCAGATCGCCCCACAGTTCCGCGGTGCGCTGGCCCAACGCACACCAGGTACTCTGCAAGCCCGCATTGGAAAACGCCGCTCGCAGTCGTTTGCGTCCGGGCTTTCCCTCAGCGGTGGCTGAAACTTGCCGATCTCGTTCAGCACACCCAGAAATGCCAAGGCCCAACCCGATACCGGTCCCGGTGGCGAGTCGTTCCAAAAAGCTGCGTCGAGACGTGTCGATGTCGGACATGGTGGAAGTCCCCCGTGATGGATCTGCATCGTTGAATTATCGGCCGAGCATCGTGCCTGGAGAAAGGCCGACTCGCAAGTCAGACCCGTCTGTGCGGCGCCGTCTGTGTGGCACGCTCTGATCAGCGGGAAGGGTGTGGGCGGTCGTGTCGTTGTCAATGAACGTCAAACGACGACCACGTCCATTACTTGTTGCTGGGCGTGCCATCCGGTTCGACATTTGGCGAAAGAACCTCGAATGCGACGTTCACCTGTTCTTTGTCCCGCAGCGCCGTGGCCAGCCAGCGGCCCCAAATCACGTAATGCATAACGACGATCAGGCCCATCCCGACCATCACGGCCAAAATCCACAACACGGCCGGGATCACCAGCGCGATCAAGGCCAGCAAGCTGCCGGCGACCAGCAGCACCATCGTCAGCGCGGCGAAGGTCGCGGAGTTGCGCTCATCTTTCGAAGGCCGATTGCTCATGCCGTGCCTCCGGTCGGCGTGCCGAAGTGTTTCTCAAGCACTTGATGCCGATGCCCGAATCCCTCGTCCAACGACTCGCGGATTTTTCGTTCGTTGACGATCAGTCCCAGCACGCCGCCGGGCGGAGCGAACATGATTCGGTCAACAACGATCACGCCCTGCGGCGTCGGTACGAAGAGATGTTCGTGCTCCCAGGCTCCCATTGGGCCGACAACTTGTTTTTCCACAAAGCGTCGCGGCGAGTCCCACTCGGTGACATCGTGCGTCACCGACCGCACGACGCCGTACACCTGCATGCGGAATTCCATGCGTGCCCCCAGTGACAGCCGCTCCGGAGCGGCGTCGAAGACCAACTGCATTTGCGATGGACTGATCTCGCGGATGTTCGTCGGTTGAATCAAGAAGTCGAATGCCTCTTTCAACGAGCAGCACAACTCGATCTGCACTTCAAACATGGGCATGAACGGACTCCGATTGATGGTTCTCTCCCGAAGGATAATCGGGGAGGCAGTCAGTTGTCATTTGTCGGCTGTTCGTTGTTGGTTGAATCTTCAATACGAACCCGCTAATCGTGAATCAGGAGAACCTCACTGAGCTTGCCTCAGTGGCTTGCGGGTTTATGCACCACCTTGGCATCACTGCAAAATCGCGTGCGAGTAGTGCAAAAACCCGCGAGCCACCGACACAAGGTCGGTGGGGTTGCTTGTTTGAGGGCTAATGGCATTTGACCACTGACCACTCATGCGATTCGATCCCGACCTACTTCGCCGTTGCTGGTTTCTCGCTGGGCCGACGGCGTGCGGCAAGAGCGATGCCGGCGTCGAACTGGCGGAGAGAGTGAAAGCTCGACTGGGCGGCGTAGGCGAGATCGTGTCGCTCGATTCGATGACATTGTACCGCCGCATGGACATCGGCACGGCCAAGCCGTCGGCCGAGCAGCGTCGCCGCGTGCCGCATCATGTGTTCGATATCCTCGAACCGTCGCAGGAATTCAGCGTCGCCGAATACCTCGCGGCGGCGGAGCGAGCCTGTTTAGAGATCGTGTCGCGCGGGAACATTCCGCTGTTCGTCGGCGGCACGGGACTGTATTTGAGGAGTCTGCTGCGCGGCGTCTTTGAAGGACCGGCCGCGGACGAGGAACTACGGCAACGCTTGGAAGCGGACGCCGCTGCGCAAGGCGCGGCGGCGTTGCATGAGAAACTGCGAGACCTCGACACGCCGACGGCCGAGCGTTTGCATCCGAACGACATCCGGCGCGTCGTGCGAGCACTCGAAGTCATCGAATTGACTGGTCAGCCGCTGTCCGCTCAACACCGCGAAGGACCGTTGCCGCTGGACCAGCGACCGGCGAACGTCTATTGGCTCGCTCCGCCGCGCGAGTGGCTGTATCGCCGCATCAACGACCGCGTCGACGCCATGATGGCGGGAGGCTGGCTCGACGAAGTGCGGTCATTGTTGAACGAGCCTCAGCCGCTGAGCCATACGGCAGGCCAAGCCCTGGGCTACAAAGAACTCATCGAGCACTTACAAGGACGGCTGACTTTGTCGGACGCTGTGGCGCTGATCCAAACACGAACCCGCCAATTCGCAAAACGGCAACACACTTGGTTCCGAAATCTGGAAGAATGTGTCGCCGTGCCGATCAGCGGCGACGAGTCTGCGACGGAACTTGGCGAACAGCTACTCGCGCGGTCAGGCGGCTCAATACACTAACCCGAAGCCTGAGCGAGGGCGCCCCAATACCGCGTCGATGGGTCCAAGGCAGGAGTGCCCCGACTGGCCTCGCTGACGCTTCGGGTTAGTATGAGATTCGGAGAGTTATTTCGGTCCCGTTCCTAAAGCTCCAACGACGAGTTCCAAGCAGGCGATCATGAGGACAAGTCCGATGACCAACCCAACGGCGTTTCCTGAACGATCCGGCATTCCCACCCTGCGGCTGCGGCGGTTGCGGAGCAATCCGCAGCTCCGCGACTTGGTGCGCGAGACGGAGCTGAATCCGCGCGACTTCATCCTGCCGCTGTTCGTGCGACATGGGCAGAATAAGAAGATGCCGATTCGCTCGATGCCGGGCCACGATCAGATGACGGTCGATCATCTGCCGCGCGAACTTGATGAGATCGCCAAACTGGGGATTCCGGCCGTTATTCTGTTCGGCATTCCGGAGCACAAGGACTCAGTCGGCAGCGACGCCTACGATCCAAACGGCATCGTGCAGCAAGCGGTGCGAGCGATTAAGGGGGCTCGATCGGACGTCCTGGTCATTACGGACGTCTGCTTCTGCGAGTTCACCGATCACGGACACTGCGGCATTGTCAACGACACGCATGGCCGGCCGGATGTCGACAACGACGCGACGCTTGAAATTCTGGTCAAGGAAGCGGTCGCGCAGTGCCAAGCGGGCGCGGACATGATCGCTCCCAGCGGGATGATGGACGGCATGATCGCCGCGCTGCGAACTGGTCTGGACGCGAATGGCTTTGAGAACATCCCGATCATGAGCTACGCGGCCAAGTACGCCTCGGCGTTTTACGGCCCGTTCCGCGACGCGGTGGAGAGTGCTCCGCAATTCGGCGACCGGCGGACGTATCAAATGGACCCGGGCAACGCGGCCGAAGCGCTGCGCGAAGTCGCGCTCGACGTGGCCGAAGGGGCCGACATTCTGATGGTCAAGCCGGCGCTCAGCTACCTCGACGTCATTCGCCGAGTGAAGCAAGCTCATCCCGAAGTGCCGCTCGCCGCGTACAACGTCAGCGGGGAGTACTCGATGGTCAAAGCGGCCGCCGCCAACGGCTGGATCGACGAGCAACGCATCACTCTGGAAATTCTCACGTCGATCAAGCGGGCCGGAGCCGACATGATCTTGACCTACTTCGCCAAAGATGCTGCGCGCTGGCTGAACTAAACCAGGCCGGGGCAACTTCCTGAGTTGCGTTTCGCCCAAAAAAAGCACGCTGATCCCTGAAGGGACCAGCGTGCTCTGGCTGTTCATCGTCGTGGCTACGCGTCGATTACGGCTTGGCTTTCTCGCCTTCCGCGACTTTCTTCTGGACGTCGACCGTTTCGGTGTTGACCGTCTTGGCCACTTTTTCGGACAGCTTCTTGGCCAGCAGACCACTGGGGTCGCAGCCGGCGGCCACCGAGACGATTTTGCCTCCCTTGGCGATCAGAAAGTTGGTCGGCATCGTCTTCGTCTCGAAGACGTTCCAAGCGTCCCCTTTGGTGTCGACGGCGTACAGCATGTTGAGCTTCTTTTCCTTGACGTAAGCGGCCACTTTCGTGTCCGGCTCGCGGAAGATTGCTAGCGACGTCAGGCCGAGATCCTTGTAGCCCTCGTGCATCGCCTGGAAGTAAGCCAACTCCTTGTCACACCCCGAACAGCCACACGTCAACCGGACTAGGACCGGCCCTTTGGCAGTCAGCTCCGCCAGATCAATCTCCTTGCCATTCGCGTCCTTGATCTTGAAGTCGGGAGCTTGCGTGCCGATATCGACCTTCTTCGGCACTGGCTTCGGATCAACCTTCGCCTCCGGTTTCGGTTCATCGGCCAACGCCACGCTGGTGGTGAGAAGCATCGCCGACGCCAGCGAGAGCAAACGCATCATGGGAGACTCCTTGTGAGGATATGGACAATGGAAATCCAAACGTCAGGGCGACACAGTCTAACCAAGTGCTCCCGCATAAACCAACTGTGATTCGATGGTGTCGAACGGTTGCGGCGAGACGTTCATCGCGGTGCTGAACTGAAGCGAGGGGTCAGCGACTGTCTTGAAAACCAAGTGGGGGCCGTCGCGGTTTTCCAAGTTTGTTGTTTTCGGATCATGGCGTTGAGGATGGTGAGTAACTTTCGGAGACAGGCGATGAGCGCCACTTTTTTCCTTTTACCGTCGGCCAGAAGACTTTGATAATAGTTCTTCTGGGTCTGGAGTGGCTGGCTGAAACTGTCTGTGTTTTTGGGAGATGGATTTTCAAGGCATTGCTCCGATGTCCAATGGAGCCCGAAGGATTTCTCTGGCCGAGATGTAGTGGTCACGATGGAATCGGTGACCTGGAAGGCAAAAGGGATTTTTCAGGCATGACTCCGATGTCCAATAGAGTCAAAAAGGCTGGCCTTGGCCGAGAAGTCCCCGCCAGCGCCTGACACGCCATTGGCGCATCGGAAACCGGGATATCGCTTGGCAGGTTGCTTCCCAGCAGAGCCTGTCGCCGTTTCTCCCGGCTCTGGCATTTCATCCAAATTCGACGACCGAAATCCAGCATTGG
>CAZPUJ010000294.1:0-5699 GCA_964589725.1 uncultured Planctomycetaceae bacterium
CACCCAACAAGGCCGCTAACGTAGCGAACGTGTCAACCAAGCTCAGGGGTTCAACGCTGACCGAATCAGCCGCAACTTTGCCCGGCCAACGCACGATGTATGGCACTTGAAAACCGCCTTGAAAGACGCTGTGTTTGCCCAGCCGCAATGCGCCATTGATTTTCAATCCGGCATCCTGCGCTTTGCCCGTATGCGCCGCGAGCCGCGCCGTGCCGCGATTGACGACACCACCGTTATCGCTGGTGAAAAGGATCAACGTATCTTTGGCGATGCCTTGTTGATCGAGCATTTCGAGCAAGCGCCCAATGCTGCGATCAAGTTCGTGAATCCAGTCGCCATAGACACCCGCCGTGCTGGAACCAGCCGTGCGCTTGGATGGCGTGACGGGTTCGTGTACCGCGACGGGCGTAAAATACAAAAAGAATGGCTTGGTCTTGTCGCGCTTTTCGATCCAGCCGATGGATTTGTCGGTGAGCGTTTCCATGACTTCTTCGTCTTCGCGTTGGGGCGCGTCGAGACCGAGGAACTTGGCGTTGTTGCCGTAATAGTTCGGCCTGTCAATCGGCATCGTCTTGGCCGAGAGCAAGCCAAACACGCGCCGATTCTCAACGAATACGCCCGTCAAATCGCCGTGATTGCTGGGCACTCCGAAATGATAATCAAAGCCCAGTTCCAGCGGCCCCGGCTTGAGTTCAGCGGTGTAATCAACGCGCGCCGCCGTGCCATAGCCCAAATGCCATTTGCCAACAGCCGCATTTTGATAGCCGTGTTTTTTGAATAGCGCCGCCAGATTTGGGCGCGAGGTTTCGATGTGCAACGGCGCATTTACGTTCAGCACGCCGAATTTCAACGAAGTCCGCCAAGCATAGCGCCCCGTCATCAACGCATAGCGCGTCGGCGAACACACCGACGAAGTCGTATTCGCATCGGTGAAGCGCCGCCCTTCTTTCGCCAGCCGATCCAGGTTCGGCGTGCGTACAAGTTTCGGATCAGCGCCGTAAGCATTCGTGCTGCCATAGCCGAAATCATCCGCGAGGATAATGACGACGTTGGGTTTCGTCGCGACGTCTTTACGTGCTTGAGCTGAAATACTGACAGTCAAGGCGCACAAAAACAGTCCCAATATTACTAAACTGATTTTTCGTATTTTGTTCATGGCGCTTCTTTCTGACTCGACTTTATCCATTTAAGCCGCGCCAGCTAAACAGTCAAGCCAATGCTCCCAAGCGGGCGCGGGAAAACTCACCGGCTCTGCCTTTTCGGCAGAGTTCATATAATTGAGCGAACGCCATAAATGCTTGCGTACCAAGATCAAACAGTCCGAGAAGGTCGCTTCTGGCTTCTCATACCAAGCCGCCGTCAGCACCGGCACTTGTCCGTCGGGTTGCAGCCGCTGGGTGAGCAAAACAACCAGCGAAAACAGGCCCAGCAGGCAGGGCGTCGTGCGCGCAATCGCCAAGTCGCTCCATTGGCGTTGCGTTTCCAAACCCAGATGTTCACGCGCTTCCTCAAAGGTCGTCTCGACCGACCAACGCATCACGACCCATTCGATGATCTGGGCGGGCGTGGCGTCGAGTTTGGTACAGGCGAAGACTTCATTGCGCAAGTGTCCCTCCGGATCGCGCGTGATGACGTAGCGGATGGGGACGGGGGCCTCGCCCGGTGTGTACCACAGCGCGGTGCGCGCAAAGAGTTGCAGCTTCTTCTTGTGCCCGCCGTACCACGCGACCTCGACCTCTTCCCACGGCGTGTCGCGGCGTGCCGCCCATTGTTTGAGACTCTGCGTTGCCGCGCCCCTTTGCTGGGCGTTGGGCCGCGTGTGCCACACCTTCGCGGTTTGTCCCGCCTCTTGCGCGCGGCACAGCACCGTCAAAAACGGCAAGGCCCACACCCGACTACTCCACGGCAGCTTGACCAGCAACATCAACGAGAGCCATTTCAAGCCGAAACATTTGACCACATATTTGCGACTCGACCGCACCGGGTCGCGAACACCCCACGCCCTTGATTGCTTTGCCGCGCCGCCGCTCAATCGTGTCATCCGCGCCGATCACCACGACGCCACCGGGCGGCAGCCAGAGCAGCAACAAGCCGCACAAAATCCGGCTCGCTTGCCAGGCACTCCAACGCGCTCGATTGAGCACTCGATGGTAATTCTGAAAGGCTTTCTCCTGGCTCAAGCCGACCACGCGCAGGCAGGCCGTCACGGTGCGTTTGCCGCGCGCCAGCAGCGCGCCCAACAACAAAACTTGGGCGTAGGCCCAAGTCGGCTTGGTAAACAGCGGTTGAAAAACTACCATCAGACTCAACAACTCGGCAGGCAGTGTGTACATCGGGCAGATTCCTCTTGGTGGAGTTTTCTGACCGAGTGTACGCCGCCTGCCGTGATTATTTCAAAGACCAAAAATGGATAAAGTCGAGTCTGAAGAAGTGTTATCAAAACGTGATCCGCAACGCCACCTGCAATTCGCGCATTTGTCCGAGAATGCGCGTCAGTGCGCCCGTATTTGGTGCGAGGCGCAAGCGTTCATCCTTCGGTTTGGTTTCGTCGAAGATGGGCGTCTCAATCGTGAAGTCAGGCACATCGAAGTTGGGCTGGTTGAGCAGGTTGAAAGCCTCTACGCGAAATTGTGCGCGCATGCGTTCGCGCAGTTGGAAGTTGCGTATCAACGACAGATTGATCGGCCTAAAATTTGGCCCGCGCAAGATGCCGCGTCCGGCTGTGCCATATAGATTTGGGTTGTCGCGTTCAATCGAAGCAACTCGGCTGGGGTCGCCGAACGCGAAGGGATTGAAATATCGTCCGGCGGGAATATCTTTGAGCGGATCGCCCAACAAATCAGGCCGATGTCCGGTGAAATCAGCGGTTTGCAATTTGGGCGTAAAAGGCCGCCCGGTTTGCATCGTCACCGTGCCGTTGACTTGCCAGCCGCTGAATAGTTTTTGTTCGATTCCTTTTCGCCTGAAAAACTTTTGCCCGCGTCCGAAGGGCAAGTCCCACACGAGGCTGCCGGTGAAACGATGCGAGCGGTCAAAGTCTGACAGGCCATATTCGTCCGCCAGGTTGTCAGGGTTTTGCGGATATTGAAACGACGAGCCGAGCGCGCCCGCGTCCACATATGAAGCCGAGTCGAAAGATTTCGAGAACGAATAAGCGCCTTGCATAATCAGGCCGCGCCGCGCCCGACGGCGCAGGCTGATCTGGCCGCTGTTGTAATTCGAAGTGCCGCTGTTCTCTTGATAAATGATGTCGCCGAAAGTGACATTACCGACCGTTGTGCCGATGCCCAATTGGGTCAGGCGGCGGATTTGCGGCAGCACGTAATCCACCTGCGTATTCAGCCGATTGAAATCAATCAGCGATTTATTGATGACCAGCGGATTGATGTTGTAACGGCGTCCGAGATGGCGGCCTTGCGAGCCGACATAAGAAACTTCCAGCACGAGGTCTTTGGCGAGTTCGCGTTCGATGGTCATATTGTATTGATAGATCGCGCCCAGCGGATCATTCACCGCAATGCCGCGCGGCGTGTTGAGCCCCGTCAGCGATGGCGCTTTGTTCAGCACGCTGTCAAAGCGCAAGGCATCAGGGTTATACGTGGTCGTCGTTACGTTGTAATTCAACGTATTCACAAACGGATAGCCGACTGAAAATTGCGACTTGGTCAGCGTCAGCAAACTCATGCTGTAAAACATGCCGGCGCCGCCGCGCACGACGGTTTTGTTGCCCTGGCCCAGTCGCAGCGCGAATCCGATGCGCGGCGCGAAGTTGTTGTAATCATTTTTGATCAACGCCTTGGGAAAGCTGTTATCAATCACGCAGGGCGCGACGGCTTCGGTCGCGCAAATCAGTTTGTTGACCTGCGGGACGTAATTCGAGATGCGATTGTTCTTTTCGGTCAACGGACCGAGCAGGTCGTAACGCACGCCGAGGTTGAGCGAGAGCCTGCCGTTCACGTTCCAATCATCTTGCACGTAAGCCGAACCTTGTAAGTTGCGAAAGTTGGAAGGCTTGGGCACGTCGCCCAATTGCACGGTGTGCAAATAGCCGAGCATGAAATCTACGAAACTCAGCGGGCCGCTCGACACGGCATTGGCCGGATTAGACGCGCGTCCGCGAAAGCGAAACTCGCCGCGCGGGCTGTTGTAATTGGTTTCATCGTAATGCGTCCAAAACAGTTCGCCGCCGAATTTGATGCTGTGGCCTTTTTTCACCCACGTCAGCGTATCGCTCACCTGATAGTTGCCCGCGCGAAAGCTTTGCGGCCAGCCGCCGCGATCTCCGAAATCGGGGAAGCCGTCAATGTTAATTTCAGGGAAGCCTTGCACTTCAGCGCCCACCCCGACATTGCTGATGCCGAGTTCGCGGTTCATATCGCGCCCGAAATAGCGCCCGTAAATGAATTGCCTGGTCTGATTCAGCCCGAAGCGCAATTCGTTAATCAGCCCCGGCGTGATGACGCGCGTGAAACCCATCGCCAACAGCCGATTGTTTGATTCGGTCGTGCCGCCGAAATTGGGAAAGAAGTCGCGCGTCTGTCCCAGCGCCGGATTGAAATTGTCTGAGTTCGTCCACGCATAGCGGCCAAACAGCGTAGTTTTTTCGTTGAAACGCTGATCAATGCGCACCGACATTATGTGGCTGCGATTGTCGTTGACTGCGTTGGCGACGTAATTCATCAGCGTGCCTTCGACATTGCGCACTGGAATGAAAGGCAGCAGCTTGCGCGAGACGGGTGAAATCATGTTGTCGGGAATGACGTTGGGCGTAGGGAATTCGCGGCGCGTAACTGTAACCGCATTCGTGGTGGGGTTGACGGTGACGGTCGGGAACAACACGCGCCCAATGTCGTCAGTCGTACCCAGTCGCCCATCTGGCCCGGCGCTGCGCAAATTGCGGAAATCGCCTTTCAGCCAATCAGGATGCGGCGCTTGCGTGCTGGCGTTGACCGAACGCCGTTCGCGAAAGCCGTCATAACTCGCAAAGAAAAAACTGCGGTTCTTGCCGGGACGCAAGGCCAAGCCGCCTTCGCCGAAGCGCGGCAACGCCAACGGCCCGCCAATCGTGCCGCCGAACTGATGGCGATTGAGTTTCTTGCTGTCCGTCGGCAGTAGGAAGGGGTCTTTGGCGTCGAATACGTCATTGCGCACGAACTCAAACAGCGAGCCGCTGAAACGATTCGTCCCCGTTTTTGAAATCACCTGAATCTGCGCGCCCGCTGTGCGTCCATATTGCGCCGAATACGTCGAAGTCTCGACGCGAAATTCCTGAATCGTGTCGGGCGAAGTCACCACCGCTTGCCCCGCGCCGCGATCAATGCGGTTCGAGATGCCATCCTGAATGTAACCCGTCGCGTCAGAGCGCGTGCCGTTCGTATTGAGATTGCCCGTGCTTTCGGGCGATTCCATCACGCCGGGCAGCAGTTTGGCGAGATCAAGGTAATTGCGCCCATTGAGCGGCAGGTCTTCGATCTGGCGGGCGGTCATGACTTCGGTCTTAGCGCCCATTTCAGTATTGAGCGTCACGGATGTGCAGTGACTGTGACAGTCTCGGCGACGCCTCCTGCTTGCAAAGTAAAATTGAAGTGGCGTGATTGCGAAACTTCGAGCGTGAGATGCTGTTCGGTGCGGGCGGCAAAACCATTGGCTTCGCAACGCAACACATAAACGCCCGGCGTAACTTGCTGAAAGGCGTAACG
>CAZPUJ010000295.1:0-51315 GCA_964589725.1 uncultured Planctomycetaceae bacterium
TCTTCCTCGGTGCTCAGCCGCCCGGCATGCGGAATCTTCACGGCCACCGGCCGGCCAAGCTCCGTGTCCCGAGCCTTCCAAACCACGCCGAACGCGCCCGCCCCCACTCGCTCCAGCAGCTCGAACTTGCCCACCCGTCGATGCTGGTCAAGAAAGCTCCGCGTCCGATCCTCTTCCAACCGGAACGAGCTGCCGCAGGAGGGGCAGACGAGTTCCTCGTGCGGCGCGCCGACGACCAGAATTGGATTGTGGCAGTGCGGGCACTTGATCCGCCCGGCGGCAGCGCCCTGGTTCTCGGACGGGTTGACGCTCGCGGGAGAGGCCAGCATCCCGGCAACGCGATTGAGCTGATCGTGGCCAGCGAAAAAGGACGCCAGCTCTTCCGCAATGTCCGGATGCCGGGACATGTATTCCTGCCTGTCCGGCGCGGCCCCGGCCTGTACCGCTCGCAGGTACGCGGCAATGACTTCATTCACGCGCTGTTCGCGGGCGGATCGGTCGTCTGGCTCTGTAGGCATACTCAGTCTCGCTCTTGCATCAGCTCGCGCAGTTTCTTGAGACCTCGGTGCAGCAGCCCGGCGACGGCAGACTCACTGCGGCCCAGTTGGGCGGCCAACTCGGCCAGCGACTGGCCCCGCAGGTAATGCAGCGTCACCGCCTCCCGCTGGTCATCCGGTAATTTGCCGAGCGCTCCCGCCACACTGAGCAACTCCTCGTTCTTCACCGCCCGCTGGCTGGGCGAAGACTGCTCAGCCCCCAGCCAAGCTTCGAGTCGGGACGAAGACTGATCGACCGCCGCTTGGAGCGAGCGTTCGAGGGCTACGTCGCGCTTCGCACGGCCCAGATCCCGGACGGCATCGGCCAAGTTACAAGACAGGATTTGCCTGAGCCATCCGGCCAGTTCGGCATCGCTCGACCCCCGAAACTGGTGCCGCTTCTGGTGGGCTTCCAGCAGCGTCTGCTGCACTACGTCCGAAGGGTCCACTTTTGCCCACAGCCGCCGATCCAGGTGTAGGCGAGCCAGCAGCAACAGGTACTCTTGGAACCGCTCCACCGCAGGGCCACAGGCATCAGCCTCGGGAGCCATGTCATTCCCTCACAGGAATAGTCGCCGAATTCGCGGAACCTGTGCGCGCCAAAATGAAAATATTGGCATTATCGGCAGCGCAAATGCGCCACCGGTCGGACTGTCCTGAGATCGCGCGGATGCCAGTGACGATGCGTCCGCCGTAAGGCTACAGCCCTCCTCGCGATATTGAAAGAATCGCCGTCCGGCGCGCACAGGTCCAACACATTCGGCGACTATTCTCTTAGGAGCCCGGGGAACGAGCACGAACCACGAAAGGAAGAAGTCATGGAACGATTCATCACAGCTTTATTGCACGCCTTTGCCGCTTGGACAGTATGAGCCGAGCATCTGAAAGGTGAAAAGGTGTCAGGCACGAATGGCACTGTCGTTGTTCTAAGTTCACTCAAGTTTTGCGGTTGGCATTTGGGAGTTGTGCTTTGAGCCGTGCCGTACCGCAAGAATTTCCGGAAGAACAACCACCGGTCAGAGAACCGGCTGGCGGGATCGCCGCTGCGTGCAAGGTCATTCGACGATTCGGGATGGGTGGTCATTTCGATTCTCACTCCGGTCAATGGCCGATCATCTCTCTCGATTGACGATTTCGCGGACACCAGCCGAGCGCAGTCGACCGCGATTCATCCGTCCCTTGAATTGACCTGCGTCCCACTGCAACATTCGCGGACCACTCTTCGTTCCAAAATGGGTTGGCGCGAAAACTCTGTTTCCGTGGGCTTCGTCAACTTCATGACCCCACATTGAAAGGGATTTGACATGCTCGGAAAACTGGCTGCGAAACGATTCGGCGTCAAGGAGCAACGCAGGAGCCGCTCTTCGGTTTGGGCCGACGTTCAAATCGAGATGCTTGAGAATCGCGTGGTCCCAACCACTCTACTCGGACTGACTCATTCCAACAGGCTGATCCAATTCGACAGTGGCGCTCCGACGAGGATCACAAATACCGTGTCGGTCACCGGCCTAGCCGACGGCGAGGACCTTGTCAGCATCGACGCTCGGCCGGCGAACGGATTGGTTTACGGGTTGACGAACAAGAACACGCTCTACATGGTGAATCCAAACTCCGGCGTGGCAACGCTCGTCAGTACTCCGCCAGCGGCCTTCCTGCCGCAGGGCAGTCGTATTGAGATCGACTTCAACCCGAACGTGGACCGGCTCCGCGTCGTCTCGAACTTCGACCAGAACTTCCGCATCAATCCGAATAACGGTGCCGTAGTCGATGGTGACGCGGGCACGGCGGGAACTCAGCCCGACACGGCCCTGGCCTACGCGGCCGGCGATACGAATGTCGGCGTCAACCCGACAGTGATTGCCGCCGCTTACGACCGGAATTTTCAAGGCACCGGTTTGACCACGCTCTTCGGAATTGACCGCCGAGCGAGAACCTTGGTTAGAATTGGAGGTGTAGACGGCGCACCGTCGCCAAATGGCGGCCAGCTCTCAACGGTCGGCGCGCTCGGAGTCGCACTCGGCAGTCGTATCGGTTTCGACATCGACGATGACGGCACCGCTTTTGCCTCGTTAAATGGGCGGCTGCACACGATCAACTTGGCGACCGGACAAGCGACGTCGGTTGGCAAGATTGGTTCTGGAACGACACTGGACTCCCTCACCGCCCTGCCGCGTGAGGAAGTCCTCTACGGTGCAACCGCGAGCAACCGCTTGGTCAGCTTCCGCGCAAATGATCCGGGCAAGCTGCTCTCTTCCGTGCCGATCAGCAACCTGGCGGGAGCCGAGACCATTTCAGCGATCGACTTCCGTCCGGCCACCGGTGAGTTGTTCGCGCTCACCAGCAGCAACCGCGTGCTGCGAGTCAATCCCGCGACCGGTCAGGGCGTTGAGGTTGGTGTGGCGATCGATGGCGTGTCATTCGCGGCCGGAAACCCGGTCGGTTTGGACTTCAATCCCACGGTTGACCGGCTGCGGATCGTCAACAGTGCGAACGACAACGTGCGCTACAACCCTGTGACCTCAAGCTTGGCAGCGACCGATACCGACTTGGCGTTCATCGGCACCGATCTCAATGTTGGCGTTGACCCGAATGTCAGCGCGTCCGCTTACGACCGCAATGACAATGACGCTGCGACCGCAACAACGTTGTTTGGCATCGACTCCGTGCTGAATATCTTGGTGCGACAAGGAGCAGTCAATGGGAGTGCCACTGACGTGGCCGGCGGCGGAAGTCCCAATGGCGGATTGCTGACGACGCTGGGCTCATTGGGTGTCGATCCCACGAACCAGATTGGATTCGACATCAGCGGCGCCGGCAGGAACGGTGATGGAGCGGCTCTGGCCGTCATGCAGCTTCAGGGCGAGGCCGTTTCGAAGCTATTTCAGATCAACACCAGCGCGAGCACGACCAACCAACCGCTGGGTACGGCCACGCTGATCGGCACGGTCGGTGGCGGCGAAGTACTCGTGGCGATGGCCATTGCTCCGCCAACCATTCAGTTCAGTCGGGCCACCTTCACGGCGACAGAAAGCGGTCTGGTGGCCAACATCGTTATCACCCGTACCGGCGGCAGTGGCAGCACCGCGTCGGTGCTCTTTTCCGCTCTTGCGGGGACCGCCCAGGCCGAAACGGATTTCACCGCAGTCACCAATAGTCTGGTCACGTTCCAAGTGGGTGAAACCATCAAGACAGTCACTGTGACGATCATTCGTGATGCTGTTCGCGAATCCGACGAGGATGTGCTACTCGCGCTCAGCGGCGTCTTGGGCGGCAATACGCAGTTGGGTTCGCTGGCTGCGGCCAAACTGGTCATCAAGGATCGGGCAGATCGGCGGGGAGACGCAGGAGATGAAAGGTGTCACGGCTCGAATGAGAGTGATGAAGCATACCAACGACCGCCGCATCTTGAATCTTGAATCGGAGAAACTGTCGCCGTCGCAAGGCAGAATTTGTGCAGCGATCTCAGCGGCCGACCGCGACTCGAACATCGCTATTCTCTCGCGTTGTTTCGATCGCGACATCCACGAAGTGACGAATCACGTCGATGTTGGTGGTGGCATGGCGAGTCAACCGGGTCGTCAGGAAGGAGCCTCGGCCGGCGAGTGCGAGCGGCAGCAGGAGTTGGTCGGCGAGATGCTCACCGACGGGAGCGCCAGATTTGAGATACTCGCGCACTTCAGTGACTGCCTCGTGAGCAACTTGCTCCGACGAGGCATGCTTGCGGCCAAAGGCGGTGAAGAGTTCCGTCAGCGAATCGCTTTCGAGTTCCAGCATCAGGACGTTGCCTGGACCTCGGCCCGGCGGAAGGTCTGGTACGTCGAGACAGTCGTCCGGCCAGTTCAGGCTCGACGCGACTGCTCGCCATTCGCGCTCGGCAATCGTCCGCGGCAGATTCGAGAGCAAAACACGACATTTGCGGCGACGAATCTCGCCACGAGTCAGCAAGTCTAGCGGCTGTAACTGTTCGACCGGATCGACCTCGACCCGAAAGCAACCTCCGCCCGCGGGAAAGAAGCCGTGCCGCTCGAGCTCGGCCGCGACGATCGGACCCATGCGGTTGATCAGTGGCAAGAAGACTCGTAGCAGAAAGTCGAACGGAGGCGCGGCGGGATTGTGCGTGCCGCCTTCGAGAACCAACGTCGATCGGCCCTTCGCGGTGAGCAGCGCAGGCAGAATTGTTTGCAGCACCAGCGTCGTGCTGCCGGCTGTTCCAATAGAAAACTGATAATCTCCCGCGCGGACCGAGCTTGGCTCGAAGGCCAGTTGCTTCGAGCCAAGCTCGGCACCGCGAACTGTCGCGCCGCAGATTTCGGCGGCGGCTCGCACGCCGGTCAGATGCTGACGCAACAGTCCGGGATTGGCGCGGCCGGCTCGAATCCGCTCAATGCGAAATGGACGGCCTGTCACCATCGACAACGCCAGCGAAGTGCGCAGCACTTGCCCGCCCCCTTCGCCCTGGGAACCGTCAATGACCAGTGTGCCCATCAGTCGTTCGCCTCCGACGAGTCCTTGATGCCGAATCGCACCTTCAACTTGGCGACCGTGCGTGCCAGGAACGCTTCCTCAACCGAACGCAACGGCTCCCAACCCGTCACGCGCATCCCAACTCCCACACCGTTCCATAGGATCCGACGCGTTCAAAGTATTCTAATAGGCGAAAGTAGAACTCGTGGTTTGCCAGCGTGCTGCTGTCGCCGAGGACGATCAATTTGCGGCGGGCTCGTGTCAGCGCGACATTCATTCGGCGCGTGTCGGTGAGGAAACCGAGTTCTCCCGTCGTGTTGGAACGCACCAGTGAAATGACGACCGCTTCTTTTTCGCGTCCTTGGAAGCCATCGACCGTGTCGATCTCCAGGCGTGCGTCGGGAAGTAGTTCACGCAGCAAACGGACTTGCGCGGCATACGGCGAGATCACGGCGACGTCTGAGGCCCGGACTCCGGCGGAGAGCAATTCGCCGACGACGCGCACGACATGTTCCCCTTCGCCGGGATTGTCGCGGCTCGAACCGTCGGACTCGGCGCGTTCCTCGCAGTTTGAGCCGGCGGTGTCGATGAATTGCACGGCGGTCCGAGTGAGCGCGTTGGCGGTGACGTTCGGCAAGTCGGACAGCAGATGTCCGCGAACTGACTCGGCCGCGACCAACGAGGATTCGTAAAACTCCTCCGATGAAAACCGCATGATTTGATCGTGCATGCGGTACTGAGTCGTCAGGCGGCGCGAGTTCGTCGCGTGCGAGTTCTCGACGAGCCGCTCCATCAGGCTCACGTGAAAGCCGGCTTTCAAAGCCTCGGACGAGCGAACAGTCGGAGGCAACTGACAATGATCACCGGCCAACACCAGCCGCCGACTGCGGAGCAGCGGAATCCAACAGGGCGGCTCGGTCGCTTGAGCTGCTTCATCAATGACGGCCAGGTCGAATTCGCGGTCGCGAAGCAATTCGTCATCCAGCCCCGTGAGCGTCGCGCAAATGACCCTCGCCGAATCAAGCAGATGATTGACCAGCCGCGACTCCATCTGCCGCGCGTCGGCGAGCAGCTTGCTCGCCTCGTCGCGCAGTTCACGCCGTGCTCCCGGCTGCGGAGCTGTTCGCGTGAACTTGCTCGCCTGCCGTCGCAACGCCCAAGCCTGTTTCGTCCACTCGCGAGCCAACTTCAAATCGGAATGCGATTCGACCTGCACGTCGAGCGTCTGCTCCCGCAGTTCAGGAAGCACACGAGCCGGATGCCCGATGCGGATCGCTCGTTCGCCCGCCGCCAGCAATCGTTCGAGCATGTTGTCGACGGCGAGATTGCTGGGAGCACACGCGAGCACTCGCTCGCCGCGACGAACCGATTGCCGGATGAGTTCTACTACGGTCGTCGTCTTTCCGGTTCCGGGCGGCCCGTGAATGATCGCAAAATCCTCGGCCGACAACGCGTGACTCACCGCTTCACGCTGCGATTCATCCAGCGCTGACAGAGCCTGCCAGTCACGACGCGGCTGGAATTTCGGCGGCTCTTCTCCCAGCAGCGTTCGCTTGAGCCTGACCAATCGACCGCGGTCGGCCGACTCAGCACGACGTAGCGCATCCCGTTGCCTCTGCCGAGCGATCTCGTCGGAGGACAAGTCCAAGCGAAACGTCGGCCGATCGGCAATCGGTTCCGGAGACTGCCCGAGCGCGACCGTGATCGTCTCGCGATCTCGATCCGTTACGACGCCGCGACAAATCAAATTGTCGACGACCTGTTCCTCAGACAACACGACCGGCACGCCAGGGTTCAATCTCGTCCACGGTAGCTCCTGCCGCCGGTCTCGCTTGCCGAGCGTGACAACCACTCGGCCGCCGAAGCCGCTGGCTTCATCGCGGATTGCCAGTCCCACCAGTGCGCCGCCGCCTTTCTCGGCAGCCACGCTATTCTGGCGCTGCGACAATCGCGCAACCTCTTGAGCTTCCGCTGTCGCTTCGTCATCAAGGCCTTTCAGCAAACAGGCGAAGTGACTCATCGCGATTGATGTCTCCGGACGTGTCCCAAAGGTGTGAACCGCAACTGCACACAAACGGACGCCGAGATGGGCACGAACACCAGCCGCATCAACAACTCCACGGGGCGAGCCACTCAACCGCGAAACGGCGTGATCGAAAGATGCGACTTACCCATCCCCTTTTCCATGACCCAGAACCACATGGCATTCTTCAGTCACTCTACGGGAACGTCCACGTCAGGACATCCGCTTCCCATCGCTCCTGGAATTTGGCCATGTCCTCTTCGTCGAGGATCGTCTGCAGCGTTTGGTAGCCGGTGGGGTCCGTCGCCGCGTGCTGGCGAAAGGCCGAGTAATACTTGTCGAGAAGTCCGTGCTCTTGCAGGTAGTAGCAGAGATATCGCGCCTGCGAGTAATTGGTTCCCGGATCACGATCGTAGAACTGCCGTGTGGTGGTGTGGCAAAGCGTCTCGAAAGTTGGGACCGCTCCGTTGCGAATCGCTTTCTGCAATCCGCGCAGCCGCCAGTTCGTGCGACCGATGATTCGGCCGTCTCGTTCGCCGGACTGCTCGTAAAGCGACGCCAACCCTTCATTGAACCACGACGGGCATTCCGGAAAGTTCGCGGCCATAAACGGATGAACGATCTCATGAACCAAAGTGCCGCCGCCCGTCGCGATATTCATGAACAGAGCCTTCCGCGACTGCGAATAGAAACCATAGGGCGTCGTCGGCTTGTGGCCCGTCAGTTTCTCAATGTGCTCGTCATAACTGGGAGCATCCCGAAACAACCAGATGTCGAGGATATCGGCCGGAGCCTTGGTGAAATACTCGCGTTTCAGCCGCGTGACGGCCCATTTCACGGTGTGCTCGGCATGTTGCTGGAGGGCCTCGATCGGCTCATCGCCGACAACGACGAATGGTTTTTGAATCACGATCGAAAAACCCTCGTGAGGCAACCGCACGCGAAGCTGACGGATGTGTTGAGCATAGTCGGCGTCGGTGAATTCCTTTGCGGCCGACGCGTTCGGCAGCTTCCCAGCATCCAGCCGCAGTCGGACGAGCGTCCATTGGTCCGCCGTATATTTCAACGGCCACAGCTTGAGGAACTGCTGCCGACCCATCCGCAGACTAGCTCCCCTATCAACGGCCGGATCGTGATAGATCACGTCATCCGTGTTCTGGTCGTAACCGAGCACCAAGCGAAAGTGCTCGGTCGTGTTGGGCCGCTCATCAAAGTGCGCGCAGACGATGGACGGCACGCCTTTGGCCAAGTCCGAGTGCAACTCGGCAAAGGCCTTGTCCAAGGAAACCTTCGCCGCACGCACGGGGATCGAGGTATAGACGTCGCCGATCCGGAATCCGATCCGCTTCAAGGCGAGTGCGAGTTCCTTGGTGTAGCAACCGCGTCCCAGCGTTGGGTCAAGTCCCGATTGATCAAACACATAATCTTGATCGACGGCGACCTTTCGTTTGCGAAGCCACATCTCGGCACACGCCTCACCACAAAAATCAGGCTTCTGTTTCACATGCGGGACGTCGCGGATGAGGACCGACGTGAACTGGTCCTCCGCCGCCAGACCACAGGCAGCCCGTGCGGTCAGAACGACGAACAGAACTGAGATGTGAAGTATGATGACCATGATCGCTTTTCATCATACAACCTTGGACGTTCGGCGAAGAGGGACTCTATGCCAAACCGGCACACCGATGGGAGATGCTTCCTGCTCCAGTGCATTACCGGCGTGCCCAAACGGGTCACCGATGAAGAGGAAGTGGCTGGTGGCAAAGGTGTCACGAACCGTTTCAGGCAGATTAGCCAATCAGTTCCGGGATCGGTTTTCCGTGGTCGACGATGGGAGTCGGACGTCCGTTGAAGTCCTTGATCAGCGTGTTTGCAGAGTCAATTCCCAGGTGATGATAAATGGTCGCCAAGAAGTCGCCGGGGCCGCAGATCCGTTCGATCGAATCCTCGCCGCGCTTGTCGGTGCCGCCGATGAAGCCGCCGGTTTGGATGCCTCCGCCAGCCCAGAGGTTCGAGAAGGCTCGCGGCCAGTGATCGCGGCCGGGTTGAATCGTGCCGGCCGGGGCACTCGCGTCACCGCCGCCGGTGCTCGCGGCGTAGCTGATCTTCGGAGTGCGACCGAACTCGCCCGTGACGACGAGCAGAACTCGCTTGTCGAGACCCCGATCGTGCAGGTCCTCGATCAACGCGGTGACCGCCTGATCGTAGGCCGGGGCGCGGAACTTCATCCCGTCGAAGACGTGCATGTTGACTGCGTGATCGTCCCAGTTCTGGACTCGACCGCAGAGCGGCCCGGCGAAGCTCGTCGTGAGGACATCGACACCCGCCTCGATCAGCCGCCGTGCGAGCAGCAATTGCTGCCCCCACTGATTGCGGCCGTACCGATCGCGAATGCGCGGGTCTTCGCGGCTGAGGTCGAACGCTTCTTTGGTCTTCGAGTTGGTCAGCAGGGTCATCGCCTGCGATTCGAACTCATCGAGCGCCGCCAGTTCCCGCTGTTGATCGAACGTCCGTTCGAGCGTGTCGAGGTTCTGTCGCAGTGACGAACGGCGGCCGAGCCGTCGAACCTCGTTGGTGTCGGTCAGTCCGATGTTCGGGACCGAGAAGGTCGGAAGATTCGGATCGCCGGAAACGACGAACGGCGAATGAGCGTCTCCGAGATACGCCGGTCCGTTGTAACCCATCGGCGGATTGATCCCGACGTAACCCGGCAACGGTTCCTGGCGCGGTCCCTTCAGCGACCGAACGTAATTCGTCACCGACATCCAGTCGGGATAGCGCGGCTTCGGTTTGTCGCGTGTGTCGGGATCACCGGAGAGCAACTGCATCGAGCCGGCCGGATGCCCGCCCGCCGCCTGTCGCATCGACCTCAGGATCGTGAACTTCTCCGCGATCGCCGCCTGTCGCGGCATCAGTTCGCAAAAGCGCATTCCCGGAATCGCGGTCGGGATTGTCCCGAACGGCCCGCTGTATTCGCTGCCGGAGTTCGGCTTCGGATCGTATGACTCGATGTGCGACATTCCGCCGGGGAGCCAGACCATGATCACGGCATTCTTCTCGCGGCTCACCCCCGATTCCTCCGCCGCGCGTGCGCTCTGAGCCTGCAACCGCAAGATGCCCGGCAGGCTGAGCGACGCGAACCCCGCGAGTCCGGTTTGCAAAAAGCCACGCCGTCCCGAACAGATGCTGTCAGGACCGGGGCAGAAGACGGGTGAATTGGTCATGATTGGGTTCTCCGAATTTTACTAACCCGAAGCGTCAGCGAGGGCGAACGCTTCACGGGATTTTGATCACGAGGTTCTGTTTCGAATTCATCGTCAGTCGGAGGATTTGCCCTCGCTGACGCTTCGGGTTACTTGGCGAGGGCATTCACTCGAATCTTGATCGGTTCGGAAACGACGATATCGACGATGTCTGAAGGAGCGGCGGCGGCGGTGGCCTTCTTCAGTTGGTCGGCGGCAGCAGTCACGGTAGTGGCGGCGGCTTTTTGTTTGGCGGTCGCGGCCTCGACCGCTTTATCGGCTTCCGGCTTGGCCTCGGTTGTCGTCGCTTTGGCGGCCTCGGTCAGTTTTTTGAGTTCGGCATCAATCGTCGTCAATTCCTCCGTCGCTTTCTTGTGAGCCACTTCGGCGGCGGTCACCAAATCCGGGCGATGCCGATACTTCGCGACCGCTCCGCCGTAGAAGGCAATCAGATAGTCTCCCGGCGGCGTTTTCAACGCGGCGGTGTCGAGCACCGCTTGCGACTGGTCGGCGTTGATTTGCACATCGAACTGCGGGGAGCGGTCGAAGCCGGCTCCCATCGTGCGGAGTTGCAGGACCGCGCCGGAGAACTCGCTGCGTCGAGTGTGCAGCAGCGAGATCGTCAGCTTCTCACCGACGGTGACGGTTTGAACTTCCTTCGGTGGCGACAGCGAGAGCGGCGCGAACTCCAGGCCGCTGACCGAGACCGGGATATCGGCGAACAATCGTGGCGCGGGAATCTCGCCCCACGAGTCGGGGATCGGCCAAGCGTGCGAAGCGAGGTGGCCGCGCCGCGTCACCGCTTCGCCGTTGATGGCCGCTCGAGCGAGGAATGTGCCGCTGCCGATCGCTCGCGGCGCGTTCTGGTTCGCGGTGACGAGCATCAAGCCGCGCGACTGGCCGGCGGGAATTTTTAGTCCGCTCGCGGTGACTCCTTCGGGGAGACCTTCCATCGCGAGGTCGATGTCGCCGTCAAACCCGTCGCGACGAATCGCGATGACTTCGAGAGCCATCGTCGCTCCGCCACGCAGAGCCAGCGGCTTCGACACCGCATTGCGATCACCGTTGCGCAGTTCCATGTGCAGCGCCCACGCGACGACGGCGAAGTTGGGAGCCGCCTTGCGAATGACGAGTCGGTAAACATTCTTTGGATCGTTCCGCGTCCCGCCGAACAGGTCGGAGAGTTGCAGCCGATGCAGGCCGTCTTCCTTGATCTCGAGCTTGCCGAGGATGTCCGCCGACCCGGCGTTGTACGGCGGGCCGTCATACGCGTAGCCGTTGCTCGACACCTTCACAGGACTGGGGATGTCGCTGAATTCGGCGATGTCGGTCAGCTTTTCGGCGTCTCCCGTGCGAGCGACATGCTGCACGAGGATCGACGGATCGGTCGGCAAACCGAATCGCTCGGACGCGACCTCGACCCACCAGACGTCCCCCTTCTTGGCCTCGAACTCGAAGACATCGACGTCAGCGGCGGGGAAGAAGCTCCCCGCGATGTCGCACGGCAATGAAATCTTCTGAGCCTTCGTGCGATCGTTGTTCGGTTCGACCTCGGCCAACTCGGCCTGCTCTTTGAGTCCTTGCGGCGGCCACGAGAACGAGTTCACCGGCTTCGTTGACGACTGCCGCACGATCGGTGCTCCGACCGGCAACTCCGACAGACCGAGCCGGTAGTAATATGCCTGCCCTCCCTTGAAGGTCAGTTCATGGACCTTAATCACATACTTGCCGTCGTTCGGCACGTTGAAGTCGAGCGCACCCCCTCGGCGTTCCACCAACAGATCGCGACCGGCCGCATCGGCGACGATCACGACCGCATCGAGCTTCGAATCGATCCCGCGCGTTGCGCAGTCGACGATGACTCTCTGCCCCTTCTTCGCTTCAAAGACGTAATGATCAACGGCCCGCTGAGTCATCGTGGCGTTGCAGATCGAGTTGATCTTCAACTCCATCGCAGTCGCCAGCGTCGTGTTCGCCTTCGTCTGCACGGCTTCGTCGAGCGTACCGACCGAGAACGCTCGCGAGGACGAAATCCCCAACCGCGTCATCACGCGAGCCTCATGAATCCCGACCGGGCAATCAGCCGCAATCGTCACGACATACTTGTTCGCCTCCGGCTGCCCCGCCGCGTTCAGCTTGCGAGCCGCCGTGATACGCCGATCCGAGAATGTCAGCTCGTCCGCGTCCTCGATGTGCTCACCGCTGATCGTGACCTCGACCTGAGACCCAACCTTGGCCCCCATCGGAGTCGCCGTCAGCAACCGCGGAGCCGGCAACCCGACCGATTGGGCGAACGTCACTGAGGACACGCAGAACAACAGCGTGAGAATCATCAATCGGTGAATCATCATATTTCTCAGCCGAAATTAAGGGACTTGGAGTCCAACGAATGAAAGGAGACGACGAATGGGACGAGGCACTGATTCGTCGTCTCCCATCATTCGTTGGACGCTGTTGCTAGTTGGACGCCGTTGCTAATGGTTGAAAAGGAATTCTTTGGTATTTATCAACGCCCAAATCAGGTCTTGCCAATTCGCGTTCGTGGCGGTGCCGGGTTCATTCAAGTAGTCAATCGCGGTCTTCAGTTCTTGCGGGCGTGGCTCGCGGGAGAACGCCGCGAGGTACAGCTCGCGGACTTTCGCTTCGGCCGGTTTGTCTTCTCTCGCCAGGCGTTCGGCTCGGCCGGTGGGAGCGGCGAGTTTGGCTTTCAGCTCGGCCGCGTTGAGCAAGTGCAGGCTCTGCGCGAGGCTCGAAGATTGAACGCGCTCGCATTCGCAGACGCTCTCGGATTCTGGTCGTCCGAAGACTCGCAGGAACTGCGACGACTGGTTGTAGCTGTTGTCGGGCAACGCGACCGCTCGCGTCCCCGGCGGGAGATTGGCGAAATCGGTCTGAGTCCCCGCCAGCCGGTCGATCGCGTCGAGCAGCACCTCGGCCTGCAACCGCCTCGGGTAATACCGCGAATAATTCTGCCGATCGACGAGGTTGTGCTCGTTCGGCACTTCGCTCAATTGGTAGGCGCGCGATTGAGTGATGACTCGCACCAGTTCCTTCAGATCAAACCCGCTGGCGATGAAGTGCTTTTCGAGAGCCTCCAGCAGAGCGGGATTCGTCGGTGGATTCGTGTCGCGGATGTCGTCTTCCGGCTCGATCAGCCCGCGCACGAAGAAGTGTTTCCAATACCGATTGACGAGCGACTTCGCGAAGAACGGGTTGCTCTTCCCGCCCATCCAATCGGCGAGCTTGAGTCGCGGGTCTTCATCGGCAGCGATTTCGGGAATGGCATCGCCCAGCGCGCCCGGCTTACGCGGCACTCCCGTCTTCATGTTCGCAGCAACCGCGATCCCGCGCTTGTGGAAGATCAAGTCCTCGCCGCGCGTCGACGACGGCTTGCGTCCGACCTGACTGAAGAACGCCGCCAGCGAGTAATAATCGTCTTGGCTCCAGCGTTCGAACGGGTGGTGGTGACACTGAGCACACTGCATGCGGACGCCGAGAAAGAGCTGAGCTACATCCTCGATCTGCTGCTTCGGCTCTTTGACCCGCTTGTACCACGCGACCGGAGGATTGCCGATCACGGTGCCAGTGGCCGCCAGCAGCTCGCGGACGAACTGGTCGTAAGGCTTGTTCGCCAGAAAGCTGTCTCGCACCCACGCATGAAACGCGAAATTGGAAACCGTGTCGCTCTCGTCGTCGCGGCGATTCTTCAACAGCGCCGTCCACTTATTCGCGAAGAAGTCGGCGTAGTCGGGACTTCGCAGCAGATCGTCGATCACCTTGTCCCGCTTTCCCACATCCTGGCTGGCGAGAATCGCGGTCGTTTCTTCCTCAGTCGGCAACCGCCCGCCGACGTCGAGCGTTACGCGCCGCAGAAATATCGCGTCATCGCAAACCGCCGACGGCGGAATGCCAAGCGCCTTGAGGTTCGCAAAAACATGCTCGTCGACGAAGTTCTTCGACGAAGGCAGATTTTCAACCTGGACGCCCAGCGGAACCGACGCGCTGTAAACCGCCACCTTTCCCTGATACCGGACCATCACCGCGACGTTGCCCGAGATGTCGAGGATCTTCACCAGCCCGCGTTCATTCACCTCGGCCATCGCCCTGTCGTTGGACTCATAGAGTGCCAGCCCCGAGACGTCTCGAACGCTGCCGTCGGAATACCGTGCGAGCGCCCTGAGTTGCTGTTCTTCGTGCCGCTTGATGGAACCGCGTCCTGGCTGAACTTCGAAGGACACGAGCTTCGGAGCCGTCTCGCTGTCAAACGTCGCACCCTGGCTAATCCACTCGCGCAGCAGAGCGTAGCCTTCCGATGTTGCAGCCAAACGAACTCCACCGCCATGCGGCACTTGGCCCGACGCTTTCAACAGCAACAGGCTCCGTTCCGGAGCTACGAAAAACAACCGCCGACTGCGGCCCTCCCTGACCAAATGATCGAAGTCCTCCAGCGGCTCGAATCCCAGCAGGGACAACTGAAATCCCTTCTGACCGCCGCCCGCCTTCGCATGGCAAACGCCCACATTACATCCGGCCTTCGTCAAAACCGGGACAATATCATTGACGAAACTCACGGGTTGTTCGGCGGCGCCCACAGGCAGTGGCACCGCCGCCAGGCAGAAAATTCCAACCAGCGAAAGGAGCCAACCTCGCAGCAAAACCCGTCGCCATGAATTGAAATCGGTGAAGGACATGTTCGTTCCGCTGGTGTCCAGGATCGAAGCCAGAAGTCGCTGAAAAGTCTAGCGCGGGCTTCGCCCGCATCCTTGCTCCCTCTCCCCCGCATCGGGGGAGAGGGCCGGGGTGAGGGGGATTCGTGGGCCGGTGGAGCGTTCCGCCCCCTCACCCTAACCCTCTCCCCCGCGGCGGGGGAGAGGGAACCAATTGCGCGCATGATTCACAACCCAAGACTCTAACATCCTCCCGGCCGAAAACCGACAGAATTCATCCACCGATGTTAATGCGTCCGTGGATTTTTCACCAACGTGTTCGCGACGTACAGAGCCTCGAAAGCGTACTTCCTCTCCGACGGATTGCATTCCAAAGTCCGGACAGCCAGGATGCGGCGGCTTCCGTTCGCTCGCGGACGTTCTCTCTGAACGACGATGACTTCGCGCATGACCGCTTTGATTGACATTGTCGAGATCACCAAAGATTACGGCCGGTTTCGGGCGCTGGATCGCGTTTCGCTGCAGGTCGAGTCGGGGATCACGGGGCTGCTAGGACCGAATGGGGCGGGCAAGACAACGTTGATCAAAGTGCTGCTCGGACTGGTCAAGACCAGCAGCGGACGCGGACGGCTGTTGAATTTCGAGCTCGGCTTGCATTACCGCGAGATTCGCGCCAACGTCGGTTACATGCCCGAAGACGACTGCTTTCTGCATGGCCTGACCGGTGTCGAGTGTGTGCAGTTCGTGGCACAGCTTTCACTGTTTCCCGCCATCGAGGCGCTGCGCCGGGCCCATGAGATCCTCGACTTCTGTGGACTGGCTCAGGAACGTTATCGCACGGTCGAAACATACTCGACCGGCATGCGGCAGAAGCTGCGATTTGCTCAGGCCATCGTCCACGATCCGCCTGTGCTGATTCTGGATGAGCCGACCTCGGGACTTGATCCGGAAGAGCGAGTCGTCATGTTGAATCGCATTCGAGTGCTGGCTCGCGATTACGGCAAGGCGGTGCTGATCTGCACTCACATCCTTCCCGACGTGCAGTCGATTAGCGATTCGGTCGTGATTCTGGCGCGTGGCCGTGTGCAGGTGTCGGAGCGATTGTCCGAATTGAGCCGTCCGGCAGAACCATCGCTGGAAGTTCGATTGCTCGGATCGTCGGAGCGCTTCGTCGATTTGATTCGCGGACGTGGCGTGGCGATCGAGTCGCGGTCGAACGGCACGCTGGTGCTGCACGGCGCGCCCGAGGAACTGGCCACTCAGGTTTGGCAGTCAGCGGAGCAGTGCGGAGTCGGCGTGCGTTCGCTGACGCCGTCTCGAAACTCGCTGGAAGAGATCTTTTTGAAGGCTGTTCGCGAAGGAGCTGCCAATTGACTGACTCTTCGCTCGACAGATTCTCTGCGACGGTGCCCACCGCGCAGCCCGAATCGGACGGTAGTTCGGACGGCAATTCGGACTGTCGTGGTGTGAATCGCCTGGGCTATCGTGGTTGGTCGGGCCGGTTGGAATCGCGCTGGATGCGTTGGACAGTGATCTCCGGCGTGGGCATCCGCCGAGCCTGGCAGAGTCGCTGGCTGAGACGGATGCTGTTTTTTGCGTGGTTGCCGGCCGCCGTGTGGGGAGTCGGTTTCTTCGTCTGGGAACAGGCAGCGCTGTATCCGGAATGGCGGCAGACGGTGCAACAGTTTCTACGAGGGATGCCGCCGACTCCGGAGTTCAACGAAATTCGCGAATCGATTCGCACGGGTGACATGGCGAGCAGCCGGCACACGGTCTGGGCGTGGCTGCTGCAAACGTTTTTTCGCAATCCGCAAGGAGTGCTGATGGTGATCGTGGTGGGCTTGATTGCCCCGCCGTTGATTTCGCAGGACGTTCGCTCGCGAGCGTTCCTGCTGTACTTCTCACGGCCGCTCACTCGTGGAGAATATCTGCTCGGCAAACTGGCGAGCGTGTGGGCGTATCTGTCGGTGATCTCGACGATGCCGGCGCTGGCCCTGTACGTTCTCGGAGTTCTGCTGTCGCCAAATCTGAGCGTCATGTCCGCAACTTGGGATTTGCCGTTGCGCATCGTGGCGGCCTCGCTGGTGCTGATGCTGCCCACATCGGTCTTGGCGCTCTGCTTTTCGTCGCTGACTCAGGAAAGCCGTTACGCGGGCTTCGCCTGGTTCGCCGTGTGGATTCTGGGCTGGTTCACCTACGCGGCAGCCGCGTCGGCCGAGGCGTTCGAGGCGTTTAACGCTCAGCAGCCGATGATTCGATCCGGACAGCCGATTGTGCTGGCGCAATCCTCGTGGACTCATGTGTCGCTGTATCACACTCTGGGACGCGTGCAGTCGTGGGTGTTTGGTTTTGCGGACTTTCGTGAGGTGCTGGTCTCGACGGTGATTCTGGTCGCCGTGACGGTGATTGCTCTGTCGATTCTTCTTCGGCGAATCTCGGCTCCGATGCGGGTCTGATTCATGATCGAACTGCGGAACGTCACGAAACTTTATGGCAAGGTGATCGGCGTGAACGACTTCACGTTGACGCTGGGGCCGGGTGCGTACGGACTGCTGGGGCCGAACGGTTCGGGGAAATCGACGCTGTTGAATTTGATCACTGGCCAACTTCGCCCAACGCTGGGAACAGTGCGCGTGATGGGTGAATCGCCTCGCAACAACGCCCTCTTGTTTCGCCGGCTGGGTTACTGCCCCGGCAGCGAGGGTCTGTATGCCAGCGTTTCCGGACATGACTGGGTGAAGTACTTGCAGCAGCTTCAGGGCATGGCGGCTCAACAGGCGGAAGTCGCGGCGGAAGAGGCTCTCGAATTGGTAGGGATGACCCAGGCCATGCACCGGCCGATTTCAAGTTATTCGCGCGGCATGAGGCAGCGTACGAAGCTCGCTCAGGCTCTTGCACACAATCCGGACTTTCTGATCCTGGATGAGCCGTTCAATGGTCTCGATCCGGTTGGCCGGCACGAGCTGACCACAGTGCTCCGCAAAAAGATCGGTGAAGGAAAGAGCCTGCTGTTCGCCAGCCATCTGCTGCACGAGATCGAATCGCTGACACAGTCGTTTCTCCTGATCTGTGGCGGCCGGTTGCTGGCATCGGGCACGGCGCAGGACGTTCACGCGATGATGGTGGGACTGCCGAACGAAGTGGCGTTGCGCTGTACTGAGCCTCATGCGTTGGCGGCGCTATTGCTGAGTAAGCACGCGGCCGACTCGGTGCGCATCGTGGACGGAACGCTGACCGTGGCGACTCAGCAGCCGAGACGGTTGTTCGAACAACTTCCCGGCTGGCTCAAAGAGTCGGGGCTGGAAGTCTCGGAAATGCACTCGGCGGACGAATCGCTGCAGGCTCTGTTCAATTCACTGATGAAGTTGCATCGGGGTGAGCTGTGATTGGCAATGTCGGTGCGGTCTTTCTGTTCGAGTGGAAGCGGGCGTTGACCCTGCCGCGCATCGCTTGGTGGGCGGTGCTCGCGGCGTTCCCGGTGTTCATCGTCGGCGTGATTCGCTTCACGATGAACGAGGATCTGAGACGAGGCTTGAGTGATGATCGAGTCCGGCAATTCTGGGCCTATTTGCTCTACGCCTTGGTCCCGATGCTGATGTCGATACTGGGCACGTTGTTGTGGGCCACACCCGCGATCTCGGCCGAGTTGGAGCGGCGCAGTTGGATCTACCTGACCGTGCGACCGAACGGCGGCACGGCGGTGTTGCTCGGAAAATATCTGGCCGCTGTGACGTGGGTGATTCCGCCGGCTCTGCTTGGTCTGACGATCGCGGTCCCGCTTGCTGCTTCCGGTGATGGTTGGCGATTATGGTGGACGATGGTCCGACTGGTGTGTCTCTCGTGTCCGGCCTACGGAGCGATTTACCTGCTGCTGGGCACGCTACTACCTCGCCGCGCAATGGTGCTGGCGGTGGCTTACACGCTGATCTTCGAATTGGTCGTCAGCTTCGTTCCAGCGGTGATCAACACGTTGACGGTGCAATACCGCCTGTTTGCACTCGTCATTGAATGGTGCGACCTTACCGGATTAGACGGACGTCGGGCCGGAGTGTTGACCCTGATCGGAGACACTCCTGTCTGGCGACACATCGCAATTCTGCTACTGCTGCCGCCAGTCCTGCTTCTGGTCTCCGTTGCGATCTTGCGCTGGAGCGAATTCTCGGCGGCTGCGGAATCCGACGTTTGAGATGCTCCGGACTCAGCAAAGACAATCCTGGCGGGTCAGTTGGACGCGGCAGGGACCGGTCGCTGTCGCTATCATCGTTCCTCGATCCAAGTGAAACGCCTCGACAGAAACGAAGAGCCCTTTGTGATCGGAAAACTATCGAAATTCTTGGGAGATAAGATCCCGGGCCTTCGGCGGATTGGGCGTCTGCCCAGACAGATGCTCGCCATCAGCCCATTCGCGGGGGATTGTCGACCGACGCGAGTGCCGCTTTTCAAGCCGGGGTCGGGGCGGCCGACGTTGCCATTCCCGCATCCTTGGAACTACGACCAACCGATCCGAATCTTAGAAACCTACTTTTGGGAAGCCGATGAGGAGCAAGGGCCGGGAAGACATAACCGTTATCTCGAGGTTCCCGGTTTTCCACCGGTCTTAGTCACTCGTGATCCGGGAATGATTCGGGCGATCACGACCGAAACGGGAGATGGCGAGGTTCAATTCGATCGTGACACTCTGCCGTCGACCGGCATCGCCCGAGCGACGGGACAAGACACGCTCCTCTTTGCCAACGGGGCGTCTTGGAGAAGACAGCGGAAACTCGCGGCGTCACCATTTGGAAAGACAACGCTCTTTCAACCGGAGATGTTCCAAGAGTTCGCCGAAACGTTTCGGGACACCGTCACCCAACGATTGGACGTCCTTCGCAAGCACTTGGAAATCAACGGCCAACAGTCGGTGAAAATTCAGCTCGAGCCGGAAATCAAAGCGGTGATGCTGGAAATGCTGACCAACAACTTCTTCGGCACTTTGATTCCTTACGATCAGATCCGAAATCAATATGTGCCGGCGTTGGATCGTGTCATCAATCACATCGTGCGCGACACTGTGATGAATCGGTTGGGGCTCCCGATGAGCAAGCTGCCTCGTTTCACTAAGAACCTTGCGCAGATCCGGAGCAGTTATGACAGCTTCGAAGAGCTAACGAACCTTGTGCTAGCAATGCGGCGTGAAAGAAAAGGGCAGTGGAAGCAATTCAAATCCGATGCTCCGGACGAGGCCCTGCGCAGCAATATTAAGGTCTTCTTGGCCGGTGCCCTCGAAGCGACGACTTCTTATGCGACCTGGGCCATTTCTCACCTTGCGAGAAATCCCATGGCTCAAGACAAGGTCTATGAAGTCGTCAAAAACATTCACGACTACACTCCCGAAAATCTCGACAATGCGAAATACCTTGGCCAAGTCCTGGATGAAACGCTGCGTCTGACTCCTTCGCTCTACTTTCTTCCGCGCAGGGCCACTGCGGATACCTGGGTCGAAACAGCAGATGGACGGAAACTATTTATCCCGCAAGGAACCCATATTCTGTTGGATGTATGGCACGCGAACCGTCACGAGGATCACTGGGGCATTCAAGCCACGGGTTATCCCGCACTCGACTTTGTTCCGGAGCGTTGGGCGAACTTGGCGGCACAGGGACGCGGGTCGAAAGAAACCCTCCACTTTGGTTTTGGACACGGGCCAAGAGTGTGCCCCGGAAAACATCTGGGCCAGTTGGAGGTTGGCCTTGTCGTCGGGGCGTTCGTGAAAATGTTCAAATTCAAAAATGACAATCCCGCAAATCACGTGCGAGCCGGAGTTTCGACAAAGCCCATGGACGGCACCCTCGTAGATTTGGAACTGCGTTAATGACGTCTATGCTGGAAGTGCCGGAATTATGATGCACGAGAACTTGGCTTCACGTTCGATGCTTTTCGTTGCACTTGGAACGCTGGTGCTGGCCATACATGTCGCGGGCTCGACGGCTCATGGCCAGGAGAAACCGGCGGCACCGAACACTGCCGTTGAGGACGCTGTGGCAGATGCGACCGCTTTCAAGGAGCGTATTCAGCCTCTCCTGCAGAAATACTGTGTGCGTTGCCACAACGCCGACAATATGGAGTCCGGTATTCGCGTTGATCAACTAACTGCCACGCCAGAGGACAGGCAGCTTCTTCTTTGGAAAGGGATTCAGAAGCAGGTTGCGGATGAAGTCATGCCACCGGCCGACGAACCGCAGCCAACGGCCGAGCAGCGCAAGTCGCTCAGTGAGTGGATCACGCGGACCATTGCTGCGGCACGAGCACGCGACACAAAGAAAAATGGCTCGGTGCGGCGGCTGACGGTGGCGCAGTATCGAAACACGCTCAGGGATCTGTTGGGGCTGGAAGAGGATCTCACAGATGCACTTCCTCCCGATGGTATTTCCAAGGACGGGTTTGCCAACAACGGGCAGACGATGGTGTTGTCGCCGCTGCAGGTGGAGTCCTATTTCGACATCGCCGAGAAGGCGCTCGACCTGTGCATCGTGAACGAAAGCACAAAGCCTGTGATTCAGAACTTCCGCATGGAGTTCAGAGCCTCGATCAATCCGCAGCCGTGTCCCGACAATCTGGTTTTGGGGGCCAACAATGCTCTGTTGAACAACGCAGACTTCGTGGTGACCGAGCTGCAGCCGTCGAAGCCGTTTGACTATCAGCCGTTCGCCATGCGGACCGCGTACGAGTTCATCGAAGGCTACGTCGGCAACGACACGATCCGAGCCTGGAAGAAGTTCGACAGCATCTACCACTCGGTGTTCGCCTGCGTGCGCGGGACACCGGGGTATCCGAAAGGGGAAGCTCATCAGGTCGTTTCCGGCGGCTTGCTGTTGCGACCGGCGATCCCCAGTCCCGAAATCTTCGGTCAGTCGAACACGTATGGGCCGATGGCGAACTTCAAAATCTCGTTGCGCGAGTTGCCGGAGCACGGAAACTTCCGCGTAACGGTGAAGGCCGCTCGCTACGAGGACGGTTTGCTACTGGATGCCGGCTCGCCCGTAGCCACGCTCGCCAAGAGCGTGGGCGAAACTCCAGAAAACCCACGCTCTGGCGAGCGTGGCTACGACTCGACGATTGTTACGGATTTGTCGGAATCGCCCGAAGCGAACATCGCGATCAAACAGGACGGCATTTATCAAGTGGACGTGACTTGTTCGGCGGGAAAATCGCAGGGGCTGCTGTCGCTGAACCTGGGCGAACGACAATTCGCCGGGCAGCTCATGGAACCGAATCCGAAACCGGATGCCGACAAGGACGCGAAGGCGTCCGATCAGCAGACTGCGTTCATGATCGTGCGGTTGCCGGCGGGTGATGTGAAACTGAAGGCTCGTTACGGAGACAACTCTCGGCTGCGTCGTATCGTCTTCAGCCGAATGAACGATGACAGCGAACCGGCTCGGAAGTTCAAAACTTTCGAGCAACGATCGCCGTCGCTGGGTGTTTATCTCGGCTTGCGTCGCGACTGTGGCAGCACGCTCTCGCAAGTCGGTGGGCCTCGGCCCGTCTCGACCGGCGAACTTCAGGACTTCGTGTTCGACGGGGCAATCAACGACTTTCCGACTCCCGACGTGGAGAATGACAACGTTAATTATCTGGCGGGCATTCGCGAGATCGGGGTTCGCAGCGAATACACCGACGGCCGCGACATGCCTCGGCTGCTCGTGCGCTCGATCGAGTTCGAGGGGCCGTTTTACGAGTCGTGGCCGCCGGCGACTCATCGCAATATTTTCATCAAGTCACCTAATGGAGGATGGGCACTCTTGCCCGTCACTCCGTCGGAGCACGTCACGGAAAGACAAACAGAAAAAGAGACGGGCAAGAGTGCCCATCCTCCGTCTTCAACCGAGCAATATGCCCAAGACGTGATCCGCTCGTTCGCCACGCGAGCCTTCCGCCGCCCCATCACGGCTGCCGAATTGGAAACGCTCGTCGGCGTCTGGAAAAACTCGTTCGCCGACATGCGATCCGGTCGTAGCCAAAGTCGCCAGACTTTGGGGAGGGTGCCTGACGATCCCCAATCTCTGGCGAGATTGGCTACGGACATTTTTCGTCAGAGCATCAAGGACGCGCTGCTCGTCGTGCTGACGTCGCCTCAGTTCTTGTTCCTGATCGAGAACAGCAGCAGCCCGGCCGCGGAGGATCTCGATCCCTACGAGCTGGCATCGAAGCTGTCGTACTTTCTGTGGAACGCGCCGCCGGATCAACGACTGCTGGATCTAGCCGCAAAGAACGCCTTGCATCAGTCGCTGGATGCAGAGATCGAGCGGATGATCCGCGACCCGCGCTTCGGGCAGTTCATCAAAGAGTTCGCGTCGCAGTGGTTGAGCCTCGATAAGTTCGACGTCGTGGCGGTTGATGCTCAGCGATACCCCAAGCTCACTCGCGACACGAAGACCCAGTTGCGGCAGGAGCCGGTCCAGTTTCTGCGGTATCTGATCGAACAAGACCTGCCGCTGCGCAACGTCGTGAAGTCGGACTTCCTCGTCGCGAACGAGGTCACTGCGAGCTACTACAGCTTGGCCGACCGCACCGAAAGTGGGTTTCGGTTTGTCCCGCTCAAGCACGAGAACGAGAACCTGGGAGGCGTGTTGACTCAGGCCGGAATCTTGGCGGGGTTGTCCGATGGCCGGGAATCCAACCCGATCAAGCGTGGAGCCTGGCTGGCCCGAAAAATTATCGCCGAACCGCCCGACGATCCGCCGCCAAACGTGCCGCAACTCAAAGAGGACGACGGCACGAAGCTGACTCTCCGCGAGAAACTGGAGCGTCACCGCAACCAGAAAGGCTGCGCGAAATGTCACTCCGGCATCGACCCGTGGGGGATTCCGTTTGAGACGTTCGACGCCGGCGGCCTGTTCAAGAAAGACCCTGGCGTCGATGCCCGCTCGACTCTTCCAGACAGAACCGAGATCAAGGATTTGAATGACCTGAAGGCTTACCTGGCGAACGACCGCATCGACCAAGTGGCCTTCAGCTTCCTGAAGCACACCGCCTGTTATGCTGTCGGCCGCAGCCTGACCTACAACGAACTCGTGTTCCTCCAAGAACAGAGCGTCCAACTGAAAGCCAACGACTACCGCATGCAGGAGCTGCTCCGGTTCGTCATCAAGAGTGATTTGTTTTTGAAGAAGTAGAGAAGAAACTCGGCCAGTTCAGAATCGAACACGCGAAGCGGTTCCTGGCCTTTCGCCGCCCAGTACCTATTGCACCTTCATGCTCTTAATCATTTCTAACTTCTCAGTAGTGCGGTTGAAAACTTCTGACAAAGGAGCGCTCATTTCTGTCGCGCCGTAAGCACTAACCCAGTGACGATTGAGCGTGCTTCACACGACTGAGGAAAGAGGCGTTTCGTTGCAACCAACCGACGCGGAGCTCGTTGCGGCGGCTTGTCAGGGAGACCTGGCGAGCTTCGGGCGATTGTACGAGCGGCACTTTCGCATGGCAGTGGGGATCGCCCGCAGCCGGTTGTCCGATGGACATCTGGCGGAGGATGCCGCGCAAGAGGCGTTTGCCATCGCGTGCCGCACTTTGGCGATATTGCAGGATGGAGACAGCTTTCCGCAGTGGTTAGGGACCATCTGTCGTCGCACGGCTTCGCGGTTGGCAAAGGGTCAGCCGATGCACGAGCCGTTGTCTGAAGATCGAGAGCCGACCAGCGATTGCGCATTGGCGGATTTGCGCCAGCAAGTTCACGAAGCACTGGGACAACTGGACGAGACCTCTCGCGAAATTGTCCTACTGCATTACTTCAGCCAACTCTCCTACGACGAGATGTCACGAGCGCTCGGCGTGTCCACGGCGTCGATTCACGGGCGGCTGCAGCGTGCGCGAAAAAAGTTGGCGAAAGAGCTCGATCGCGATCATCCTTCAGGAGCCCAAGCATGAACACAGTTCCGGAGAATCACGGCTGGGAAGATCGTCTCAAGAGCGGCCTCGGCGAAGCCTCAGTGCCGGACTTCAATGCCTGGCATCAGCGTCACTCCGATGCGGTCCAGAATCTCAATCCTGTGGTCACGACCTTCCGACGTCGCCGCCGGAGAATTTTGCTGAGCTGTTTCAAATTCGCGGCGGCGTCACTGTTGTTAGTCGTGGGCCTGATGTGGTTCCGCTCTGGCGGGACACTGAACTCGGAAGCCTTTGCCGAGGCGATCCCGGGAGTCGATGAGGTTCAGACCATGACTTGGACGACGACGTACTACGAGCGTGAGACGAGCGCCGATGGAAAGCGAACGTGGCTCAGGCCAGAACGGCGGCTGCACGCCTATCGGCATCCCGGCCAGTACCGGGAGACCATCCTGGATCGGAATGGGAATCCTTCGGGGGTTCTGATTACGGACGGTCGAGTCGGGCGGCAACTGTCGTTGGACCTCAAAGAGAAGAAGGCTGTGCTGAAGATGCCGAACGGGACTCTCTCGGATCTGCGTGGACCGTTCGCCTGGGTCGGAGAAGCCCTGCGTGAGAGGCTGGTGGGGAAGGTGCTCCGCGTGAAGTCGGTCGAACTGCTCGGCCCCAAGCCCAGTGGCAACCGCCAGGCCAATGTCTTTCGAGCGATGATTCATCAGGGAGAAGATCGAGGATATTTCAGCAATGACTTTTGGATCGACACGGAATCCAAGCAACTGATCGCGATCCATGTGCCGGGAACAGACGAGTTCGACCCGGAGACCGCAGCCGACCGCAACAATCCCGCGGAAGAGAAATGGACGAAGGGAACGATCCCCGGAATGATTGAGCACGAATTCGTGCTCGATGCGAAGCTCGATCCCGCGCTGTTCAGCCTCGATCCGCCTCCGGGATTCCAATTCGAAAAGCAGGCGCCTCCGACGGTGACCGAAGACGAGATGATTGCCTATCTGGGAGCCGCTGCTCGATTCAATGACAATCAGTTTCCCGATTCGCCCTACAGCGCGTTTGACAGCGACAAGTTCAATGCAGCGAGTGAAAAGAAAGACGCAGATCGCACGGCCGTCGAGCAAGCGCTGATCGACATTCGCGACAAGATCATGATGCGAGAGATCTACCGTTCCCCGGTCAAACAGTTTGAGGAAGACCAGACCGCGCCGAACAGTTTCCACTACGTCGGCTCAGGCGTGAAAGTGGACCAAGCCGACAGGATCGTCGGCTGGTACAAGCTTCGCAACTCGACGAAGTACCGCGCGTTCTACGGCGACCTCACGATCAAAGATGTCACCGCAGCCCAGCTACCGCTGAGCGTTGCGAAATAATGAACCGGTGGAACGGCGAAACAACAAAATCCGCAAGCGACGTCGGGTGGGGCGATGAATGCGACCCAAACGGCGTCATTTGCATTGGTGATGCCAGGAATCGTTGTTTTCCGGTACAGTAAACACGAAACGCCCGAACCCCACCCAGCTATTTTCGCGGATGAGCTTCATGGCCTTTTCCAATCCACTTGATCGTCGTGCGGTGCTCAAAGGTTTGGCGGGGGTCACGCTGGCTCTGCCGTTGTTGGAGGCGATGGGGAAGGAAGTCGCGGCGAAAACTCCGCGGCGGTTCTGTGCGATGTACACGGCCAACGGAATGTCGTTGCCGAATCCGAAACACGGGATCGACGAATGGAGCTGGTTCCCCAAGACCGAAGGACGCGCGTTCGAGTTCGGAAAATCGACCGAGCCGCTCAAGGCGTTTCGTGAGAAGCTCAGCTTTCTCGGTGGGCTGCATCATCCGAACGGGCCGAAGGCCGATCCGCATTTGTGTTCGGACATGTGGCTGACCGGCGCTCCGCTGCACAACCCGAAGCCCGGCATGTTCAACTCGGTGGCGCTCGATCAAGTGGTGGCTCAGCACACGAAGCAGTTCTGCCGGCAACCGTCGTTGGTGTTGTCGATTGATGCGGGCGTCGGCTTTTTGTCGCGCACGGGGACGATCTCGTATAACCTCGAAGGGAAGCCGATCCCGGCCGAGAACAACCCGCGCCGAGTGTTCGATCGCCTATTTCGCGGCGACCGGGCGTCGCTCGCCTCGCAGCGCGAGCAACTCCAGCGACGCATCAAGCTGGTGGACGCGGTGCTCGAAAGCTCCAAGTCGCTCAACAAACAACTGGGCCAATCCGACCGCGAGAAGATGGACCAGTACCTCACGTCGCTGGACGAAATCGAGTCCCGGCTGACCGCCTCGGAGAAGTGGATCGACATCCCGCTGAAGACGCAGGATTACTCGCATCTCAACTTGGACGCGACGTCCGAGAGTGAGCCGGCCGAGTACTACCGGAACATGTTTGACCTGATCGCGCTGGCGTTCGACGCGGACATCACGCGGTCGGTCGCGTTCATGCTCAATCGCGAAGACGGCATGGGGATCAGTGACACGTTCCCGCTAAAGCTCGGCCTGACCCGCACGCACCACAATTTGTCACACGCCGAAGACAAAGAGGGCCAACTGGAATTCGCGAAGTACGACCTGTTTCTCAGCGAGCAGATTGCTCACTTCCTGAGCCGCCTTGAGGAATACGAAGACAACGAGGGCAGCGTGCTCGACAACACCATCGTCCTTTTCGGCAGCGGAGCCAGCACGACTCACTACCCGAAGAACCTCCCGACGCTGATTGCCGGCGGCTCGAACATGGGACTCAAGCACGGCACCTACTGGCGCGGCAAAGACGCGCGAATGTCGAACGTCTTCCTGAGCATCCTGCGCTCGATGAAGATCGAGGAAGGCTCGTTCTCGGACAGCACCGGCGCCGTGAGCGAATCGATCTTCGCCGCCGTCTGATGTCTACGACCCACCGTTTAGATTCTTCGGTTGTGAATTATGCGCGCCGTGCGCGCAATATGTAGCCGAGTCGCTCCGCGACTCGGATCGGCGTCGCGGAGCGACGCCGCTACGTTGCGGGCGAAGCCCGCGTTAGGCCATTCCGGGCAAACAATTGCACTTGGCCCCAGGCGGGCGAGAAGTGTAGCCAATCTCGCCAGAGATTGGGGCGATGCTCGTTCAACCCAAGCTCTGGCGAGCTTGGCTACGGCGAGCTACCTCCTGTCAAAAGCGCTTGAGCTTGCTGCTTCGTGTTCTCGAAGCGGGGTTGCCAGGTGCTTGTGGTGATCTTGGTCAGCAACTTCCGGGCTTGGTGTTCTTGGCGCGTGGAGCGCAGGAACTGAGCGTGCTGGAGCAAGATCTCTGGATTCGTGGGCTCGCAGACAAAGGCGGTGGACCAGGCTCGATCGGCGACGACGAGACGATGTTGCGAGTGCATCGCGGCGGCGAACGTTTGCCAGACGGTCGAGCGATCGGGAGTCTCAGCCAGCGGGGTCGTCCAGTAATTCCACGCCGCCGTGGTGAGGCCCAGCTTCGTGAGAATCGTGGCCGTGCGATGACAGGCGGCCGTGTCGTCGACGTCGATGTCGCGCCACCGCGCGGCGGATCGCTGCACCAGACGGGCAAACGAAAACTTCTCGGAGTGCTTCGCGTCGGCGAGTTGTTGCGCTCGCTCATCGAGTTGCCGGAAGAGGCTCTCGTAGTCCTTGCGGAACGCTTCGAGATTCACGGTCTTCGGAAACGCTGCGAACTCCATCTCATATGCGTGGTCGAGGAATTTGATCCAGTCGTTGAACTTGTGAAGTCGATAGGCGATGTCCGCCGCGTCTCGCCAGAACTTCGAGATTTTCTGTAGTTTCTCATCGGCCAGAGCTCGCCGGACACACGCTTCGGCTTGCTCCCAATCACCGGCCTCCTTCGCGTAGTCGAGCCCGGCCAAATTCAGACGCGGTTGGGCAACGAGATCCTGATCCTTGATCGCCAATTGGAAGATCGCGGCGGCCAGAGTCGGTTCGCTCAACGAGACGCACGATCGCGCCAACGCGATGAGCGTGTGAGGTCCGATCAATCCCGCAGGCGAGCGGGGCGGCGTTAGCCCCCCGGTGTTTTCGCCCTCTAACCGGGGGGCTGACGCCACCCCGCTCGCCTGGATTTTCAGAGCGACCTCTTTGACCAACTCGCCCCACGGTCCGCAGGGTTGGCCATCGGGCGTCTTAAAGTGTTTGACGAACGCGCTGCGCGTCTCGCCGCTTAACTCGGGGATGCCGCCGATCGTGATCGAGTCGGCGAGCTGCGCTTGAAACAACTCCTTCGCCTGCGTGACGGAGGCTTCCTCGCCGACCGTCAACAACCATTCGATCCGTGCCGTGCGACCGAAGGCCGGGAGGCCACGCTCTTCCGCCATCACCGCCGTGGCCTCATTCAACTGGCGGGCGACCGCGGCGTTCATCCGCTCCGTTCGCTTGAGGCCAAGATCGACCGTTGACAGCAACTTCGCCGCGAGGTCCACCGAGCGGCACGACCGGATGAAGAGCAGGGTGGCACTCAACTCTTGCTGAATGTCCGTCAACGGTCGTTCGCGAGCGGCAGCTCGATCCGTCGCCCAGCGAGAATAGTGGCTGTAGGCCGAGCACACACGCCTCAGGAGCGGGCTTGCGGCGTCACCGGCGTCGAGCGTGCCGTTCAAATTGCCTTGTGCCGGGAAGCCGGCGAACTGCTCCAAGAACTTCGCGAGCGGCAGATCGGGATGCTGCTTCGTCGCGTTGGCCACGAGTGGATTCTGCGGAACGACCGACGCCAGCAACACAGCGAGTCCGATGCGATGGTCTCCCTTGGCCGTGTATCGCTGCTCGATGAACGTGACGAGTTCCGCTTGCCGAGCTTCGGCGAAGTACGTTGCCAACAGCATCAGCGCGTCGTCCTCCGAGAGCTTCACGAAGTCGGGCGCATTGGTCTGCAAGTTGACCGGCACGCTGACCGGCACTCCCGCCGCTGAGCGATACGGCAGCGGCAGTACGACCAGATCTTTTGTCGCTGGCACTAGGCTCGGAGCCTCGATCGGCTGGCGTTCATACTTCGCTTCCGCCACGAGTTTTTCATCGGCGTCGAACACACGCACCGTGCCGTCTGCGGCCAGCGTTTGCTTCGCGAGCACCTTGTTGGCGGTGATGTCGATCACACGCGACTCACTGAGCCGACCGTCTTCGGCGAAGGTGAGTTCGGAGGATGGGCACTCTTGCCCGTCCTGCTTCTCCTCGTTCTTCGTCTTCTGCGCGACTTCCGTTTCAGGACGGGCAAGAGTGCCCATCCTCCGGGTGATGCGAATGGTGCGTTCGCTGATCATCTTCACGTCGGCATCGACACTCAGATCCTCGGCCGACGGCACATACCACGGAAGTAGCGATTGAATCACCGACTGATGGAAGCGGCTGACGGATCGCTTCGCCGCCAGTCCGATCTCGGGATAGAGATGCCACAGAGTCGTGCCGTCGTTAATGACTCGCTCTTGCAGCCCCTCGCCAACTTCGCGCTCGAAGACGAACCGACCCGAACCGTCAGCCAGCATGACGCGGGATGTAGGATGGCCGCCCTCGGCCGTCTGCGTTTGAGATTTGAAATTTGAGATTTGAGATTTCAGAGCGGCAGGACGGCCGGGGGCGGCCATCCTACATCTCTCCCAACCGAGCGATCGAGCTTTCTCGATCAGCCGTCGCGCTTCGGCATCGACCTCGCCCCTCTTGGGTTTCGTCGCGGCTGATTGCTCGACGATGGCCAGCCGATCGGCGGGCCATGTTTGCAGTCCAGGAGCGTAGCTCGGCAAGTCCTTCAGCACGCCGGCCAGAGGATGCACGGCGATAACCGGGTAGCGACCGTCGGTCCCAATCCAATCGTCGGGCATCATGTATCCGCCGTTGGCGAGATACCCGCTGAGATTTCCGGCGACATTCACATTTTGCAGTTGCCGGAGGCGCCTCACCGAGCCGTTTGTTGCGACAAGCCCCGAATCCATGTCGAAGACGCCCCAGATCGCGTCGGAGACCCCGTCGCCATCCTGGTCCACATCGAAGTGGTAGAGTTCGCCGTGCCCGAAGCGTCCGACGAACGTGCGCCCTTCGCCGAGGTCGAAGGGCGTAACTGGATGCCACCACCAGTTCTGATTCTGCGACCGGGCGAGATCAAACTCCACTCCGAGTGGGATGTCGTATCGCAGTGACGTAGCCAAGGCGCCGTTGAGATTGACGCGGCCGGATTGTGAGAGGTTGATCTGCGGGATGTGTTCCAACATCCGATTTCGAGGGTAAGACAGCATTCTTTTCCGCCAATCGGCTTGATCGTAGATCGTGAAGTCCGAGGCGTCCCAAATTGAAGTGAGCATGCGGACTCGGCGAGAGCGATCCTCCTCGAAGTACGTATCTTCGATACTCGTGGAGTAGTACGGCGTCACGGGAAGACTTTGATCCAGTCCTAAAAGGCTCGGCCGATGGAAGGATGGCACAGTGAAATCGACTCCATCGAGCAGACTCAATTTGAAAGATTCGGTCAGATAGCCGTCAGGCGGCGCGAAGGGCAGCAACTGCCGACTTGTGCCCCACAACGTCGTGTTTCGCAACGACCGTTTGTCGAGGTCGAGATAGCCGTTGCCGTTGAATTCTCCGAACAAGCGATGATTGAACTCACGCGGGAAGTCATTGCCGACATCGAGCACTCCTTCACCGTCAAGGGTTTCATGGGTCAGCGGAAGATTGTCTCGGAAGGACCACCCCGAATCATTCCAATAGGTGGTCCGGCCCCAATAGTTCCAATGGTTACGCACCGTTTGGAAATAGGCCTGCTGCCATGCCGAGCGACGCTGCACGACCGACTCCCACGCCTGGCGGATCGGATTGGACGCCGCGTCATTGGCTCGTTCGATGCGTTGGATCTCGCGCTCGATCAACCGAACCTCGGCTTGCTCGGCGCGATTCAAGCGGTCCAGGCGTTGCAGGTCCGCCGCTGGACGCTTCTCGGTGACGCTGCGTTCGTAGTTGCTCAGCGCCGACTTCGCTCGCGATTGAGCCAATTGCAAGCGTTCCTTCGCCGCGTCGAGCGGACGGAGCTGCGACGGTCCCTGATCGGCGACCACCGGGATCTCCGCCGGCGCGGGATACATGGCCCAATGATCCTTGCGACCGCGGTCGACTTTGAATTGCTCGTACATCGCCTCGGTCTCCAGCACCAGCAGCGAGGTGAACGGCGACATCACATACATCGCCTTGCTCAATTCGATGATCTGCGGCTTGTGCTCCGTGGCACCGAGCGCGACGAGTCGATCAATCTCCAATCGCGCCCAAGTCCTCGGCAGATGTCCGCAGTGCGAAAGATTTGGCGAGCGGGGCGGCGTCAGCCCCCCGGTGATCTCGATCTCGCTTGACGACCGGGGGACTAACGCCGCCCCGTTCGCCTGAGAGACAATCGGCACCGTCACGGTTTGCGAGTACGCCTTGCCATTCAGCTTCCCCGTGATCGTCACGGACTTCGGCAACGCCTGCCCCTTCGGGAAGCGTGCCACGGCGGCAAGCTCTTGCCCATGCGCTAGCGAGTTCGTGAGCAGCAGGAACTCAGGTCCAGAAGCGACGTCTGTGGACCGCTCGCCCTCGCTCACGCTTCGGGTTAGTGTTGACCGCACGGCGATCTCCGTGAGTCGCGGCGCGTTGAGCGTGCTGAGTAAGTCGAAGGCGCGCCATGCGACGGCTTCATCCGGATTGATCTGCGTCACATGGCCGCCACTGTGACTCGCGGCGGTCTCCATGAACGACTTCGACCAACGCTTCCCGACCGCCACGCCGACGTACCGTGCGTTCGCCGGCAACAGTCGCAGCAGCGTGTTGTCATCCCGTTCGCCCAGCACCGGGATGCCGGTTCCAAGGTGCACGACGAAGACGTCGCGCTTGCCGCGAACTTGCTTCTGTACGGCTTTGAGCGCTTGCTCCAAATCCAACGCTCCGATCGGGGCCACGTCCGTCAGGAACTGCTGAGCCGCCGCCACGTTCTCCAACGAACATTCGACCGGCTTGCGTCGGAACAACTCCGCCTGAGTTCCCGCTCGGATGATCGAGAACGTGTCGCTGTGCTCGGCGTTTTCGAGCAGCACTTTCGCGATCTGTCGCTGCGTCTCGGCCAACACCTCATTCCGGTCCGCCGAGTTCTCGACCAAGAAGATCCACTGCCGCTGCGACAATTCCGCGTTCGCCTTCAACTCGGGTCGCTGCCGCAACATGACGTACTGAAAACCGTCCTGCTCGCAGAGGGACCAGACGGCGTCACTGTAGCCCGACCCCTTGTGGGTCGGTTGATTCCGTTCTTGGTTCGAATCGACCAGGCCACCAGGGCCTGGGCTACCCAGTTCAACAACCAGATCGCGATCCATCGCCACGTACGCATCACGACCGTCGATCAGCAGATCTCCCTGCTCGTCGCGTCCATCCAACAAGTGGGACGGCGAGTACCACTTCATCCCCGCCGCGCCCTTCACGCGCAGGTGAGCCGACCATTCCCGCACGCCTTCCAAACTGTGCCCGGCCGGAAAACGATAGACGCTCTTGCCGTAATCGTTCGGCAGTCGCTGCGTGTAGCTCAGCAGGATTCGCTTCTCTTGCCGGGATTCGAGCGGGAAGACGCGCATCTGAAACGTGCTGCCATCCACCCACTCCAGCAACGCCGGGTCGCGCCGGGTGTGACGAATCTGTTCGAAGACGTTGCGGCCATAGTCCCGCTCGACCATGCCTCCTTCCATCAGCTTGCCATTCACATACATCGCCAACCGCGACAGCGATGCATCGGCCGGGAGCGGGAAGCGGAACGTCCCCTCAAGTTGCTGCCAGGTGTGGTTGAAGTACGTCTGGTCGATCGTCGTCCGAGCGAAGCCATCCTCGATGTGGACATCAACGTGAAACTTCCGCAGTGACAGTTTCATCTCCTGCCCCTGCGGGTCGACGACGGTGATCGTCCCGCCGGCATGTTCGCTGGCCGGTACAACGAGCGAGCCGGCCGCGGCCATCAAGTCCTTGACCCACTCGACGACGTATGCCGACCGCTTCGCCGGCCGCAACTCGGCCGAATTCGACTCGGTCAGATCGGCGACCAACTCATGCCCAGCCGGAATGACTTCGTCGACGCCGCTGACCTGCACCTTGCCCTGCGTGACGACAACATTCGTCCCCCGCGCTTGAGTCTTCACCACGAATTTCGTCCCCAGCGCCGTCACCGTGCGATGCGGCGTCGCGACGACGAATCGCTCGGATCTCTTGGTTGGCAGCACTTCGACGAAGACTTCCCCCGCCAACAGCTTCACTCGCCGATCGGCGGCGATGGTGACTTGGGACCGTTCGTTGATCGACAAGATCGAGCCATCGAGCAACGTCACACGCCGCTTTTCACGCGGCCCGGTGCTGAGCGTCTCACCAAGCTTCACGCGCTGGATCATCGCGCTGTTTGTGAATTGTTCCGTTTGCAGCGATCGAGAACCGGGACGGCGATCATTCGACGACATCAACTCCCCCGGCCGCAGCGGCAATCGCTGGACGTCATCGAGCCGGACAAACACCAGTCCAGCGGCAACCAATGCCGACGCGCACATCGCCACGATTCCCATCTGCGACTTCCGCCGCCCCGTAGCTTGACTCTCTGAGGGCAGCGGACGGTTTCGTAGCCGGACTCGTGAGAGACCGGTTTCTCCCGCGACGTCCGAAGTCTCACGACTTCGGCTACTCTGAATCGAACGCTGAACCTGCTGCATGATGCGCCGCTGCGCCGCGTCCGTGAGCGGCTCGGCATCAATCATGTCCAGCGTGGCGGCGATGTCCGCATCAGACTCCGGCTGATCCAGTTCGTGCAGTGCCGCGGCGATGCGGTTACGAAAGAGGTCATCAGATAACTCATCATGTTTTAATGGATCGCTCATGGCGTGATCCCTCAAAAGTAACCCGAAGCGTCAGCGAGGCCGAACGCTTCACAAAGATTTTGATTGTCAGATCACCATCACTCGGAGCGCCCGTCCTCGCTGACGCTTCGGGTTACATTGTCGGACTCCGAATACTTGGCGAGTCGAGCCCGCGTTGTTCAATCTCACGCCGCAGCCGCTCAAGCGCCCGACGTCGATACACCCGCACGGTCGAGGGCGGGATGCCCAGTTCCTCCGCCAAGTCGTGACTCGCGACGACACCGTCGCGCGAGTCCGCATCGGCCAGCACGATGCGTCGTTGATTCTCCGGAAGCAACGCGAGCAACTCGCGCAGTTGCTCCGGTGGAACTCGCAGCGTCGGCGAGTCACCGTCGTCCGAATCAGCATCCGATTCGCTGTCGGGCGGACGACGATCAATCAACCCGGCGAGCCGCGTCGGCTCGGTGCTCAATTCCAACTGCCGAGCTTTGTGCCACCCATGCTTCAAGACATCCCGAGCCATGTTCTCGGCGATGCGAAAGAACCAAACGCGGAGCGACGCCTGCGTCGGATCAAACCGCGCACGGTGCTGCCACATCCGAAACAAGGCCGCGGCCAAGACATCTTCAAAGTCGGTTGCGGTCAGTGGCCCGACAAATCGCTGCCTGAGCAACGCCAAAATCGGCGGCCCATGCGTGCGCAAGATGACCTCTATGACCTCTTCCTCCCCAGCTCTCAGCCGTGCACCGAGATCCGGAGGAGGATTGCTGGGAGTCATATCGCATCCGTCGATCGAAGGAAGTTCCCGGTCGTGCCACTTCGGCTGGCCACCCCTACATACGCAACCCCGTTACACTCGCACCAACTTAACCCTCAAACAAGCGATGTTCCCAATCCCCACCGAGCTTGCCTCGGTGGATCAAGCCTTTTGCACGAAGCGCTGCACTCGAAATCTCAACCTGCGTAGTGCAGAAGCCCGAAAACCACCGAGACAAGCTCGGTGGGGTCGCTTGTTTGAGGCTTAACCTGAAGTGTCAGCGAGGGCGAAGGCTCGTCAACCACGCATTTCCAGGCCCGTGTCGCTGTAATGCGAGCGGCAGGAGATAGTAGCCCCGACACCACGTGGCGGGAGCCGTCGTGTCACGGAGTGCCACGGCTACTTTGGGTAAATCAATTCTTGCCGCTCGCCTAAGCGACGCTCGTCGACAGATTCCGCGCGACGCACTGGCAAGTCTCGTCGCGGGTATTTATCGTGGCCGACGGAGGAAAACAGCATGTGTCGCCAAGTGCGTGCCTGGACTTGGGTGTCTCTGACCGGCTCGCTGATGTTGTGGCTGTCGCCGTCGAATGCGGCGGATGACCTGCCCGGTTCCGAAGCCACGGGCCGTCAAGGAGCGGTCAGCGGCGGAGGTGCCGAGGCGGTCGCGGCGGGGTTGGAGATTCTCAAACGCGGTGGCAATGCCACTGACGCGGCGGCGGCGACGATTCTGGCTTTGAGCGTCACCGATTCAGGTGGCTTCTGTTTCGGCGGCGAGGTGCCGATCTTGGTTTACGACGCTCGCCGCAAAGTGGTGGAGGTTCTCGCGGGGCAAGGGGTCGCTCCGCGCTTGGCGACGCGCGAACACTTTGCCGAACGCGGAGGCATTCCGGGAACGGGCCTTGAGGCCGCCGCGGTGCCAGCAGCCTTCGATGCGGTGGTGACGTTGCTCGATCGTTACGGAACTCTGCGACTGGCCGATGTTGCGGAACCGACGCTGAGGTTGCTCGATCGCGCGAAAGTGGAATGGCATCCGCTGCTGTCGCGTTCGCTTCGTCGGTTGATGGCCGCCGAGGCCAAAGGGGGCGGTGATCGCAGCCGCGGCCTGCGTTTGGCGAGCGACTATTTCTATCGCGGGCCCATCGCTCGCGAATTGGCCAAGTGGTGTGAGCAGCACGGCGGATTGATCCGCTATGAGGATCTCGCCACGCATGTGACTCGCATTGAGGAACCACTCGTGGTCGATTACCGAGGTCACATGGTTTTCAAATGCGGTCTTTGGACTCAAGGGCCATACTTGTTGCAAACGCTGCGGATGCTGGAAGGGTTCGATCTGGCCGCGCTGGGACACAACCAGCCGGAGATGATTCATGTCACGCTCGAAGCCATGAAGTTGGCTCTCGCAGATCGCGATGTTTACTACGCGGACCCGCTGTTCGTGGAGGCGCCCATCGAGGCTCTGTTGTCGAAGTCGTACGCCAGTTTGCGCCGCCCGCTGATCGACCGCGAGCACGCGTCGCTCGAACAACGCCCGGGTGATCCGCGCCGCGGCCGGGCGTTGCTGCCCAACCTCGAAAAACGACTAGGACTCGCCGGTCCTGTTCACGACACGACGACCTGCGCCACGGCCGATCGCTGGGGCAATGTCGTCGTCGCCACCCCCAGTGGTTGGAGCGGCGTGCAAGCCGGAGAGACCGGCATCTGGTTGGGCACGCGCCTCCAAAGCTTCAACACTTGGGAGGGCCATCCCAACTGCATCGCACCGGGCAAGCGGCCGCGCATCACGTTGACGCCGACGTTGGTCCTCAAGGATGCGAAACCGGTATTGGCCGTCAGCGTCGCCGGTGGAGACGGCCAAGATCAAGCGGCATTGCAAGTGGTGCTGAATCACATCGAGTTCGGCTTGTCGGCCTCCGAGTCGCTGAAAGCCGTGCGGTTCGGCACCAATCATCATCTGGGCTCGTTCCGCCAGACGCCGCCCGTGTTAGGAAGTCTGCTGATTCATGCGAATGCTCCGCCAGCCACCATCACCGCGCTGGAGCGATTGGGACACAAGGTCCAACCAACCACCGGCGCGTTGTGGGCACCCAGCGTGATTCGCATCGACCCCGCCGGTCAGTTCGATGCGGCGGGCGACGTGCGAACCGGCCGGCATGCCGCCGCGTTTTAACCGCGTGATTTGGGGAGAACCGATGATTCCAGCAACCGCGTCTCCGGTCCTGCGGTTCGGTGATTTGCATCACCTCGGTTTGACGATCGCTAAACAGAAGGCTCGAATCCTCGCCATGTGGCTGAGCCTGTTCGCGGTCACGGTCGCCGCGGCCGATGAATCTTCACGCCAAGCCGTGGAAGTAACGGAGTACGCTCCGAATGACGGCACTTTTCCCGGTTGTACGCACCTGCTGTTTCGAGACGCCTTGGAAATCGTCACGACGAGTCGGCGGTTCCATTTTCGCCGCGCGGGGGAAACCGCGTTTCGCGAATCACCTCTGACGATGTTTGATGACGCGCATGCCGTGGTCTTTAATGCTCGCGACCAGTTGTACTACGGCACCGATACCGGCAACCATCGCTTGTTCTCTTTCCGCGATCCTGCCAATGGCCACATCGAGCAGATCGTGACGACGCTGGCTGGCGCGAAGCTGGATCGACCGCACGACATCGTGGTGGACGGCGACGGCTGGTTGTACGCGCTGAATCCGAACACGGCGGAAGTCTTTCGTTTTCGCGGCTTCGGGGATCAGGAAAGTGTTCTCAATCTTTCCCAACACATCGGCTACTCGCGTGCTCTGACGGTGGTTTGCAAGAAGCTGTATGTGGTCGGTTCCAGTGCCGGGAAAATCGTGGAGGTCGACAACTTCGAGCGTCGGCAGTTTCGCGTCCACGCGAGTTTCGGAAAACGCCGCGATGCGCCGGCGGGAAGCTGGCAGACGACAGGACTCGTGCCCAATGACGTCGATTTCCATCAGGGATACTGGTACGTGACGTCCTACTTTTGTCCCACGTATTCCCAGCAGACCGACTGCAACGAGATGAAGTTCATCCGTTTCAAAACCTGGAAAGATTTTGAGACCGGGAATTGGGAGGATCTGAGTGGCCTGCTCCCGCGTGATCTCGTTCCGTACTACCTAACGCCTCACGGCGACAACCTGTTCCTGGCAACCTTTTCGCATGAGGCGTCGAGTCACCCGGGTCGGATCTATCGCGTGGCCGACCGCCAACACAACTGAGAGCGGCCGATTACTTCGGCATGGGAAGAATGATGAGCGCATCCTCTGCGAAGGAAGCTTCGCCGGACTTGCCGTTGATGCGGTACTGGATTTTCAATTGCTTGGTGCTTCCCGGTATCGGGTCGCCGCCGAAGCTGGCGTTGTAGCTGGCCGACGTCAACGTGATCAGGGGTAAGTCGCCTGCCTGCTTCTGGAGCACCGCGGTCACGTTCTTTTGGGTAGCCCCGGCTCCGTATTCCGCTTTGATGATTTCGACTTTGACCTTCTCGAAGCCGGCTTTGCTGAGTTGGTCGCGGACGTCGACACCTTTGGCTCCCAGCTTTTGGGCGACGAGAAGCGTCGTTTCGGTCGCGTCGTCTCTGAGTTCGGGAATCTTCATGAATTTGATGGCCAGCTTGAGCGTCTCCGTGCTGGGTTGGATTCGGCAGACATCCAGGATCAGTTTTTGTTCGGCCGACTCTTTGCAAAGGTCGAACGCCTTTTGGCACATGTCGGCTCGCTGTTCATCGGGCATGGCGAAGCGGCGGGCGAGACTGATGTAACCTTTCAACGCGCGGCTTCGAAACTGAGCCGCCGGTGCGGTCTTTGCCAAGTCGAGCAGAACCGGCGCGGCATCGAGGCTAGCCCACTTGCCGAGAACTCGGCTGCCGGCGTCTTGAAGTTGCAGGCTATTGCTCTTCGCGGCGGCACTGAGAGTCTTCAACGCTTTCTCGCCACCGACGTCGCCGAGGATATCGAGCAGCAAAACCTTTGAGGCGGCGGGAGCTTTATCGAACGCGGTTGCGAGTTCGGTCGCACAGGCTTCGCGATCGGGCATGCGAACGCTCGCCGCTTTCAACGCTTGTTGAGCTGCGGCGACATCATCGGCGTTCTTCGTGCTGATCGCCTGCGTGATCAGAACGTCGAGGTTTTTCAGCGACACCGTTTCACCGAGCGCGAGCAGCGCGGCCTGGCGGATGTTCTTATCGGAGTTGTCGAGGGCCTTGAGGAGTGCCGGAGTTGCTTCGATCCGTCGCTGGCCAACCAGTTCGATCAGCAGCGGATACGTTTTGCCCTTGGCGTTCGGGAGCATCGCGGCGATTTGCGAGTCGACCTTTTCACCCGGCAGATCGGCGAGCGTGGCTTTCGCGGCAAGGGCCAAGTCTCCGTCGGCATCGATGGCCGTTTCCAGCAAAGCGTTGACGGACGAGGCATCGCCGACTTGGCTGAGAGCTTTGATTGCGGCCAAGCGAACGGGCTTCGGTCCACTGGCGGCCGCTTTCGAGACGGCGGCGACAACGACCGTTTCTTTGCGGTCGGCCATCGCGTAGATGATCATCGCCGCGCGTTCCGGAGTTGCCTTGGCCAATTCGGCTGCCAGAGCCTTGTCGACCTCGCTGCCGGGAAACTCGCGAGCGGTGAACAAGGCCATCTCAAACATCTTTTTGTCGGTCGATTGCAATTGTTCGAGCAGCAGCGGAATCCCGTCGTCTTTGCGAGCTAGAATCGCTCCGCGAGTGGCTTCGACGATTCGCTGCTTCGGGAGTTCCGTCTTGCGGACTTCGTCGTACAGCGCGACCGCGTCGGCGGACTTGCCTTCGGAGAGCAATCGCTCGGCACACAGCACGCAGCCCTCGGCAACGGCCGATCGAACTTTGGCGGGACCGCCGGTCAACGCGGGTTGCAGCGACTTCGCAGCGGCCGCGTTGCCGATGCGGCCAAGAGCGACCGCCGCGGCGGATGCGACTTCTTCATCCTTGTCGCTCAATCGCTTGGTCAACGCTTCGACCGAGTTCGCATCGCGGCGGACACCGATTGAATTCAGCACGCCAACCAGCAAGTTTCCTTCGAGTGAGTCGGATGCCTTCCGCAACGCCTCATCCGGTGCCGATCCCGGAATCGCCTCGAGCGCGATTCGCGACCACGAGGCCAACTGCGGATCGGACAGCAGCTTCGCCAAATCGGCAACCGCTTCATTCGATCCGTCGACCGCCAACTTCTTGCAAGCAATCGCCTTGTCCTGCGGCGGAGCGTCCGAGCGAAGAATCGCAATCAGTTCCTTTTCCTTTTCCGGAGAGGACTTGAAGCCGGCAGAGGTTTGGGCTGTCGCGGCGACCGCGACAATTTGCTGCTCCGGCTGCCGCCGGTAGCCGACGAGGTACAGGTTCGTGTCTTTTGGTGCCGCGAATTCCTTCGGAAAATCCTGGCCCGTCAGGTCGTAGCAGACGCGCATCGAAACAGCGTCCTTCTGCTCATAGATCGCGAGAAAAGTTTTGCCACGGTTGGGGCCATCGGTCCCCTTGATCGTCATGCGCTTCGGAATTGTGGTCGTGTCGAGCGTGCAGGTCCCCTTGTCTGTTCCCTCACTGTCGATGGTGACTTCATAATTCCCGTCAGTGATTTTCAATGTGATGGCCATGAGAACGGGCTCGGGCAGCCGCACACCGCCGAGAACGGCTGCGATGGGCTTCCAAACGCCTTCTTGTGTTCGAGCATCGGTCGCTGGCTGGCCGGACTTTTCGGCGCTGGGAGTGGGTTTCTCTGGCTTGCCCGGGGGCCCCTTGTCTTCGGCTCGGGCGAGAAGTCCGAAGGAGACGATCATGGCAGTGATGGCGAAAGCCAGAGAGCGAGCGAATCGTTGAGTCAAACGCATGGTTTCGGTCCTATTCGTTGAGGACGATGTGATTGAAAGTCGGACGGCCACTCTTGGCCCGTCGAAACCGAGACGGGCAAGAGTGCCCGTCCTACGATTTTACGATTTACAGCTTTTCGATTTACAGCCGCCACGGTTCTCGGATCGCCTCGGAGCGCAGGCGGTTGGCGGGTTCGTCGTCGATGAACGTGTTGGTTTTGTTGTCGAATTTGACTTGTCGGTTGAGGTAGAGGGCGACATTGGCAGCGTGGCAGGCGATATGGGCGTTGCAGGCCGCGAGGGCGTTCGTCTTCGGCTGCGAGCGAGTCTTCAAACAGTCGAGGAAATCGCGAACGTGGAATGTCGCCGGGTAGCCGCCAATCTCCAAGACCGTTCGCCCAGCCAGCAGTTCCGGCGAACTCAACACCATCTTGCCACTGTCGCCCGCTTCGACCCAGCCGGTCTCTCCCTCGAACCGCACGGGGCACGAGCCGAGCGGAATCCAATCCTTCTCGCGGAGGATCAATTCGGTGCCGTTCTCATACTTCGCGACGAGGTGGCCATCCTTCGGAGGGTTGTATTCGATCGGCGGCTCGCAATCGCCCATGGCCCACTGGCAGAGGTCCACACAATGCGAACCCCATTCGAGCACTCCGCCACCGTTGAACGCGCCGACGAAGCCGCCTCCCTTTTCAAAGTTGAAACCATTGAGAAGAGCCTTGTTGAACGGCCGCCACGCCGCCGGGCCAAGGTAAGTATTCCAATCGACCACCTCTTTGTTAGGTTCCTCTTCGGCGGGAAGCCAGCCACTCATCAACGCTTGCATCCCCGCCGGATGAGCGAACACCTTTTTCAGCTTGCCGAGCCTCCCCGTCCGAGCCAACTCGCACGCGAAAGCGAAGTGCGGCAAGTTACGCCGCTGCGTCCCCGCCTGAAAAATTCGCCCGGTACGCTTCATCGTGTCCCGCAGGATCAGGCTCTGTTCAATGTTCTTCGTGCAAGGCTTCTCGCAATAAATATCCTTGCCCGCCTTCGCCGCATACATCGACATCGTCGCGTGCCAGTTCGGCCCGGTGGCGATCAGCACCGCGTCGATGTCGCTGCGGTCAAGCAACTCCCGATAGTCGCGATGCATGTCGCACTTCTCGGTGCCGTACTTCTCGTCAACCATCTTCTTGACCAACGTACGGCGAGCCTCTTTCACATCACACACTGCTGCGAATTGAACATCGCTTTGCTCCAGGAAACAGCCGAGGTCGTACAGCCCCCGGTTCCCGATCCCGATGCCGCCGACGATGACCCGCTCGCTGGGAGCGACGGCCCCATCCAAGCCCAAAACTGAACTGGGAACAATCATCGGTACCGCAATCGCCGCACCGGCCGCCGAAAGGGCCGTCTTCAAAAACCGACGCCGAGGAAGCTGGGTTCCCTTGTTCGACATGATGACTCTCCTGATCGTGTTGATCGCCTCTCCGACAGGACACCACCCGCGCACTTGAGACATGTCCCCGGATGGGACGAAGCATACCCATGCGGCGTTCGCCGTTCCACACTCGGAGAAAAACCCACGGCCGGCTAATTTGTCCGGTTGCGTGGTCTGTGCAGTCATACAAGCCCGCAGCGCAAGCGAGGGAAATCCGCGGAATTCCCCTCGCTTGCGCTTCGGGCTTGTATTTCAACCAAGACGCAGATTGAAGAATTAGCCAGCCGTGAGAAAAACCTGAGTCGCATTTTCACAGAATCGGCAGCGTCTTGGCGCTGATGTGGCTACGCGAAAATCTCCCGCACCACGTTTCCCTCGACGTCGGTCAGGCGAAAGTCGCGGCCGGCGTGGCGGTAGGTCAGGCGTTCGTGATCCAGACCGAGCAAGTGCAGGATCGTGGCGTGGAAATCGTGGATGTGGACTTCGTTCGAGGCCACCGTGCATCCGTAGTCGTCGCTCTCGCCGTAGCTGAAGCCTCCTTTCACTCCACCACCAGCCATCCAGGAGGTAAAGGCCTCGGCGTGATGCTCGCGGCCCTTCGCGTCCTTGCCGGTGTTGAACGGGGTGCGACCGAACTCGGTCGTCCAGACGACCAGCGTGTCGTCCAATAGGCCGCGCGATTTCAGATCCTTCAGCAGTCCGGCGATCGGCTGGTCCACGTTCTTGGCCAGCGGCGCGTGAGTCGCCATGTCACCGTGAGCGTCCCAGTTGTTCGATGCGCCGGTGTCGATCAGCTCGATGAACCGCACACCCCGCTCGGCCAGACGCCGCGCCATCAGGCACTGCCACGCGAAGCCCTGCGTGCTGCCGCGCGGCAGTCCGTAGAGCTGCAGCGTCGCGTCGGTTTCTTTCGTCAAATCAAACGCCTCAGGCGCGGCTGACTGCATGCCGAAGGCCGTCTCGAAGGACTTGATGCGTGCGGTGAGATTCGCGTCACCATCGCGGTTCGCGAGATGTCGGCGGTTGAACGCCTGAGTCAGACCGAGTTCCAGCTCCTGCAACGCGGCGGCTGGCTGGCGTCGTTGAATGTTGGCAATTGGCTCGGCACCGGGTGCGACGGGCGTCCCCTGATGACAGCCCGGCAGGAAGTCCGAAGCCCAGACTTGCCCGCCGGCATATGGCGTCAGCGGAGCCAGCACGATGAACGACGGCAGATTCTGGTTGATGGTCCCCAGGCCATGACTGACCCACGACCCGATGCTCGGCCGCGCGAACGTCACGGAACCCGTGTGAATCCCCAGCGTCGCCTGGAAGTGGTCGGCGTGGTCGTTGCGCATCGACCGGATCAGGCAGAGGTCATCGGCGCATGAGGCGATGTGCGGGAACAGGTCGCTGATCCACAGGCCCGACTCGCCTCGCTGCTTGAATTCCCACTGCGGCCGCTTGAAGTATTTTTCGACGACCCGGTTGTTGGGAGCAAACGCCTCCAGCATCTTGGCGGGGACTTGGTACGCCTTGTTGTGATCGGCGAAGAGCTTCGGCTTGTAATCGAACGAGTCAACATGCGAGACGCCGCCGCTCATGTTCATGAAGATAATCCGTTTGGCCCGCGGCGTGAAATGAGGCAACCTCGGCGCGAGCGGATTTCCATCAGTCGATGTGCTTTCCGCCGCGAGCAACTCGGAAATGATCCCCGGCAATAACAGCGACCCGCCGACGAGCGACTGAACTACGGAGCGGCGGGAACACGAACAACGATCGGTCTTCATGGAGAAACTTTCGCTTCTGGTAGCTGAATTCGCCAGAATTCAGGGGTCGTTGCCATCTCGTCCGAAGTCTTGCGACTTCGGCTACGATGAAAAGGCTCAATCCACAAACACGAACTCATTGCTGCTCATCAAGACGCGGGCCAGTGCGGACCACGCCTTGAGTTCCACTTGGTCGGACGGTGTCTTCAGTTCCGCGAGCTTGTCACGGTATTGCTTCAGGAAGTCGGCGCATTCCTGCTGTTCATCGACGGAGGGTGAGCGATTCCAGGCGATCTGGTACGCGACGGCAATTCGAGCCTGTTCCTCCGACGCCATCGCGATCGTTCGTGCTGCGAACTTGGACGACTCCGCATGCGCGAGCGGATCGTTCATGACGAACAACGCTTGCAGCGGCGTCGTGCTGGGTAACCGCGCGCCGGTGCTGGAACTCGGATCGGCTCCGTCGAAGAGCGCCAGATACGGGTGCTTCTTCAGTCGCTGTTGCATCAGATAGATGCTGCGGCGACGCGTTTCGTACGCGGCGACAAACGGATTGTGCTGCGTCCAACCCCAAGTGTGCTGTGGCGGGAACGGATGCATCCCCGCCGGTGACTCATCCAGATCGCCCCCCACGAAGAGCAACGTGTCCCGAATGGACTCGGCATCCAAGCGGTAACGGTTGAACTTCCAGAACAGGTCGTTGTTTGGATCGAGCTGAGCGTTTTTGGCCAGCGCGGCGATTGCCGGGCCGTGTTCGGAACCGCTGGAGACCTGCCACGACTGCGACAGCAGAATCAGCTTGTGCATCGCCTTCACCGACCATCCGCTTTCCACGAAACGGCTCGCGAGAAAATCAAGCAGTTCGGGATGTGTTGGAGCTTGCCCACGAGTGCCGAAATCGTTCGGAGTCGGCACGATCCCGCGGCCGAAGTGGAATTGCCAGATGCGGTTCACCATCACGCGCGCGGTGAGCGGATTCTTCGGATCGGTGATCCACTCGGCGAGTTGCAGCCGACCGCTGGAAGCGGCGTCCTTCGGCAGCTCATTCCCGCCGAGGATCGCCGGGAAGTGACGAGGCACTTCATCACCAAGTCGCTTGGGATCACCACGCAACTGCAATTTGGTATTGGCGGGTTTGCCTTCGGCAACAGCATAGGCCTCGCTGATGGCCGGCGCTTCCGCGACGACCGTGGCTCGTATTTTCCGAGCCTCGGCCAGAGCCTTCGTCGCGGCATCGACGGCGGCCTTCTTGTCGGGGCCATCGGGTAACTTCTTCGCTTCGGCGTCCGCGACTTCGAGCGTCTTGATCTCGACGTCGATCACTGCGAGTTTCTCGCGATGCGGTGCCAGCAGCGCATCGATCTCCGCCTGAGTCATCAGCGGCACGAAGTCCGCCTGCTTCTTGTCAGCCTCGGCCCCGGGGAACGGGTATCGCGTGCTCTCGAAGATCCCATACAGGCCGTAGTAGTCGCTCATCGTGAAGGGATCGAACTTGTGGTCGTGGCAACGAGCACACGAGATACTCGATCCCAGAAACGCTCGCCCCAGATTGTCGATCGTGTCTTCCAGCGTGAGATGATGCTCGCCCAAACGGTCGCCGCCGAATCGCCGTGCGATGGCGAGATATCCGGTCGCGGTGATGCGTTCAAACCGCTCGGCTTCCGTTCCGCCGGGGAGTAAATCACCGGCGATCTGTTCGCGCAGGAATTGGTCATACGGCATGTTTCGGTTGAACGCGCGAATGACCCAATCGCGATACCTGTGAGCTTGCGGCACCGGATAATCCGATGCGTTGCCGCAGGTGTCGGCGTATCGCACCACGTCGAGCCAGTGACGTCCCCACCGCTCACCATAGCGCGGCGAATCGAGCAGTCGATCGACGACCTTCTCGAAAGCCTGCGGCGACATGTCCGCCAGGAAGGCGTCCATCTCGGCAGGCGTTGGCGGCAGACCGGTGAGGTCGAATGTGACACGTCGCAGCAACGCTCGCAAATCGGCCGCAGGAGCTGGAGTCACGCCGGCCCCTTCCATCCGCGTCAGAATGAAGTGGTCCACGGCATTGCGTGGCCAGGTGGCGTTTCGCACTTTGGGAACCGCCGGATCTTGGACCGGCTGAAACGACCAAAACTTCCGTCCGTCTTCGAGACTCATCCCGACCGCCTCGGCAGAAGGCTCGGCCGCACGAACCACACACGTTCGGCCAACCAGCAGAAGACACAGCAGCCCCGCGATCAGCGGTTTCACATCGCGGCGAAGCCGCAAAAGTAGGTTGGGACTCCGTCCCGACATTCCTTGCAGAAGAATCGGGACGGAGTCCCAACCGACAAAATGCGCGGTCATCAAGTTCATCAGAAACACACGATCGAATCGCATCGGAAAGTGACCTCTAAAAAAACGAACAACACAGCATCGCATGGTAACGGAAACCTGAAGCATCGCAGTATCTCGCATTGTTCGACGACGGTTTCGGCAGCGTCATCGTTGGCGCTGACCACGACGTGAACGTGGTTCGTGCGGACCACCGAAGGTCGTGTCTCTTTGAGCGGACATTTTGTCGCGGAGCGACGATTGAACGTTTGACGTGTAGACGCCAATGAATCGGGACGTCGATAACGTAACCACGGTTCAATCGTCGCTACGCGACAAAAACGTTTGACGCGGGTTGACCGTGGGTTGAAACCCACGGCTACCGTCGGCGGTCGCTCCGCGACCAAAACAAACCACTCGCTGGTCCGTCGTGCTACTTGGTGATGCGGCACCAGGGGAGGGCGTCTTGGAGGTCGTCGATCGCAGCGGAGGAGAGTGGGCACTCGGTGAGGTTCAGGGAGTTGAGCGTTTTGATTTGGGCGAGGTGCTTCAGGCCTGCGTCGGTGATGGGGGTGGCGTTGAGGTGCAGCGTTTCCAGCGCGGGGAGTTCGGCGAGCGCGGCCAACCCGGCGTCCGTGAGGCGCCTTTGTCGCGGAGCGACATTCGATGGTAGCCGTGGGTTTCAACCCACTTGGGCAGCCGTTTCAGTGATTCCAGCCCGGCCGTCGTGGTAGCAGTGTCATTCAACGCGAGAATGCCCAACTCCGTTAGTTCCGATAGTGACGGCAACCCGGCATCGGTGATTTTGGTGTTGCTGAGGATGAGGCTTTGCAACTGCTTCAGTTCGCCGAGCTGCGCGAGGTCTTGGTCCTCAAGTGGCAAACCGGTGAGGTTCAGCACTCGCAATCTCGGTAGCCGCGCTGTGCGCGGGTCCGGCGCTGTGCGCGAGTCTGGCGCTGTGCGCGGGTCTGGCGCTGTGCGCGGGTCTCCTGACCCCGCACTGGCGTTGGACCGCAGGTCTCCCTTGGTCTTCTCGGATTCGCCGCTCGGAGGAGACCTGCGGTCGGCGGGAGCGGCGGGGTCGGGAGACCCGCGCCGAGCGCGACCAAGGAGGTGTGTCAGGCAGGCTCCGGTGAGGCTGGCGTTGTGGAGTTAAAGGTCGCGGAGCGTGGTGCAGTCGGCGAGGCGGACGAGGTCGGCGTCTTTCAGCGTGGCCAGCCCGGAGAGATCGACCCCGGTCAGCAACACCGGGCCGGCTCCAAATGGCGCTGTGCGCGGGTCTCCTGACCCCGCACCGGCGTTGGACCGCAGGTCTCCCTTGGTCTTCGCGGATTCGTCGCTCGTTGGAGACCTGCGGTCGGCGGGTGCGGCGGGGTCGGGAGACCCGCGCCGAGCGCTGGCGTCGAGCCACTCGGCTCCGCAGCCGGCCACCTGCACCTTGCCACCCACGCTCAACACCCACTCCGCCACCGCTCGATGATCCGCCCCATCCCACACCACCTGACACGCAGGATTCGACTCCAGAAAATCGGCGAGGCCAAGGGGCGTGACGGCTGTGTGGTTCACGTCAAGAAATTTCAACTTCGGTGCCGCAGCCAACTGTTCCAGTCCCGTGTCCGACACTTCACGATTCTCCGGGACGGCAAGAACTTCCAGTTTGGGAAGCCGACAGAATGCGGCGAGGTCGGCATCGACCAGATTTGAGCCGGTGAGATACATGGCGGCGAGGTTTGGCAGGCGGTCTGGCAGGTTTGCCCATGTTGCATGCCGGGCAGAACTACCTGCAAAGACCAGCGATTCGAGGTTCGTGGCTCGCTGAAGCAATCGCAGATGTGCGTCGTTCCCGCCGTCATAGAGATGGACCCCTCGCACTGTGGATGTGGCCAAGAAATTCGCCAGTGCTGGAGTGAATTTGTCCGCTGAGATTCCCAAGTTGGTCAACGGCCGTCTTCTCGCGACTTCTAAGACACCACGATCTGTCATGCCCGAATACTCAACTTGTAACCCAATCAACGCGGGCAGTCCGGCGAAGGTCTCACAGGCGGCGTCTGTGAGTTTTGGACACAAAGTGAAATGAACGATACGCAGACGTTTGAGGGACGGAAGAAACCGTTTGACCTCAACATCATCAATTCTTTCGTTGTGGACGTTTATGCCGAAAACTTCAAATGGCGATGTCGGTATTTTCGATCCGGGTTTAACGACATGCTCGGCACCATGCGCATCCAGAATCCCAATCGAGTCATCACGTCCACCAAAGGACAACGCCCACTCGGCCGCCGCGCGGTCGGGGTCGGCTGGGATTTGCGATTTGGAATTTGAGATTTGAGATTTCCGATTTGAGATTTCCGATTTGGAATTCGGCGCGTCGTGCTGGTTGGCGGTCTCGGTGAGGCTGGCGTCCCGCTTCAGGAACGGGGGCAGAAACACGCTCAGCAGGACGATCGCGAGGATCGCGCCGACGATCAGCAACGGGCGGTGCGCTGTGCGCGGGTCTCCTGACCCCGCACTGGAGCTGGACCGCAGGTCTCCCTTTGTGTTCGTGGAATCGTCGTTCGTTGGAGACCTGCGGTCGGCGGGAGCGGCGGGGTCGGGAGACCCGCGCCGAGCGCGCACGTTTTCAACGTGCTCGGTGACGGGCACGCTGGAAACGTGTCCCACGGTGAGCGGCTCGGGCGCGCGAGACTCCTCACTCGGCGAGTCTGTGCAGGAATTGGCGAGCGGGGCGGCGTCAGCCCTCCGGTGGTCTCGATCGCCGCTGAGAACCAGGGGGGCTGACGCCGCCCCGCTCGCCTGAGCGCGTTGTTGCGGAACCACCGTCGAAGCGAATGGATCGCTTGGGGTCGGCGCACTACTGGAACTCGCGAGGAGAGCGGGGAGGTTGTGTCCCACACAGAACGGGGCGAGCGCGGTGGCGACTTCGCGCGGTGTGGCGAAGCGGGCGGCGGGCTGCTTCTCCAACAGCCGAGCGACCAGCGCGGACAGCTCGGCCGGCACATCGGGGCGGCGGTCGAGCAGCTTCGGGGCCGGCGTGAAGGAATGCGCAAACATCTTCTTCGCCGCCGTGTTCAGCGACGGGCCGGCAAACGGCGGCTCCGTGGTCAGCAGACGAAACAGCGTACAACCCAGACTGTACAGGTCGGCTCGAATATCGACGGCGTGCGTGTCGGCCAGTTGTTCGGGAGCAATGTAGTCCAACGTCCCCATCACCTGCCCGGTCGATGTCAGCTCCGCCCCCGGCTGATCGCCGAGCAGAAGCGCGAGACCGAGGTCGAGAATTTTGAGAGTGGGGTTGATCGAAAGAGGGGGAGAGGGGGCGATGGGGAGAGGGGGAGAAACCGCAGCTCTCTCCCCATCACCCCCTCTCCCACTCACCCCCTCTTCACGGAGCGCGCGTGACGACTCTGAAGAAACGCGAGACGCGGACACCGGCTCCCACGCCAACATCAAATTGCTTGGCTTGATGTCGCGATGCACGAGGCCGTGCTCGAAGGCATGTTGCAGGCCGAGCGCCGTCTGTCGCATCAGCTCGCAGGCGTCAGCGATTGGGAACGGGCCGACTTTCTTCGATAGCTCCGCCAACTCGATCCCTGCGACGTACTCCATCACGAGGTAATGCGTGCCGGCTTCCTCGCCCGCGTCGTGAGCTTCAATGATGTGCGGATGCCGCAACTGCCCGACCGCTTCCATCTCGCGATTGAACCGCGCGACGGCCGCCACGTCGGATGTCTTCTCTTGAGGCAACAGTTTCACCGCGACGAACTTCTTCAACCGCGTGTGCTTCGCCTTCCAAACCGACCCCATGCCACCCTGGCCGAGCAGTTCGAGCAAGTCGTAATCGCGAATGCGCTGCCCGGCTGCAGCCTTCAGACCGGCCGCGGAGCCGGCACTGCCGGCGAGCGACTTGTTCGTCTCATCCCCCGCGCTGGACTGGCTGGGAAACGACGGCTGCGAGCGTTCCGCATCCACCGGCTGTGTCGCTCGATCAGATTTGTCATCGGAAGCCGTCATGCGGGACACTTCCCAATGAATTGGCAGGCCGTATCGCTCAGCTCATCAGCAGCGGGAACGGATCGCCCTTCGTTAGTTGGAACGGGCGGTTCTGTTGATCGTGCTGTTCCGTGTGCGGGTCGATGCCGAGCATGTGGTAGATCGTGGCCACGAAGTCCGCCGGGCCGACTGGATTCTCGGCCGGGTACGCGCCGAGTTTGTCCGAAGCTCCGTAAGTCTGTCCGCCTTGAATGCCGTCTCCGGCGAACAGGACGTTGTAGAGTTCCGGCCAATGCTCGCGACCACCATTGCGGAGCGTCACTTTCGGTGAGCGTCCGAACTCAGAAGCGACGACGACCAGCGTCTCGGCGAGTTCACCGGTCGCAGCCAAGTCGGTCATGAGTGCGTAGAACGCGCGGTCGAACGCCGGGATCAGTTCTTCTTTCAGCGCGGTGAAATTGTTCCAGTGAGTGTCCCAGGCAAAACCGTTCTTGCCTTGAGTCCGTTGCCAGTTACATTGCACCAGCCGCGTTCCCGCTTGTAGCAGCCGGCGGCCCAGCAGCACCGACTGACCGAACAAGTTGCGGCCGTATCGTTCGCGGATCG
>CAZPUJ010000296.1:0-19443 GCA_964589725.1 uncultured Planctomycetaceae bacterium
ACGACCTACGCCACCAACGACACGCCGCTCTCGTGTCCGGAATCAGTCGCGCGAGTGGCCATGTCGATCGAAGCGTTCGACAAGGCGTCGCTGGTGCCTGACGACATCGAGGATGACGAGCTCTTCCGTTACGGCCGCGAAACGCTCCACCGCACCCACGGCCTCGGCCCGGCCATCAACATCGGCGATCATCTGATTGGCTTGGGGTACAAGCTGATCACTGCCTCCCGGCGAGCGGGGGGCGTCAGCCCCCTGATGGTTGCGAACGTTCCAAACACACCGATTCTGGAAGGCACTCCATTTTCAACGTCAGTGGACTCCGAACCCATCAGGGGGCTGACGCCCCCCGCTCGCCATGAGACCGCTGCACTCCCTGCCGATGTCGCCTGCGACGTGCTCGAAAAGATGGCTGCCGCCCACATCAAGCTGTGCGACGGTCAAGGGGCCGAGATGTTCTGGCAGCAGAATCCGACGCTCGACTTCTCACCCTTGGACGCCTTGCAGATTTACGCTCTTAAGACGTCTCCCGCGTTCGAGGCCGCGCTGTATGCCGGCTTTCGCATGGCCGGGCCGGTCGACAAGTACGAGCAGCTCATCCCGCAGTTCTGCCGGCACGTCGGCGTCGGATTCCAAATCCTCAACGACCTGAAAGACTGGATCGGGGACAATGACAACAAGATCGTTGCCGGCCAGGACGCTCTCGCCCTGCGACCGACACTGATGATGGCACTCGCCTGGCAAGCGGCAAATGCCGAGCAACGCCGTCTGATGGAACGCACCTTTTTCGACCGCGAGGAAGATGACTCGATCCGCTTCCATCGAATGCGTCGCCTGCTGGACGAACTTGGAGTCTTCACCAAGGCCGAAGCCCTCGTCGAGAAATCTCGCGACCGAGCTGAACTGCTCGCCGACAACGTCGAGTCCGACGAGATTCGCCAACTGCTCTACTTCTTGGTGGACACCATCCTCGCCGACGAACACGACAAAGACCCGCGTGAGTCGATGCCCAAGTCGTCGCCGCTACTTGTTTCGTTGCCGGTGACGACGGTTTGAGATCTCCGTCGGTTGGCCCTCGTGGTCCCTTTCCCACGGGGAGAGGGTGGCCTTTAGGCCGGGTGAGGGTCTCGAAGAGTTGGCCCGTCGCCGTTTTCCGGACCATCGCGTTTATCCTAGCCTGGCTCCCTCACCCTAACCCTCTCCCAAGGGGAGAGGGGACATGAAAGCTCGTGTCCCACTTCAATTTTGAATTGCTGGCCACCGATTCAATCACATCCGCTCGCCGCGGACGGTGGCCGACGCCGCATGGCGTTGTCGAGACGCCGGCGTTCATGCCGGTGGGGACGCAGGCGAGCGTCAAAGGGCTCACGCCCGAGCAACTGCGGCGCGTCGACGTGCAGATGGTGCTGGCCAACACATATCACTTGGCCTTGCGGCCGGGGCCGGAGGTGGTTGCTGAGTTGGGCGGACTGCATGGATTCATGCGATGGGATGGGCCGATATTGACGGACAGCGGCGGGTTTCAGGTTTTCAGTTTGGCGACGCTACGGGAGATCGACGACGAACGAGTGGTCTTCAAATCGCATCTCGACGGCAGTCTGTTGGAGCTGTCTCCGGAACGAGCGATGCGGATTCAAGAGCTGCTCGGAGCGGATTGCATCATGTGCCTGGATGAGTGCCCGCCAGCGGACGCTCCAAAAGAGAAAGTGCTCGACGCGGTCGAACGAACGACGCGCTGGGCGGCTCGGTGCAAGGAGGCTCATCAGCGCGGCGATCAGATGCTCTTCGGAATCGTGCAGGGAGCGACTGATCGCGAGCTGCGTGAACGCTCGGCCACGGCTTTGTTGCCGTTGGACTTTCACGGTTACGCGATCGGTGGACTGAGTGTCGGCGAAACGCCGGAGCAGATGTACGCAACGCTCGACTTCACGGCGCCATTATTGCCGGCAAACAAGCCGCGCTATTTGATGGGGGTCGGCACGCCGACCGATCTGCTGGAAGCGGTGTGCCGAGGGATCGACCTGTTTGACTGCGTCATGCCGACGCGAAATGGCCGCAACGCGCTGGCGTTCACCAGCCAAGGTCCGCTGCGGTTGCGGAACTTCAAACATCAGCGCGACCCTGGCCCGCTCGATCCGGAATGTGATTGCCCTTGCTGCCAGCAATTCAGTCGGGCGTACTTGCGGCACTTGTTCATGACCGGCGAAATGCTAGGGCCAGTGCTAGTCTCGTGGCACAACGTCGCGTTTTATCAAAACCTGCTCAAAGGATTGCGAACCGCCATCGAACAAGGGACTGCCGCTGAGTACCGCGCCGCGCAGCTTGCTCGCTGGACGGGTCAACTCTAAACTACCCCGCTTCGTTCGCGGCCGGATTCTGAGCGGAACGTCGTGCTGGCCTTGAGGTCGCGGCGGCAAGTTGTTTGGCCGCAGTCTGTTTCGTAGCTGAATTCGTGAGAATTCAGTCGAACACACGCTCGAACTGAATTCTGGCGAATTCAGCTACGAGTGCTTGTCCTCGTCCAAAGGATGACTCAACCGCATGCAATGGTCGTTGATGAATTCGATGCTGGCGGAAGCTGATTCGGGCTTGATGGGACTGATGGCACCGATGGTGTTGATTGCCGTTGTGTGGTACTTCCTGATCCTGCGTCCGCAGGGCCGGGAGCGGCGCGAAAGGGAGAAACTGCTCAACGCTCTGAAGAAGAACGACCGAGTGGTGACTTACGCCGGCATCATTGGCACGGTGGTCAATATCTCCAACGATGGCAAGGAAGTCACCTTGCGAGTGGATGATAGCGTCAAGATGAAGTTCCTCCGGAGCGCGATTCAAGGTGTGGTCGCTGAGTCGACTGAGGAAGCCGCGAGGCCAGGCACGTGATGTGTGGCCGCAGCCAGGGACGTGTGGAACGCTGTTCCGGAACTGCTTTTTGGGGAATCCAATTCGATGAACGAGTTGCTTGATCTGTCGCTCTTGGCCGAGGTCGCTGAGGCCGCTGCTGACGTGACCGCGCCCGCTGAAGTGGAGGATATAGGCATCAGGCTGTTGTGGATCTTGGCTCTGTTCGTACTGCCTTATGTCGTCGCCGCCGGCTTGGCCCGGATGTTGCGATTGAAGGAATTCTCCAACCGCATTGGCACGGTGCTGCTGGCCGTCACGTTGGGCTTGGCTCCGTTCGCCTACCATCAGTACCAGACGTTCGCGACGGGTCAAGGAAACGGCTGGAAGGATGCCCTGCGGTTTGGCATCGACCTCGCGGGTGGTACCAACTTGATCTATCAGGTCGAGACCAAGCAGGCTCTGGAAGAAGGCAAGTCGATCAAGCAAGCCATGGATGGCATGGTTCCCACCATTGTCAAACGGATCAACCCGTCGGGCACGGAAGAAGTCACGGTACGGCGAGTCGGCCAGGACCGCATTGAGATCATCATTCCGGGCGCCGACCAAGGGGTTGTGGCCGAAAAGAAGGCGGCCATGTTGCGATTGGGGAGTTTGGAATTTGGCATTGTGGCCAACTCGCACGATCCCCGTTACAAGAATTGGCTCGCGCCGGCCCACCTGCTGAAGGATAAGAAGAATGAGCTCTTTGAAGGAGATCGTGTCGTCGCTGTGTGGCGCGATGTGTGGGACGAAAACGAGAAAGAAAAAGTCGGAGAGGAGCGTAGCCGCCGCACGATCACACGCAAAGACAAATTCGGTAAGGACCAAAAAGTCACTCAAATCTTAATCGTTCAAGGCCGCGAAGAGGATCTCGTCAGCGGCAAGTTCTTGACCCGCGCTTCGACGGGACTTGGTGAGAACATGGAAGCCGCCGTCAATTTCTCGTTCAACAACGAAGGGGCGACCAAGTTCTTCCGCCTGACGTCCAACCATCTGCCGACGAAAAGCGACTTCAAGAGCCAACTGGCCATCATTCTGGATGGCAAGGTCCACTCGGCTCCGAACATCAACTCGGCCATTCGCGCTCAAGGCCAGATCACGGGTAGCTTCTCGGGCCCGGAACTAGAGGCGTTGGTCAATGTGCTCAACGCCGGTGCCTTAGAATTGCCGATCAATCCGACCCCGCTCAGCGAATTCTCGATTAGCCCGCTGCTGGGATACGACGTGCAACGCAAAGGCATTCTCGCCCTGTGGGTCTCGTCGTTGGCTGTGTTCGTGTTCATGGCCGTTTACTATCGGTTTTGTGGTGTGATTGCGGACATCTCGCTGCTACTCAATCTCATACTCACCCTCGGCGTGATGGTGATTTGCAACGCGACGTTCACGCTGCCCGGTCTGGCCGGCATGGTGCTTGGCCTGGGCATGTCGGTCGATGCCAACGTGTTGATCTACGAACGCATGCGCGAAGAAGTGGAACGCGGCAGCAACTTGCGGATGGAAATTCTGAACGGCTTTGAAAAAGCCTTCTCGGCGATTTGGGACTCGAACGTCACCACGCTGATTGCCGCTGTCGTGCTCTACATGATCGGTACCGATCAGATCAGAGGCTTCGCGGTGACGCTGTTTATCGGCATTTGCATGAGCAATTTCTCGGCGTTGTATTTCGGGCATTTGGTCTTTGACATCGCCGAACGCAAGCACTGGATTCGCAAACTGAACATGATGAAGTTGATCGGCGTGCCGAAATTCGACTTCATCGGCAAGATGAAAACGGCCGTCCTCTTTTCCACGAGTTTTATTGTGCTGGGCTTGGTGCTCCTGCTAGCGCGCGGCACCGACAGCCTCGACATCGACTTCAGTGGCGGCTCGAGCGTGACGTTCCAATTTGAGAAGGATCAACAGATCGACGATGTGCGCAGCAAGCTGCAAAAGACTTTCGATTCGATGTCACTGGAGCGGCTCGCGCTGCCGGACGAAGCAGCAGCGGCAGAAACCGGCAAGCAATTCCGCTTGCGTTCCAAAGAACAAGACATCGACACGATTCGTAAAGGCATCGCTGACACATTCGCCGAGGCGATCTATAAACTGCACAGCGTGACGGTTAAATTCACGGCTCCGATCGCAGCCGCGGAAACAAAGACGCCGCTGGGCAATGGTGGCTCGACGGAGGCAACGACGCTCAGCGAGAAACCCGATGATCAGCCGCCATCCGCGCAGGGCGACGACGAAGTCAAACCTGCCGCGGCGAAAGACGAAGGGCAAGAGACAGACAAATCCAAGAAAGAAATTGCCGACAAAGCCGATGCGGAAAAGAACAGCGATCCGCCCAAGTCCGAACCAAAACCAGACAGCAAAGAAGGGACTACGGCGGCAACGAAGTCCGAAGGCGACAAACCGACGGCTCCGCAGAAAGACGAAGCCGCGGAAAAGACCGAATTGCCGAAGCCGAAAGCTCCCGCCAAACCGACGAACCGATCGACGACGCCGAATACTACGGTCGAGCCCGACGAAGATCCGTTCGTGAACGGACACCAATCGGTACTGTCCTTCAGCAGTGAAATTTCGGCCGTGACGGCGGCAGACTATGTCCGCGCCGCGATGTCTAAGATCAAGGGAGATAAGATCGACCCTGCCCTTATTCGCGTCACGGGCAAAGCCGGTTCTGGCCTTGACGTTCCTGAAGGGAAACCTCGAACGTTCGACAAGATGCTGTTGGAAACGCACCCCAGTATTGGGGCGGAAGATTTGTCCAAAGCCCTCGCCGACGTAGAACAATTATTGGCGACGACCCCCATTTTCGAAGAAGTCAATAACTTTGCCAGTTCCGTCGCCGAAGACATGCGCTACCTAGCGATCCTGGCACTGCTGGCCAGCGGCGTGGCGACGGTGGTCTACTTGTGGTTCCGTTTTACGAAAGCCGACTTCGGTTTGGCGGCCGTCATCGCAGTGTTCCATGACGTGCTGTTTGTGTTGGCTGTGTTGCCGATGGCTTCGTTACTGTCGCGCACGCCCCTCGGACCCATGTTGGGTTTAGACGACTTCAAACTAAACCTGTCGATCATCGCCGCGTTTTTGACAATCATCGGCTACTCGCTCAACGACACGATCGTGATTTTCGACCGCATCCGCGAAATCCGCGGACGTAATCCGCAACTGACGCCGCAGATGGTCAACGATAGTGTCAATCAAACGCTGTCCCGCACAATCCTGACCGCGGTGATTGTTTTCATCACCGTGGTGATCCTGTACTGCATTGGAGGCGAAGGCATTCACGGCTTCGCGTTCTGCATGTTGATCGGCACCATCGTGGGCACCTATAGCACCGTTTTCATCGCCAGCCCGTTCCTGCTGTGGATGATGAACCGCGAGCAACAACGAGCACTGGCGGCTCGGAGGTAGCCGGAATCGGTCACGTCGCCCACTCGTTCGTTCCCCCAAGCTCTGCTTGGGAATGCCTGTCTTCAAAGCTCTGCTTTGCGGATGCCGGAGAGTCGTGGTTCCTCGAAGCGGAGCTTCGGGGAGTGCATTCCCAAGCGGAGCTTGGGAACGACGAAGAACGAGGAAGACACAGCAATTCACGCCGGCCAACACTGACTGCCGCCGTCGACGCGAAGGACTTGGCCGGTCACGAATTGACCGAGCGGGCCGGCGAAGAACTCGGCGACGCGAGCGACCTCGTCCACGAGCGCAATGCGTTCCAATGTCCCTTCGGTCACCAAGCGGTCCGCGTCGACTTGTCGAGTCCCCAGGAATCGCCCCGTACGCGTGTCGCCGGGAGCGATGCTGTTGACGGTGATGTTGTACGGCCGCAGTTGCACGGCTAGACAGCGCGTGTATTCGACGACCGCTGCCTTGGCCGTCGCGTAAATCACCGAACTGGGATTCCCTCGAAACGCGGCGATCGAGCTAATCGTCACGATGCGTCCCGTCTTGCGGGGCATCATCCGCCGCGCGGCTTGTTGGCAGACGTAGATCGTGCTCGTCAGATTGCGATCCATCACGGCGCGGATGTCTTCTTCCTTGATCATCACCGCGTCATTCGGATCGGGCTTGCCTCCCGTCGCCGCGATGTCGCCGCCGGCGTTGTGAACCAGAATATCGATGGGGCCAAGTGTGTTGCAGACTTCGTCGACCACGTTCGCGACTGCCGACATCTGCGTCAGGTCGCCCAGCACGCGCACCGTGTGGACGTCGAACTGCTCGCCGATCTGCTTCGCGGTCTCGGTCAGCGTCGTCCCCTCGCCGTATTCCGACGGACCGTTCTCGCGCATGCCATGAATGCCAACCGAACATCCGAGCTTCGCCAACGTCTCGGCAAACGCGCGTCCTAATCCACGACCGGCTCCCGTCACAAGAGCCACTTGACCTTTCAGAAGCCGAGACATGTGAATCCTTGGGGTAAGGAGCTACCGCCCGCCGTCCGGCACGGTGCGGATGTTTTTGTCTTCGATGCCGTCAAGCAGCAGATTCGCCACGATGGGGCTGTCGTCTCTCATCGTCACCCACACGAAATGATCAAACTTGCCGTCCTTCAGTCCAGTCAGCGTCGACGCGCCGCCGGTGGTGGCAAGGATGTAGTAGTCCATCCCATTGCGGATCGACTTCGCATACACGTGGTTGTGGCCCGAAAAGACGGTGTACTTTCGGCCTTGCAACGCACCTTCGATCTCGATCCAGCCCCACGTCTCTGGGTCGCCTTTCTTCGGCGTGATGGACCACACCGGCCGGTGCAGGAACACGAACGTCCAACGGACATCGGTGTTGTTGGCCAACGTCTGCTGCAGCCATTTCTGCTGTTCGACGCTGAAGTGGAACTCGCGATCTTTTTCCGGCGGGTCTTCCGTGTTCAGCACGACGAACAGGCAGTCTTGATACCGGAACTCGTAATAGCTGCGGCCGAATTTGCGTTGCCACTCGCGACCCATCGGCAGATTACTGATGTCGTGATTGCCGGGGCAGAAGAAGAACGGCATCTGCAGCCGGTTTAGTTTGGCCTGAAACTCGCTCCACTCCAACGCCCACGCGCCGGGGTCTTCGGAGTAGCCTTCGATCAAATCACCCACCGAGACGACGAACTCCGGTTGCAACAAGTTGATTTTGTCGATCGCTCGCGGAAACACGCCCGGCCGGTGTCCCCCGGTACGGTCGGACACGATCGCAAACTGAAAGCCGCGAGGTTGGCGATTCAGTTCCAGATTCGTCCACGGGTTCTTCTCCTCGATGCGAACCGCCAAACGATCCGGTGTCGCGGAAGCACCACCGCCCGACGGCGCTCCCGTCGTGACGGACAATGTCGCCGCGAGACCGAGCAACCCCAACACGAACGCACCCATCGCCAACTGCCGCATGACCGCACCTCGTTGTTGTTGGGAGTAAACGACCAAATCAGTGACAACCAAAACAGTGAGCAAAAGGTATCAGACCCGTTTCATGTTCCCAAGCTCCAGCTTAGGAACGCGCCACAACGGACAACTGACTACTGGCAACTCTCAAGCCTCCTCGATACCATCCGTCCGAACTTCGCCCGACTCTCTTGCCGGACTCGCTTGTCCATGACTGCTGCGACCGCCTCGGCTGCTGTGCCAGGGATGTGTTGGACTCAGAAACATTTACTCGGCTTGGAAGACCTCACGGCCGAGGAAATCACGTTGATTCTGGATCAGGCTGCGGACTTCAAACGGATGGCGGCCGAAGGCGAGACGAAATTGAGTCCCTTGAAAGGGACGGTCGTCGCCAATCTGTTCTTTGAGCCTTCGACTCGCACACGCACTAGCTTTAGCCTCGCAGCAAAGCGCCTGAGTGCCGACACCGTCGACTTCACCCCTTCAAACAGCAGCCTGTCGAAAGGGGAAACCTATTACGACACGGCTCAAAACATCGAGGCGATGGGTGTCGACCAAGTCGTCGTGCGACACGGCACGTCCGGCGCGCCACATCTGTTGTCCAAGTTGCTCAAGGCCAGCGTGCTCAACGCCGGCGACGGGACTCACGAACATCCCACGCAGGGATTGCTCGACATCTTCACGATTCGCCAGCATCGCGGCCGCATCGCCGGCCTGACCGTGGCTTTGGTCGGCGACATCCTGCATAGCCGCGTCGCCCGCTCGAACATCTTCGGCCTCAAAAAACTGGGTGCCCGCGTGATCGTCTGTGGCCCATCCACGTTGATCCCGCAGTACGTCGAACGTCTCGGTGTCGAGGTCTCGAACAACCTCGACGAAATCCTCTGCGAAACCGACTGCATCAACCTCTTGCGGATACAGTTCGAACGTCAGCGGAGCGCGTTCTTCCCGTCGATCCGCGAGTACGCGCACTTCTTCGGCATGAACGGCGACCGCATCCGGCGAGCGAAATCCGACGTGCTGATCCTCGCCCCCGGCCCAATCAATCGCGGCGTCGAGATCACTCCCGAAGTCGCCGACGGCCCGCACTCGGTGATCCTCGATCAAGTCACGAACGGTTTGGTCATTCGCATGGCCTGTTTGTATCTGCTACACAATCGTCGGCAGGAAGCGGCTGATTAAACCTTGTGAGTGAACGGAGTGGCGTGATGAAGACTCGTCTCGTTCAGATCGGCAAGGCGAAAGCCCTGCGAATACCTGCGAAGTTATTGGCTAAGATCTCCTTACCGGACGAAGTTGAGATTACGGCAGTCAACGATTCGTTGATGGTTCGGCCGATCCGCAAACGTCGCGCTGGGTGGTCGGCGGCGTGTGCTCAAATGCGACGGAGAGGCGATGATCATTTGCTCGACAAGCCGGCGTCGCTGACCAACTGGGACCGGGACGAATGGGAATGGTAGTGCGTCGGTTTGATGTCTTTCTGGTGGAACTTGATCCCACAGTGGGAAGCGAGATTCGCAAGACCCGCCCGTGCTTGGTGATTTCTCCGGATGAAATGAATCGGCATCTCCGCACCGTGATCGTGGCTCCGATGACAACGAAAGGTCGCTCCTATCCGTTTCGGGTGGCGTGTGTCTTTGCGGGGAAGTCTGGTTTTGTAGTGCTCGACCAAGTTCGAACGGTGGACCAATCGCGATTGGTAGAAAAACGGGGACGTTTGCCGACAGCTTCCACACGCCAGGTTCTTGACACCCTCGCCGAGATGTTCGCTCCGTAGCGGCTACAATTCCGAATCCAAAACCCATGAGCACCACACTGATTCGCGGCGGACGTATCATTGATCCGAGTCAAAATATCGATCGGATCGGTCATCTGTTTTTGCGGAACGACCGAGTCGAAGGCATCGACACCGGAGCCTCCGTGGCCGATCACGTGATCGACGCGACCGGGTTGATCGTCTGCCCGGGCCTGATCGACATTCACGTCTCGCTGCGTGAGCCGGGTGACGAGAAGGACGAAACGACCGCTTCGGGCACGGAGGCGGCACTTGTCGGCGGAATGACGTCGGTCGCATGTATGCCAGACACGTCTCCCGTCGTCGACAACCGCGCGTCGGTCGAGTTTATCCAGTTGCAGTGTGCTCGCGCCGGGCACTGCAATGTGTTTCCGCTTGGTGCCGTCACGAAGAATCACGAAGGCGCCGAACTCGCCGAGATCGGTCAACTCGTCGAGGGCGGAGCGGTCGGCTTCACGGATGCCAAGCAACCGATCGCCAACGCCGAGATCATGCGTCGAGCACTCGAATACACGCGCATGTTCGGCCGGCCGATCTTCAATCATCCGCAAGTGCCCGAACTTGCGGCCAAGGGCATCATGCACGAAGGCTACTTCTCGATGCTGTTGGGCCTGCGCGGCATCCCAGCGGCGGCGGAAGTGATCATGGTCGCTCGCGACGTCGCCCTCGCCGAGATGACCGGCGGGCATGTCCATCTGATGACGCTCTCCACCTCAGGCGCCGTTGAGCAAGTGCGGCGAGCGAAAGAAAACGGCATTCACGTCACAGCCGAAGTCACGCCACATCAAATCGCGCTCACCGATCAGTGCCTTCAATCGTACGACCCGAACTACAAGGTCGACCCGCCGCTGCGGACTCAAGAGCACATCAGCGCTCTGATCGACGGCCTGCGAGACGGCACGCTCGACGTGATCTGTTCCGACCACCAGCCATTCGCCGAGGAGAAGAAGCAAAACGAACTGGACCTCGCCCCGGCCGGGATCGTCGGTTTGGAAACCTTGTTGCCGATTTGCGTGATGACGCTCATCGAACCCGGGCATCTGACGTGGTCGAAGCTGATCAGCAAGCTCACGATCAACCCGGCAAACATTCTGGGCATCCAAAAGGGAACGTTGAAGCCCGGCGCTGACGCCGACGTGACGATCATCGACCCCACAACCTCGTGGCGCATCGATCCCACCAAGTTCCGCTCGAAGGGCCGGAACACTCCGTTCGCCGGCTGGGAAGTCAAGGGCCGAGCGCATACGGTGATTGTCGGTGGCAAAGTGCGACACGTGGTGAAATGAGAGCCGCAGAACGAGAGGCGCCGAGGCCGGCTTTTCTATCAGCTCTCATCCTTCATCCCTTCTTCGGCAGTTTCCAGCCGAACGCCGAGGCCAGCACGAATAGTCCGATCAACGCCGCCAGCATCCAGGCTTCCAACAGTGACGACATCCAATGAGCGACGAGGGTCAGCAGCGTCAGCGCGGCGGCACATGCCAATGCCAAACGCTCCACCGAACCGCACCGCGTCAACCACGGTTGAAAAAAACCTCTGGCCGTCAACGGTCGAATCACCAACAGGCTTCCGCCCCAAAACAATCCCATCCCGACCAGCGTTCCCAGCCAATTCACAAGGGCCATCAGCGAGGCCAAGCGATCCGGCATCATCTTGGCATTTGACGCACGCGCGTCTTGAGCCCACCAGACCACCAGCCCGGCCAACAGGCAAGCCACGAGCCCGAATAACATTTTTTTGAAGGGCTCCCGCTGTGAGTTCGCCGCTTCGGCTCGAAACCATTCCCAAGGGTTGATCATGTCGGATTTGTAGCAGCCACTTCGCGAAGGACCAATGACAATGTGCAAAGGACGAATACCGTGACACTGTTCTGGACGACGCACCATGCAACAAGTCTTCGGCAAGAATGTTCGCGAGGATGTGCCTCTGTCGGACCCGACGGCGTTGGCTAAGTTCGGCCGGTTGGAGGTCGTGGCCAAACTGATCGTCGAAGGTTATTTGATCGGGCAACACAAGAGTCCGTTCAAAGGAGCCAGCATCGAGTTCGTCGAGCATCGGCAGTACTACCCTGGCGATGAAATTCGCCATATCGACTGGCGAGCGTTCGGAAAGACCGGCAAGTACTACATCAAAGAGTTCGAGGACGAAACCAACCTGCGGGCGTATCTGCTGGTCGATGCCTCGGGCAGTATGGCCTATGCCGGCAAAACGCTCAGTAAGTGGGCCTATGCTCGGCAAGTCGCGGCCGCATTGAGTTATTTGCTGCTGTCGCAGCGCGACGCGGTTGGGCTGATCACGTTTGACACCGAAGTTCGCGACCGCACCGATCCGGCCACGGCCGCTCACAGTTTCGAACGGATCGCGGCGATGCTCGAAGAACGGCAACCCGGCGGCGAGACGAGTCTCGCGGAAGTTCTGGTCGGCATCGTGCCGACGCTGAAACGCCGCAGTCTGGTGTTTGTGCTCAGCGATTTTTTCGACTCGGTCGACAAGCTGCTGGCCGCGCTCAAGGAACTGCGGCACTCGCGGCATGAAGTCGTGTTGATGCACGTCGTCGCTTCCGAAGAGGAAGACTTTCCGTTCACGCGGCCGACACAGTTCCGCAATCTGGAACGAGTCGCACATCGAGTGCTCGTCGACCCGCATCGCTTGCGAAAGCATTACCTCGAAAACTATCGCCGCTTCTGCCGCGAACTTTCTTCCGGCTGCGGAGGGCTCGGCGTGGATTACTTCAAGCTACTGACGACCGACCCGTACGACCGAGCCTTGGGGGCATATCTGGACTCCCGTTCTCGCAGCAAGATGGGTGGCGCGCCGCGCGCATAGGTGGTAATCGCAAATTGCTCGTTCCCAAGCTCCGCTTGGGAACGTGGTCCCTGAAGCTCTGCTTCACGTCTGGCATGGCATTCGGTTGGCGTCGGTCTGATGTCCGTTCAGCCGCGCGAAGCGGAGCTTCGTGGAGGCGTTCCCATGCGGAGCTTGGGAACGAGCGGATCGGCAATCGCAAATCGAAAATCCGCGGGGTACAATCTTGCCTCGTTTCTGTAAGAAATTGAGTTCTCAGCCATGCCATTGCGAGTCAGCACTCATGAAAGCGATCGCCGTCAAGCCACGGAAGCCAGACAGTGTTCATTTGGCCGAACTCCCCAAACCACGAGTTGATGACGTCCCCAACGGTCGCGGAGTGCTCGTCCGCATTCTGAAAGTCGGCGTCGACGCGACCGATCGCGAGATCAACGACGGACTGTATGGCAACCCGCCCCCGGGTTACGATTTTCTCGTTCTCGGCCATGAGTCATTCGGAGTCGTTGAAGCAGTCGGCCCCAGCGTGCGGCATGTGCAGCCAGGCGATTACGTCACTTGCACGGTGCGGCGGCCGGGGAATTCGATCTTTGACCGCATCGGCCGTTCGGACATCACCAGCGAGGAAACGTACTACGAGCGCGGCATCAACTTGCTGCACGGTTTCTTGACCGAGTACTACGTCGACGACGCCGAGTTCGTTGTCCGCATTCCGAAAGCGTTGAAACATCTGCACGTGCTGGCCGAACCGATGAGCTGCGCCGCGAAAGCCGTGCAGCAAGCCTTTGAGGCTCAGAAGCGACTGCAAGTATGGGAACCGAAACTGGCCTACGTGACCGGAGCCGGCCAGATCGGCCTGCTGGCGACATTGATCCTACGTCTGCGCGGTCTGGAAGTTTACACGGTCGCGCGGGGTGCCAAACCGAATCTCAAAGCCGAGATCGCTGAAGGCTTCGGCGCGAAGTACATCAGCACGCAAGGCATGACGCTGACCGAACTGTCCAAACACTCCGGTAAGCCCGACCTGATTATCGAAGCCACCGGCAACAGCGCCATCGCCTTCGAAGCCATGAGCGTCCTGGGCCACAACGGCGCGATTGTCTGGACCAGCATCACCGGCGGACAACGCAAGATCGAAGTTTCCTCTGACAACATCAACATCAATTGGGTGCTGGGCAACAAGCTGCTGCTCGGCTCGGTCAACGCCAACTTCCGACACTTCGAGTCCGGGATCAGTGATCTCGCGCAATGCGAGATCTTCTATCCTGGCGTCGTCCACAAGATTCTCACGACCCCCGTCAACGGCCTTGGGAACTACGCCGAGATGATGCGACTTCTCGTTGAGGACAAAAATGCGTTAAAGGTCTACGTGAACGTCGCAGAAGGGTAGCCGTTCGTGTTGACCCGCTCGGCGCGAACAAATGGCGATGATTCGGAAGCGCCGTCTGGCAATCGGACCGGCCAGCGCCGTTCCTGGCCATCGACGAACAAGGCCACTTCACCGACACAGACCGGCAGATTCACAGGATCTTTCAGCGTCAACCGCTCTGGCCCCATTTCGCCGACCGACAATACTCGGCAGAAATGGTCCAGCACGAAATCCTCACGAATCGCCGCGAGCATCCGGCAGCAGGATGACTTCGAGGCCTTCGATTTCTTGCAGCAATTTGCCACTAGTGTTAGATGCCGGCGGTGAATTCGATGACGACGCGGATTTGTTTGACGTGCATGGTGTCAGTCTCTCACCACCGAGTGTCCGCCTCGAACCAGACGGCGAGTCATCAGAACCTCGAACACCAGCAAGCCGAGGAATGCCAAGAATAGAAATTGCCACAGTTCGTGACGCGGCAAGTTGTCGGAATCGACGATGCGAGTGTCGCGAGGCTCGCGTGCGAACTGCATGCGGTCGTCCGCCGTCAGCGTCGCGAGCTGCTCATCGGTCAGCGGCGTCAAATTGGATTCGGCTCGATCGGCGTTGACGACGAACAGCTCACGGCCCGGGCCGAACGCCGGCTGTTTGATTTCTGCGGCGTTACCCGGCGTCAATCCGCCTCCTCGCTGAGGCAAGGACGGCCGAACGGGCGCGGGGCCGTTCGGCCCTTTCTTTCGCAAGACGTACATGCCCGGCAGCGACGTGTCGTTGAGCACCAGTAAGCGAGACGTGTCGTCACCTCCGAGTTGCGGCTCGCGCAGTTCGCCGTCAGGGCTGTTGAACACGAACTCGGTCGGCTCGACATTCACCGCGAGCGGACTGACGAGCGGCTGACCCACCACGACATTGCGGTCGCCTCGACGAGCGGCCAATTGAAACAACAATTCATGGACGAAGGCGACGTAATCCGGCTTCGCGGGAAGCGTGCTCCAATCCGCATCCAGCGGAACCGTCAGCAACAAGATACTACCTCGACCAAACTGACCCGACACGAGAAACGGTGCTCCGGTTTGCAGCCGCGCCAGCACGAGCGCCGGCTTGCGTTCGATCTCATCAGTCGGTTTGACTTTGTCCGGTTCCGTCTTACCACCGGGAATCTGCTTGTCCGGTCCCCTCTCCCCGCCGGGGTGAGGGCTCGGACGAGGGGCGTCGGAACGATTCACCGACTCAACCTTCGCCACATCCACCTTCCACCACCGGCTGAATCGCGCCGTCGTGAACGCCGCGCCCCGTTCGGCTCGGAACCGTTGCAGCCACGGAGATTCAAGACTCCCGTTGGCGATGCCGACTCCCTCTTCGCTCCGCTCAGCCGGTTCGGATTCGATCTCGGCAAGTGTGACTCCGATCAAACCTGTCTCTGAACCGAAGAGGCCGGAGCTATAACGATCCTTCTCAACTCGATTCCCCAACGCGATGCCGAGGCCGCCGCCGCGTTGCACGTATTCCGTCAGCGCGGCGAGTTGAGCATCAGGCAATTGCGGCACATTAGCCAGCAGGACGACGGCGAATTGTTCGAGCGCCTTCGCGTTCCAGTCGGACCAGTTCACGACGGTCGGTTTGACCCACGGAGTGTCATTGCCCGCAGCTGCCAAAGCGGCTCGCAAGAAGAACGTTTCGCCTTGCACCGGTTTTACGCGTGAGTCACCGTCGACGATCAGCACCGGCAACGCTTCGGTCACGGTGACGACCGCTTCACTGGCGTTGTCGGTCGGCAGGTCGTCGGCATCAAGTGTCACGCGGACCAAGTGCGAGCCGACCGCTTCGAAACGATGCTCAAACTCGATATTCGCCTCGCCGTTCGGGGCAAGCGATATCGAAACAGTTCGCTCCGCCAGTCGTTGCCCGTCGACCTCGAAATGGACTTGTCGAGTGACCGACGTCGTACCGCCGCTGAATCGCACGCGTGTCTGAAACCGCACGGGAAAGTTGGGGACCGTCAATTCTCGCGTCGGTTGCAACCGCTCGACGTGGAAGTTCAATCGCTCCGTCGGTTGTTGTGGCAGGTCGCTGCCATCGAGCACGTCGACAACCCACAGCTTTGGCTTGATCGACGATTGTTTGGCAAGATCGTCCAGCCGCAACCACAAATTCGCGTCGTCAGGGAACCATCCCTGTGCTTGCTTGTCGGTCAGCAACACGACCTCGCGGCGCAGGTGGCTGGTCCGGCTGAGCAGCTTCACCGCGTGCGACAACGCATCGGGAAAGTTGGCCGAACTGCTCGGCGGCGGAAGAGCTTTGAGCACTTCGCGCACGCGATTGAAGTCGTGAGTGGCCGGCTCGATCAGCGGACGAACTTGCTCGCGAGCTTCAATCACCGCGACGGTGTCGCCGTGACGCAACTCGCCGAGAAACTTATCGCACCACCGCACCGCCGCTTGCTGCGGCGTGACCGACGTCGCCTCCCAAGCCATGCTGTACGAGCCGTCGATGATCAGCACGACGTCTCGATTTGGCTGTGGTCCGATGTCACCCAACCAGTTCGCCGAAATCCACGGCCGAGCGAGCGCGAACACCAGCCAAGCGACGAGCGCCATCCGCAGCAGTAGCAACCATAGATCTTCCAACCAAACCTTGCGGCGTGTCTCTTGAGCCAGTTGCAAAAACTGCATCGCGCCCCATGCGACGAGGTCGTACTTCTTACGGCTGAGCAGATGCGCCACGATCGGCAACGCAGCCGCAGCGAGTCCGGCAAACATCCAGGGATTGAGAACGTCGAAAGACATGGTGAAGAAGTGAGAGGTCAGTGAACAGAGGTCAGGGGACAGGGGACAGGGGACAGGGAACAGGGAACAGGGGACAGGGAACAGGAGCCGGCGAACGAGGTCCGCCAAGCTGGGATTATGACGCATGCCAGTGTCACTGCGTGCTTGGTTCTGGTCTTGTGTTTCCTGCCTCCTGTTTCCTGTCTCCTGCTTCGCTGAGGTGCAGCCAGACTTCGGGGTGCATGGTGTAAAGTCGGAAGTGCTTGCCGTCGCGGATCAGGAGGCCACTCGATCGGTTGAGTTCGCGCGGCAAAAGCGGGTTGGCATCGTACTTCCGCCAATTGCGGAGATCGTCCGAGACAGCGATGTTCGTCGTCCACAACGACGGCGTTTCGCCTTTGGCCGATCCGTGATAATAGGCGAAGTAGCGGCCGTTGTGTCGGATGACTTGATTCATGGCGATCAGTTCGCGGTCGTGGAGTCCTTGGCCGGGACCCAGCACCGGCTCATCGCTGACGTTCGTGAACACTTTCAAATCACGCGACGTCGCCAGCCAAACGCCAAGATCACTCCGCTCGTAGAACAGATGCCACACGCCGTTCTCGAACCACGCGGTCGGAGTGCCATAAGGCCCCGACTCAATCGGCTGCCCGTCTGTCTTACGAACGTCGAGTTTCCCCGCGCGTTGCCAGGACACGCCATCGCGCGATATCAATCGCTGAGCCTGATCGTCTTTCCCTTCGGCGAACATCTGGAACGCGCCGTCGTGACGCAGCACCAGCATGTCCTCGACCCAATGCTCGCGGTGGATCGGATTTCTCGGATGCCGCGTCCATTGAATCCCGTCCGGCGAGGTTGCGTAGCCGAGTTGCTTGATTCCTTCGCGAGTTCCGTCGTAGCCGGTGTACCACAGGTGATACTTTGGCTTCGCGGGCGATGTGCCGTCCGCATCGGGATCGAGCCAGATGAAACCCCGCTCACGAATCTTGACCTCCCAAGTTCCTTGGCCCAGAGCCGTGAAGATCGGCTTAACGCCGTGCTGCTGGAACTTCACCAATTCGCTTGGAAAATCATCGGCCGGAGCGCAGTGCGCAAACAGCAAGATGACCGCGATGAATGAACGTCGATGGCCTCTCACGACCCTTCTCCTTAACGCGGGCTTCGCCCGCATGCTTGCTCCCTCTCCCCCGCATCGGGGGAGAGGGCTGGGGTGAGGGGGTTCATGGTCCGGTGGAGCGCTCGGCCCCCTCACCCTAACCCTCTCCCCCGCGGCGGGGGAGAGGGGACAAATTGCGCACACGGCGAGCTTAAATTACAATTGAAGGAGTCTATCCCTCTCCACGGCATGAAGAAGGAACAAGACAAGTTGGTTCAAATCAGCCGCGACAGAAACTCGAACGATTCGCGCAGCACTTCGGGAGCCATGTGGCTGTGGCGGCTGAGTTCGACGTTCACGCAGCCGGTGTAACCGATTTCACGGAGCGCGGCCATCACCGGTGGGAAGTCGATCTCGCCGTCGCCGAAACGCAAATGCTCATGCACGCCGCGGCACATGTCTTCGATGTGGACATTACAGAGCGGCTCCGCCCAACGACGGAGATGATCGGCGATCGGACCGTCCTCGACACACTGTACGTGCCCGATGTCGATCGTCAGACCGAAGTGGGGCGAGCCGACAGCATCCGCGAGTTGGCCGTATTGTTCCAGCGTCTCGACAAGCATCTCCGGTTCCGGCTCAAAGGCGAGCTGTATGCCGAGGGATTCCGCTTCGTCGGCCACTTGGCGGCAACCTTCGATCAACCACGCCCAGGCTTGTTCGTGCAGCACGTCAGCCCTCCGAAGCCCAGACCAGAACGAGACCGCGTCCGAACTTAATTCTTTCGCGATGTGCAGACATCTTCGCAGAAAGTCGATGCGCCGCAAGCGGCCTTCGGGCGTTGGAGAGATGAGCGTCGGTTCGTGCTTGTGACGCGGGTCGAGCAGAAAGCGTGCTCCGGTTTCAATTACGCATCGAAGTTGATGTCGTTGCAGCAGCGATCGCATTTCACTGAGCTCGACCGCGAAGTTGTCGCTGAACGGATTCAGGCACGCATGATCGACCGTGATCGCCACGGCCCGATAGCCGATCTCTGCCAGCAGTTCGATACCGTCTTGCCAGCGATGAAAGGCGAGGCCGTTTGTGTTGTAGCCAAGAAGCATGGCTTTGGAGTGCGGCAACTTGTCACCGCTTCCTATTTCAAACCACGATCATCAGCCGAAACAAGTTCGACATCTCATCCGCCGTATTCCAAAGTTGACGCGTCAAAGTTCAATCCGGCAGCGCCTTGACGCGGATGTTTCGGTAGTACACGACGCTCTTGGGGTCGTGGGCCTGAAGAGCGAATGAACCCTTGCCAAGCTTGCGCGTGCCGGTCACTCCATCGGGTTCGGTGAAGTCGAGCACCAGCTCATCGTTGATGCGGACTTGAACGTTCTTGCCTTTTACGGTGATGTGC
>CAZPUJ010000297.1:0-9522 GCA_964589725.1 uncultured Planctomycetaceae bacterium
CAAATGAGCTTTGACGATGGCGACCTTTTCGTCCGCCGAAATGGACCGTCGAGCTTTTTTCATGATGCGTCCTTTCTGCTGTGGTGACTCTACCACACGCCAGAACCAAGGACGCTCCGGTTAGAAAAAGGGCACTACAAGACTGCGATGACTGCCACCAATTCACCGACGTACTCGCACACGCAAAAGGCCCCGCTGTGCTTGATTCTTTATGGCACGGCTGTTTTCTGTTTTGCAATAGCTTGGAACGTCGGCAGCCCGCCGGGACATCTGATCGCTGCCGCCGTGGGTTTGGTCATCGCTCTACTCGCTCCAGCTTTTCATCATCTTACCGTTGAAGATCAAGGCGATGCGCTTTCGATTCGCTTTGGCCCAATGCCACTCTTCGGCAGGACAGTGCAGTACGCTGATATCGAGCAGGTCGAAGTCGGTCGCACGCTATTCGTCGATGGCTGGGGCATTCATTACAGCACTCGAGGCGGGTGGGTCTGGAACTTGTGGGGCCGGGATTGCGTAGCGGTCCATTTCAAGACTGGCGGTGTGCTGCATGTCGGCACCGATGACGCCGATAACCTTGCGGCGTTTTTGCGGAAGAGGATTGAGTCGTGATCGCCAACCTCTTAACTGATCTTCCAGCCAAACTGCCCAACGAGCTTTTCACCACGCTGCTCGAAGATGTCAACGTCCGCATCCAGCGAATCGTCTCCCATGGCCATGCCTCGCCCGAAGGATTCTGGTACGAGCAAGAGCAGCACAAATGAGTCGTCGTGCTGAAGGGAGCGGCCAGACTTGGTTTCGAGGACCAGACCATCGAGGTGAAGCCCGGCGACTTCATCAGCGTCCGGGACCACAAGAAGCACCGGGTTGATTGGACGACGCCGGATGAGCCGACAATTTGGCTGGCCATGCACTACGGAGACGCAGCTTGATGCCGTCATTGCATGGATGCGCCACCAAATGACTGGCTACGACGGCATGGTGATCCCACGGGTTAAAGGCAAACGTCGAGAACTACGGCGAATGCTGGCCCAGCGGTCCAAAGAGTTGCTCGCAGGGTATCGACGGGGAGAAGCGAACGGTGAAGAGTGCCCGCTACAACGGGCCTTGGTCGGCATTGATCCGGGCGTCGAACCTGATCGGAGGCATCTACCGATTCTTTCCCTCAAGGATACTGATCTCGGTGCTGGTGGTGACGATTTGTGTTAGCTCAAAGCCTGCTCGCTCGAACAGAGTCCGGTACTCGTCCTCGGTTCGTTCTTTGCCACCAGGGATAAGCAGCATGACCAGATCGAGGAACTTGCCGTGGAACGGCTCGTTATTGGGAGGTATGACACTCTCGATGACGAGCAATTTGCTTGCGGGCGACATTGCACGATGACAGTTGCGCAGGATCGTCAAACACTTTTCCTCGTCCCAATCATGGATGATGTGCCGCAGGATGTAAGCACCTGCTCCGTCTGGTACGGCATCGAAGAAGCTGCCGGGGACAAGCGAGCAACGATCCAGTAGGCCCGCAGCATGGATTCTCTCCTCCGCTCGTTCGATTACATGAGGCAAGTCGAAGAGAATTCCCTTCATCATCTTGTGTCTTTGAAGGATGCCTGTGATCTGTGATCCATTGCCACCGCCGATGTCCGCAACGCTGCCGAAAGCAGACAAATCGTAAGCGTCGAGAATGGCATTCGATTCACGACCATGAATACCAACCATCGCTGCATCGAAAATCTGGGCCTTATCGGGGTGCTCACCCAAGTAATCGAAAATCGGTTTGCCAAAAACCATATCGAAGGCACTTCTGCCGGTACGAATGCTGTAGTCGATCTCTGCCCAAGTACGGAATTGTTCATCGCCCGACATCAAGGCCAAGGCCCGCTTCGATCCCGGCACGTCACTTCGCAATGGTTCCGCCAATGGCGTCAATGAGAATTGTCGTGGCTTGCCTTCGACGAAGATGCCGACGCTCGCCAACGCCCGCAGCAGCCGATAGAGGGCATCGGGGTTGGTGGAAGTGGCGTTAGCCAATTCTCCCACTGTCTTGGGACCGCCGTTGAGATGGTCCGCAATGGCGAACTTCGCCGCAGCGTAGATTGCCTGTGAAATCCAGTACCCTGTGATCATCCCATCAATCTGCTGGTGAGGCGATGTGTCGGTCATTTCTTCCCTTTCTTGACCATCTTAGCCTTGGATTTTGGGCCTCTGCAGCTTCTTACGAAGGGTGATGATTTCTCTGGCTGAATTTCTCGGCGTTGGCCGCTGGCGTGCGGACTATTCCTTGCTGGTTCGCTTCTGTGCCAGCAACCATTGGTAAAACTCCGGGTTGTCATAGGTCTCGATTTCATCCAACAACGCCGCCAATTCATATCGTTCATATGGTTCCCACCACTTGCCCTCTGGACACTGCGAGACTGAGCAGCACGTTGAGTTTCATGGCAGTTCCTTCGTGGGAATCAGGTGGGTGTTTGGTTTCGCGAATTCTACCGTGGCAACTTTTCCACCGACAGAATGCCGGTGATTCTGCTTGAAAACCAGTGAGGAGTCGAACCGTATGCCGACATTGATCTCCACGCCGTCCCGAATTGAGGCGGTGACGAACAAACCGATTTTGATTGATGAGTACATCGGTCGGGTCCGTTCCGGCCACACTCAAGTCAGCATCGCTTACCTGCAATGTCCCGCTGGCTGGATCGAGCCAGGACAAACGCCGGATTTCGAGGAGTTCACGCTCGTGTTGAAAGGAATCCTGCGAGTTGCACACCGAAACGGCGTGCTCGATGTTTATTCAGGGGACGCGGTCATCACTCATCCGGGCGAGTGGGTGCAATACAGCACGCCCGAAACCGAAGGGGCCGAGTACGTCGCCGTTTGTCTGCCCGCCTTTTCGATGGAAACCACACATCGGGACTCGTGACGGAAGCCGGTCATACCTAACTTCATTTGATCTACTGGCGGTACACAGCGCGCCGAGAGCGACGGCCAGGATGAGCTGGACCTTCATCGCCGCAGAGAAGGGCAAGATTCCGATCAGGGTACATGAAGCGATCTCGGATTCTGTCACCGCTTTCGATCTTTTCGATTCAATCTTGCCGTTCACTTTGACGTCGGCGTTCTGGATCATGAATCTGGCGTGCCCACCGGTTTCCACAACCCGCGAAGCTCAGCCTTTGGCTTCCGTTCGGACGTGAACAAATCACTTCCTCACGTGTCTACCGCAGTGCCGCTGTCGCATCAACTCATCCGTATATCGGGATTCCGAGAAAACGACCGTTTTCCGGTCGCTCTCGGCTCAGGGATATTTTTTTTGACAAAGCACGCGAGCCCCGAGAACTCATATATTATCTCGGAATCGCCTCGGCTCGGCCGATTCCCGTTACGGTGGTTCGTGGCGCGCCCGATCATTCCACGTTTTTTTGAGGCTGGTTGATACGCGGAAACGATCTATAACCAAGTTCGACCACTCGGCATGTTCATACCATGAAGCCACGATTTGTCGCAGATGGAGAGTGGAGATTGCGTCGAAGCCCGGAGTTTCAGGTGCGCTTGCGCGAGTTGCATGAGACCGTCCGTGCGCGGCGCGCAGCTGAGTTTGCGGATGCTGGTTTTTTCCGGCGTCTTGTCTTGCGCTGGCGCGTCGCGGCGGAGTTCCGGAGAGAGCGACGCAAGATTGAGCCGTCCTCGCAGTCACTCTACAGTAGTCAGATTGCAGCGAGGAGAGTTTGAGATATGAACAGGACGTGGACTAACACGTGCGCTGCTCTCGCCGAAATCGGCTTGACGCTTGTTGATATCCGCAACCAGATCCTTGAATTAATCCTCGGCAGCCCTCTGGAAGCTAACCAGTCGCTGCGGTTGACCCGCAGGTGCTTGGCGCGCTTCGATTGCGTTACAATGGTCTTCAACCCCGCTTGCCTTGAGCGGGCAACTGGGCTTTGTCGTTCGGCCCGACGGTGCGCCTGCCATTGCGAGCTGGCATGCCTTCTTTCGGGATGCGGTCGATGTCTAGGGACCGGAGACAGAAAGGTGACCTGCACGCCCTCAATGACGAGGGCAAGGTTTTGTGTAATCCTCGCGACAAGGAAGCTGCTCATCGGGCCGAAATGGAAGGGATCGCCACGGATGCTCGCGCCGCGGTGACGTGCCGGAAGTGCTTATCGTTGCTGCACGAGCGGGACAAGGCTCGGAATGAAGGGCACCAAAGCGGCTGAATCAAGAACCGGCGGATCATGGCAGCAAGAATCTCCGTCCGACTTTGGGTCTCAATTCTGGCCACGGCCATCGGCTGCAATCAGCCGGCCGGGCACCCTGACGAATCGGCCGCCGTGGCCGCGATTCAAAAACACGGCGGCAAAGTCGAATTTGACCATCCCGGCGCCGACCGGCGGGTGATCAAAGTCTATCTGCACAACACGGCCGTCCAGGATGCGGATCTCGCAGCACTGGAGAAGTTGCCGAAGTTGAAGAATGTGTTTCTCGGCAAGACGCAGATCGGCGACGCCGGGCTTGAGTATCTGCAAGGCGCCAGCGAATTGCAGACGTTGAGTCTGAACTCCACACGTGTGACGGATGCAGGACTGAAATCGCTGACAGGTCTGACGAACTTAAAAACGCTGAATCTGCAGGAGACTCCGGTCACCGCCGCCGGCGCCGCTCAATTGCGCAAATCCCTCTCTGGCGTGACGATCGCGCGATAATACATTTCGCGACGCTTCGCAGAGACGGACTCGCCGTCGCAGACGGCGGGCTTTGAAGGACAACTCGCGTTGCGGTAGGATGCCCATGCGGCGGGCCGAATGAGTTGCTCAGCGAATCCACTCTCGACAGCCGGAACGCGCTGTTCCGCTGAGATTGAAGGAGCCGTCATGCCCAGCCTCGCTCACCGCCGTTCGACGGTCCTTCGCCGCGGCTTCACGCTGATTGAATTGCTGGTGGTCATCAGCATCATTGCGATTCTCGTCGCACTCCTCTTGCCGGCGGTGCAGCAGGCTCGCGAGGCGGCGCGGCGGATAGCTTGCCGCAACAATCTGAAGCAGATCGGTCTCGCGCTGCACAACTATGAACGCACCTTCCGCAAATTTCCACCGGGCAGCACCAGCCGTATCGATGACGGCGTCTGGACCTCGAACCCCAGCCATTACCATCTGCACAGTTGGGCCAGCCTGATTCTGCCGAATCTCGATCAAGCCAAATTGTACAACAAGGTGGATTACAACGTTTCGGCGCTCGACGCTTTGAATGTGGTCGCTGCTGCGCAAAAGATCGTTGTTTATCGCTGCCCGACCTACAGCGGCAACGACTTCTCGCAGGAACCGCTGTATGTGCAGCTTTCAGCGAAATATGCTTTGCGAAATTACGTGGCGATCGGGGCCACAACGGTCGGGAACTTGTGGAAAAGCCCGGACGGCGTCATTTATCCGCAATCGACCACTCGCGTGGAGGATATTCGGGATGGTACCTCGTCAACCGTGCTGGTAGGCGAAACCCGCGAGCAGAATGCGGCCGTCTGGATCGACGGAGGAACCGCCTCGATCACCTCGCGGCGGTATGACGACGGCAATCCCCCCAGCTATGCCGCGGCGGACATCGCCATCAATTATACCCCCTATTTCAATTCCGCCGGGCAGGGGATCGACTGCCTGTGGGGGGCGTCCAGTGAGCATATCAGCGGGGCGCATCACCTGTTCGGCGACGGCAGCGTTCACTTCCTGTCGCAACATATCAGTGCCGCCGTCTACGACGGCCTCGTCACACGCGACCGCGGCGAAGCCCACATCGGGGATGTGGATTAGCAAGTTGAAAGGGAGCCCGGCTGATCAGAGCCTAAGCCGGGCTTCAATCCTTTTCCCGCCCATCGTGCCATGCAGTTTCAAGACGATTGGCCGGGCCTTTTCATCCGGGGAGATGATGCCGTCATGCGTCGCTGGCAACGGCGTGCCAACCATGCCGAAGCCTCGCCAAAGAGTCACGTTCGCGCGGGCGGCTGGCGCTTCGCGTGGCCCAGTCCCGCCATTTCAATCTCGGCACTTCCAATACCAATTTCAACGGAAGCCCCTGCATCACGTCGAATGAGTCCACCAAACAGGCGAGCGGGCGATACCACGGAGGGGGAGCTCTGGTCCTCGCCCAGCTCTCGCAGATAGCGAACGAGAACTCGGTTTTCATGTTGCGTTCGGGAGGCTATGCGCACGTAGTGTTCTCCGTTCGGCATCGACTTGCCCGCGCAATGCTTGATCAGGATCCCGCGATCCGTGAACAGCCGCCGGGTCAATTCGCAGGCGTCCATACACGGATGCTGCACTCTGGCAAAGACGAAGTTGGCGTCGGGCGGATAGCAATCCAACCACGAGATGTCTTGCAAGTCGCGATAAAGACGGTCGGTTTCGGCCCGCACCAGGGCACAGCTTGCCTCGAACTCCTTGCGAAATCGGGGAAGCAGGCGGAGGAAGGCTTCCGCCAGGCCGTTGACGTTGAAGATTGGAACCCGCCGACGCAGCGTCTGGATCAGATCGTCGTTGGCCGACAGCACGTAGCCCAGACGAAGACCCAGGGTGCCGAAGACTTTCGTCATGCTTTTCATGATCGCCAGGTTGGGATAACGATCGACCTCGTTCTCCAGCGACCAGCAGCGGTCAGCGGGGCCGAACTCAAGGAACGATTCATCGACCACAAGCAAACAGTCCGAGCCCTCCAGGCGGCGGAGCAAGTCCAGGAGAGCATCCCTGGGCACGGCGAGCGAGGTCGGATTGTTCGGCGATACGACGACGGCCACGTTGGAGCGCGAGCGCCGAATCTCGGCATGAAAACGGTCCATGTCGAGCTGCATGGTGTCGGCCTCAAGCGGGATCCGATGGACCCGCCCGGACGGCACAGTGTTCTCGTACTCGTTATACGAGGGTACCGAGATGGTCAGGTCGCGAACGACGTCGCTGCCGATAATCTTGATCAGTTCGGCGCTGCCGTTGCCCACTACGAGCTGTGCTGCCGGCCGGAAGCTCCAGCGGGCAACCAGGTCGGCAAGCTCCGCCTGCCCCGCGGGATAATTGATCACAATGTCGCGGAGCTGGCGCTGCATCTCCTCGTACATGGCCGACACGGGGAAATGAGGATTGTAAAGATAGGAATGATCGGTGAAATCGAAGCGTTGATAGGTGCCGTACACCTGAGTCACGCGCGCATACTTTTGCGCCGCCGGCGCTGATCGGTAAGCGGCGGCTTCCAGGTCGGCCAGATCGTCGATCTCGAACCACTGAAGTCCATGCAACCGCACAGCACTGAGCCTGGCCTGGTTCGCCAGGATCAGCGCCGCCAGCGCGATCTCGTAATACTGCGTCTCATCTCCGCCGGCAAGGTATGCTTCCAGATGGGGTAAAAAATACCTCTGCAGGAAGTCTTTGCGGAAGAGATAAATATTGACCGTTTTGAAGCTGTCGCGGTAATCAAAGCCGGCCGGCTGATGCTTGCCGAGGAACAGCCGTTCGATCTCCGCCGCGCCGGTGCGACGGAACTTCTCCGGATCCTTCACCTGGACCACCGTACCATTCATCCCCGGCTGGTAATCGTCCACCGCTGCCAGGTTGCCAGAAGGTTGGGCCAGCAGGCGATCCAGGACAGCCCTTTCGAAAAACACATCGCCTTCCAGGAGGAGTACGTCCTCGCACAAGTGCTCCCTGGCCAACCACAGAGAGATGCTGTTATTCGTGGTCGCATAGCACTCGTTTTCGACATACGAGAGCCGCAGACCGCGGAATTGCCGGCCGAATTTCTCGATGATTTTTCCGCCCTGATGGCCGGTGACGATGACGGCTTCCCGGAGCCCGGCGCTGTGCAAATGGGCCAGGGCATTTTCGAGAATGGAGACGCCGTTCACCTCCACAAGAGTTTTCGGCACCCGATCCGTCAAGGGTCGCAAGCGCGTCCCGGCGCCGGCGGCCAGGACAATGGCCTTGTCTACCATGGCTCGTCTCCTCGCGACAGGGATGCCTGGCCGGTTCGCAGATACGTCTACGTCGAACTACGTCGAACCGTTTGCCGGCATCTGCTGTCAGCATACGCGCTTGTTTCGCCGAGGAAAAATTGTTTATACTTTTTTTAGAAACGGTTTTAGTTGTATTACTTTTTGTCGAACGTGACCTTCAACGGAGCGGGGGAGAGTCCCTATGGCGGGCACCTTCCCGTCGCTGTCAACGGATCAGGTAGCGGCCTTCGTGGAACTGTCGCGCCAGGGGAGTCTGCGTGGCGCCGCGCGGGTCTTACACATCACCGAGCAAGGTCTGCGGAATCGGCTGTTGAGCCTGGAGCAGCGATTGGGGGTGGAGCTCTATTCCAAAAGTCGAGGCCCGCGCAAGGTCGCGCCGCTCACGCCCAGGGGCAAGCAGTTTTTGCCGCAAGCCATCGCTTTTCTGGAACGGGCTCGGCAGCTTGCGGAACTCTTCGGCAGCGCGGATGAGCAGCGCGAGATTCACGTGGCCGCCACCCAGTACCTGATCCTTTACGTGCTGATCGACGCGGTGCGACGTTTCCATCAAGCGTTTCCCCGAATCCACGTGCGCCTGAGCAATCGGACCGAGCAGGAGATCGAGGCCGAGTTGCTTCGAGATCCCGAATTGGCCCTGGGTGTCGCAGCGCCTTACGAATCTGCTCCCGAACTGGAGTACATTCATTTGTTTCCGCTCGACTGGAGCCTGATTACTCCGCTCCGGCACGACTTGCTCCGTAAGAAGCGGGTCGCTCTGAGCGACCTGGTCGATCTGCCACTGATTCTTTTCGAACGCGGATCCACGGGCCGGCAACACGTCATGGACGCGTTTCATGGAGAAGGGCTGTCGCCGCGTGTGGACATGGAAACCACGAATACGGAGATCATTGTGCGCATGGTTGAAGCGGGATTGGGCGTGTCGGTGGTGCCGCTCATGCCCACCGGCGTCGTGACGCGCGGCCACCGCGTGGGTGTCCGCAGCCTGGCTGATCTGATCCGGCCGATCCACTCCGGTGTTCTCATTCGGCGCGGCGAGTGCCTGGTACCGGCTACCCGAGCCTTTATCGAGTTTCTGCTGCCTCGGAAATAGGGCTCATCGGCTAAGCGACGCGGTGATACTCAAAAAAGTTATCCCAGGCTTGATCGAGCCTGGTCAGCGCCTGCGCGATGGGAATGGCCCGCAAGTGGCCGCTGGGTAGCGTTTGGACAATATCGAGCCGGATCAGCTTGTTGAGGGCGTCGCCCACTTCGAAGTCGATGTCGCGCCCGGTCACTTCCCGCAAGTAGCCCTCAATCTGCCGGTCCAGTTCTTCGTGCGACCAGCCCTGTGCGGGTGCGAGCTGCCATAGAAAATAATAGGCCAGCAAGGCCTCGCGATTCTCTTGCTCTTCGGCTTCGTCGAGCAGCCGGCAAAGCACGCCGGCGTTGTTGTCGAGATTCTGGAAGTACAAGCTCTTGGTCAGGCTGAGCTGGTACTTTTCCTTGGTCCGCAAATAGCCTAACAGCGAGCGCGCTCCATAGCCAAGCGTGCCGCCGAGCAGCCCCAAGAGCAT
>CAZPUJ010000298.1:0-4403 GCA_964589725.1 uncultured Planctomycetaceae bacterium
CTGGTCGATCAGGATGCGGCGCATCGCCTCGGCGGCAGCCGCGAAGAAGTGGCCCCGGCTATTCCAGCCCGGTTCATCGGGCGCGGACTTACCCAGTTCAAGCTGGGGTCTCGCCACCAACCGCAGGTAGGCTTCATGCACGAGCGCCGTGGCCTGGAGCGTCTGGCCTGGAGACTCCAGCGCGAGTTTCTGTGCAGCGAGTTTGCGCAGTTCGTCGTAGACCAGCGGCAAGAGCTGCTCGGCCGCATACGGGTCGCCCTGTTCGATGGCATTGAGGATTTGCGTCACGTCGCTCATCGCGACCAGTATAGCCGGGCATGGTGGACGCTTCATGTGCTGACTCTCGGGTGGGACGACGGCCAGCCTCCAATTGCACTCCGAGGCCGTTTGACCGCCGAGGTTGGATGCCCCGCTCTGGCCGCGGTATAGTGTCGCCCTGCCCGCTTGTTCGGTCCCACCACTGTTGTTCGGTCCCACCACTGTGGCATCCCGCCGGAGAGATCATGCGGAACGGCATCGCTTGGCTGCAAACCGCCGCTCGACAGCATCGCTCAGCACGCGGTTCGGCGCTGGTGTTTATGGCGGGCATTGTGATGACCGTGGCCCTTTCGCGAGACACGATCGCGGAAGAAAAAGCCGCGAAGCCAGCATCGGACGGTGACGCGGTCTCGAACGACTCGCGCAATGCGGTTTCCGAATCGCAACTTCTCGTCGAGCCGACGCCCTTGTCGCTGCGCGGCGATAATCGCCGGCAACAGGTGCTTGTCACGCGTTCAGAGGTGACGGGGCGATTGGTCGATTCCACTCGGCAAGCGACGTTGACGACTGCCAACGAGCGCATTGCGAGGGTCGAGGGGACCGTCGTAGTTGGCGTCGCAGACGGGGAGACCGAGTTGATTGTTTCGCTGGGCGAACGGGTGGTGCGCGTGCCAATTAAGGTGAGCGACTCGCAGAAACACCAACCGGTCCACTTTGCCAACGATATCGTACCGCTGTTCTCCAAGTTGGGTTGCAACAGTGGCGGCTGTCATGGAAAGGCATCGGGGCAGAACGGGTTCAAGTTGTCGGTGTTCGGTTACGACTTCCAAGCCGATTACGATGCGATTGTGAAAGAAGGTCGCGGCCGGCGATTATCTCCCGCCGCTCCGAGGCAAAGCTTGCTGCTGGCTAAGGCGACAGCCGAAATCCCTCACGGTGGTGGCTTACGCGTGGCAGGCTTATCGTCGGATGCCGAACTGTTGGCTGGTTGGATCGACCAAGGAATGCCGTTGGGGGCCGATGACGCGCCGCGATTGACTGAACTGCGAATCAGTCCGATCGAGCGTGTGCTATTTCCCCGATCCGATCAGCAAATTCTGGCCACGGCTGTGTTTTCGGATGGAAGCCTGCGAGATGTGACGGACGCGGCGGCTTATACCAGCAACGCGGCACACGTGGTCGAGGCCACAGCAGGCGGATTGATCCACACCGGCCAGATTCCAGGCGAGGCGGCCATCACCGTGAATTACATGGGACAAGTCGCGGCCGTCGCCATCCAAGTGCCGAGGCCTAACGCTCCCGCGGTCTACCCTCAACTGCCGGCTAACAATCCCATCGACGAACTGGTCTGGGCCAAGCTTCGCAAGGTGGGGGTTGTCCCTTCTGAACTTTGCGACGACGCCACGTTTCTGCGCCGTGTCTATCTCGACTCAATTGGCACGCTCCCCACGTCGGCCGAGGTGCGAGCGTTTCTTGCCGACAGCGATCCGGCCAAGCGACGACGTGGGATCGACACGGTCCTCGAGCGCAGCGAATACGCGGACCTGTGGGCGTTGAAGTTCGCCGACATTCTCCTGGTCGATCGCATTAAGTTGGGCGAGCGAGGCTCCTTCGAACTGCACCGCTGGCTACGCGAACAGTTCGCCGCCAACCGGCCTTACGACCAATGGGTACGGCAATTGATCACCGCTTCGGGCAATTCGGGACGCGAAGGGCCGGTCAACTTTTTCCGAGCGGTTCGAACTCCCGAAGAGCTGACTCGCAACATCAGCCAGGCGTTCCTGGGCATCCGTTTGGAATGTGCTCAATGCCACCATCATCCGTTCGAGAAATGGTCGCAACACGATTTCTACGGTTTGGCCGGCTTCTTCAACGGCATCGAGCGTAAGCCGATTCGTGACGGACGCGAACTGGTCTTTCACGCCGCGTATCGCGAAATCCGCATCCCGTTTTCAGATCAACCGGTACCAACACGGACGCTGGATGGCGCTCCGCTGACGGATTTGACGGCAGTCGATCCGCGAGTCCGTTTGGCCGAATGGCTGACCGCGCCTGACAACCCGTGGTTTGCACAACTGGCGGCCAACCGATTGTGGAGGCACTTCCTGGGACGCGGGCTGGTCGAACCTGAGGACGACCTGCGGACCACTAATCCGGCAACCAACAAACCGCTGTTAGCTTGGTTGTCCGAACAAGTGGTCGCTCAGCGATTCGACTTGAAGGCCGTCTCGCGGCTGATTCTGAACAGCCGCGTGTACCAATTGTCGAGCGCCCCCAACGACACCAATTTCGACGACGAGCAGAACTTTTCGCACTACCGAGTACGACGTCTGCCGGCCGAAGTGTTGCTCGACGCGATCAGCGAAGTCACTGGCACGCCGGAGAACTTTCCTGGTCGGCCGCCGGGAACGCGAGCCATCTCGCTGTGGGACAACCGACTGCCGAGTTATTTCCTGGAAATCTTTGGCCGTCCCGAACGCAACAGTCCCTGCGAGTGCGGTCGGTCGAGCGAACCGACGATGGCGCAGGCTCTGCATTTGATGAACGCGCCCGAAATCGAGCAGAAGATTACCAGCAACACCGGCCGAGTGGCTCGCTTGGCTGCCTCACAAACCAAGCCGGATGCGCTGATCGAAGAGTTGTGCCTGACCACGCTGGGCCGGCCGCCGCGAGACAAGGAACTGCAGGTCGGTCGGAAGCTGTTTGCCGAGGCTTCACCACGTCAGGCGGCCGAAGATTATTTGTGGACGCTGTTGAACTCGTACGACTTTCTCTTCATTCAATGACGGGTGGTTCACATGGCGAAGTTTCCCAGCAGTGGTTTCAAGACCAGCACACTAGCCCGACGCGCAAGCGAGGGAGTGGAAGTCACCGGCGATTTCGATCCCTTGCTTGCGCGTCGGGCTAGTTTTGAAACGACTTCTCGCTTTTGTGATCGCATGAGTCGTCGCGACTTCTTGCACGCCGGCTCGCTGGCGGGGTTGAGCCTGGCTCAAGTCCTGCAAATGCAGGCGGTCAGTGCCGCCGCACAGGCCAAGCAGACGAAAGACGTGAACTGCATTTTCATTTTCATCATCGGCGGCATGGCTCACCAGGACATGTGGGATCTCAAGCCGGATGCCCCCGCCGAAATCCGTGGCGACTTCAACCCGATTAACACCAACGTGCCCGGCTTGCAGGTCTCGGAAATCCTGCCGCATGTGGCCACCGTCGCCGACAAGTTGGCGATCCTCCGCAGCATGACGCACGGCGAGTCCGACCATACGGCCGGCTATCACGTCATGATGACCGGCATGCATCCCGGCACGGGAGCCGCGTTCAACCGCGCGATCAAAGACAACAACGTGCATCCGGCGCTTGGCTCGACGGTGGCCAAATTGGGACGCCACTCCAGTTCGCTGCCCGCATACATCTCGGTGCCCAACTTGTTGAACAGCGGCGGCCCGGCATTCCTGGGCGCGAGTTGCGCGCCGTTCGTGATCGAAGACGACCCCGCCTCGCCAGACTTCTCGGTCCGCGACATCGTCCTGCCTGAAGGCGTCAGCAACCCGCGCAGCTTGCGGCGACAAGCGGCTCTGCGTGAAGTGAACCGACTGAATCGCTCGGCCGAGCGTGTCAGCAAGGACGTACAATTCCTCGATACGTTTTATGAGAAGGCGTACAACCTGATGACCTCGGCCGAGGCTAAGGCCGCCTTCGACATCAGCCGCGAAAGCGACGCCGTGCGGGAAGAGTACGGTGCGACGAGCCTCGGCCAGTGCTGCCTGTTGTCTCGTCGGTTGGTTGAAGCGGGTTGCCGGTTTGTCAGCATCGAGAACGGTCACTGGGACACGCACCGCAAGAACACGTCGAGCCTGCGCGACCTGCTCGTCCCCAGCCTCGACCGAGCGCTCGCGGCTTTAATTCGCGACCTGGATCGGCGCGGCATGCTGGATTCGACCCTCGTGGTTCTGACCACCGAGTTCGGCCGCACGCCGCGCATCAACCAGATGGCGGGCCGCGATCACTGGCCCCCCGCGTTTTCGATCGTCATGGCGGGCGGTGGTCTGAAAACCGGCCAAGTCGTGGGAGCCACCGACAAGCAAGCGGCCTATGTCGTCGATCGTCCGATCCAGCCCACCGACATGGCGGCCACGGTGCTCAGC
>CAZPUJ010000299.1:0-2637 GCA_964589725.1 uncultured Planctomycetaceae bacterium
GTGAGTGCCGCGTCGTCCGGCCGCGCGGTGGCCGCCAACGAGAAGATCAGCGTCGCTTGCATTGGCGTCCGTGGCCGAGGCAACTCGGTGATGCACAGCTTCGCCGCCGAACCGGATTGCGTCATCACGCACCTCTGCGACGTCAACGAGCCGGTCCGAAAACAGCGCGGCAAGGAGATGAAGCAGAAGACCGGAGTCATGCCGAAGCTGGTCAATGATTTTCGCGAGTTGCTCGACGACAAGTCGATCGACGCCTTCATGGTGGCCACGCCGGATCACTGGCACGCGCTGCTGACGATTCATGGTTGCTTGGCCGGCAAGGACGTTTATGTCGAGAAGCCGGCGAGCCACAACATCGTGGAAGGCAAGACGGCGGTCGCCGCCGCTCGCAAGCACGATCGCATGGTGCAGGTGGGGACGCAGATTCGCAGCGCGGCATTCCTCCACGAAGCCACGGAGTTCGTTCGGAGTGGCGGGCTGGGCAAAGTGATCTACGGCAAAGCCTGGGAAACGGACCGCAACGCCGAAGTGCGTCTGGCTCCGAACGGCTCGCCCCCCAATGGCTTGGATTACAACATCTGGCAAGGCCCTGTGGCCGAGCGGCCGTTCAACGCGTCGATCGTCGGCGGCGCGTGGCGGTGGCTGTTCGATTACGGCACCGGCGACCTGGGCAACGACGGCGTCCACCGCATCGACTACTGCCGCGCCGTCATGGGCCTGGACGGAATGCCGCAGTCGGTGTCGTGCGCCGGCGGAAAGTTCTTCTTCAAAGACGACGACCAAGAGTGGCCCGACACGATGCTCATCAACTACGAGTACCCTGACAAGATCATCCAATACGAGATGCGTCTGTGGTCGCGGCCGAAACTCTTCGGTGCCACGGAAGGGGCGGCCATCTACGGCGAGACCGGTTGGATGCTGCTGACCAACTCGACTTGGATCGCCTACGACGCGGCGGGCAAGGTCATCAAACAAGGCGGCAGCAGCCTGGCTCAGGCCCAGCAGGTTCACATTCGCAACTTTCTCGACGCCGTTCGCAGCCGCAAGCGCGAATCGCTCAACCAGGAGCTCTACTCTGGTCACGTCAGTTCGCTGATGTGCCACGCCGGCAACATCGCTTGGCGCACCGGCAAGAAGCTGCGGCTGGATCCCCAAACCGAATCGTTTGACGATCCCGCCGCCAACAAACTCCTTGGCCGCGAACATCGCAACGGGTTTGAGCTGCCGAAAGTCGTCTGAGACGGAGTCAATGAACGCCGATGACAATTGGAGTCAGTCACCATGAGACCCGTGACAGAACCGAACGATTGTGCCCTGAAGCTTGTGCGCGTTCCGGCGGGCGAGTTCGTGATGGAATCGCCCGCGAGTGCATTGACGGCAACCAGCTTCCACGATCAAACAATGTCAGTCAACTGGTGAGGTTCGCTATGGAAAATCTTCCAGCCGTTGCCACCACGACTCCCGCGCCACGGCGCTGGCCATTCTTCTGGGCAGGGCTGCTGCTGTTTCTGGTCGGGCCAGTGCTGTATGCGGTGCAGGTCTCGCTGAAGCATTTGTGGACGCCCTGGTACGTGCCACTGATGGCGTCGCTGGGCATCGTATTGATGATCGCCTCGGTGTTGCAGCGGCGGAGTGCCTTGCGCGGCGCCGCGTTGGTGTTCTTCGCGTTGCTGTGTGGAGGCGAATGGTATTTGATGCTCGTGGCCACCAAGACGCCGGCCTATACCGGACCGGCCCAACCCGGCGGCAAGCTCCCGCCATTCGCCGCGATGCTTGCGGATGGTACACCGTTCACCAACAAGCATGTTGAGAACGAAGTCCGCTCGGTTCTAGTTTTCTTCCGAGGCCGCTGGTGAGGGATCTGCATGGTCGAGCTCGGGCAGCTCGAAAAGCATCACCAGCAATTCTCCAAGCGAGACGTGCGAGTGGTCGTCATCTCGAACGACAAGCAATCCACAGCGCAGGCGACTCAAGCCGACTTTCCGCATCTGATCGTCCTTTCCGACGCCGATCAAAGCATGGCCAAAGCCGTGCAGGTCATTCAATCGGGAGCAGGCCCAACCGGCGATGACACCAACGCCCCGACGACGTTCCTCGTTGACGGCATCGGGAACGTGTGCCGGATGTTGCGGCCGCAGCGATTCTTAGCTCGCTATTCTCCCGAGGAAGTGCTGGCGGCGATCGACGAAACCTGGGGCCACGACTAGCCCCGTGGATTGAGCCACGGCGTCGTTTTCGGTTGTTTGAGGTGTGGCGCGACGTCCGCTTCGCATGGCTGAATCAGCCGTGGTACGGGCTTCACAGATTCGCCGAAATCTGTCAGACCACGAACATCATGAGTTACCACATCACCGGCCTGATCAGTTCCGCGATCTTCCTGTTGACCATTGGCGGGCTGTGGGCGCAGTTGGGTTTCGTTTGGCGGCGAAAGAAATCCGCGACGAACGGCGAAACTCACGAGCGGCCAACGGCGGTGTTGTCGGTCAATCAGTTCGTCAGCAGCTTTCTGGCGTTCTTCTCGTTCTTCCTGTACGGCGCATGTCTCGAACGCTTCAACCACTACCTCGTTTGGCCGAGATTGGCCGCGTCGCTGCTCACGCTGGCCGTGCTGTTCGAGATCCTGCGAGATCGACACGA
>CAZPUJ010000300.1:0-4731 GCA_964589725.1 uncultured Planctomycetaceae bacterium
ATACCTGGGACATGAAGCCGGAAGCTCCGGCCGAGATTCGGGGGAAGTTCAAGCCGATCGACACCAACGTCCCCGGCATTCAAATCTGCGAGCACTTCCCGCTGATGGCGCGCATGATGGATAAGGTCGCGTTGATTCGCAGCCTGCATCACAAGACCGGCGCGACTCACGAGAACGGCCAGCGGTGGATGATGACCGGTCACGACTTCAACCCCGATAGCATGAAGCCGTATAGCGGCTCGGTGATCTCGCGAGTCTTCGGCAACCGCGGCACGCTGCCGGCGTCGATCATCCTGCCGGGCAAGATCGGCAACACCGGAGCCGGGAATCTGCACGGGCAAACGGCCGCGTTTCTCGGCAGTGCTCACGAACCGTTCTTCCTCGGAGCCGATCCAGCGCGGTCGGACTTCAAGGTCGTCGATCTGCAACCTCCCGCCGGGCAAACGGAGTTCCGCATCAACGCTCGCAAGCAACTGCTCTCGCAAATCGACGAGGTGCAACGCAAGGCCGAAACGAACTCGGCGATCGGCCGCGACACGGCATACGCTCGCGCGTTCAACCTGCTGACTTCGCCCGAAGCCAAGCAGGCGTTCGACCTCACCCAAGAACAACCGAAGCTGCAAGACCGCTACGGCCGCAACACGCTCGGCCAGAGCTGCCTGATGGCTCGGCGCTTGATCGAACGGGGTGCGCGCTTCATCACGATCAACCACTTCGACACGGTCTTCAATCTCTCCTGCTGGGACATGCACGCCGACGGCGGCGGCTTGAACAACACGATTCTGGATTACGAACGGATGCTCTGTCCGCAATTCGACTGGGCCTTCACCGCGCTGATCGAAGACCTCGGCTATCGTGGTATGTTGAACGACACGGTCGTCTGCGTGCTGAGCGAATTCGGCCGCACGCCCGGCATCAACCCCCGCGGCGGCCGAGACCATCACCCCGGCGTCTGGACCAACTTCATGGCCGGCGGCCCGATCAAAGGAGGCCAAGTCATCGGCTCATCCGACAAGCAGGGAGCACGCCCGCAAAACAACCCGATCGAACCGCCGCAAATCCTCGCCTCAATCTACCACGCCATGGGCATCGACCTCGAAACCACCATGTTTCCCGGTCCCGGCAACCGGCCGATCCGATTGATTGAAGCAGAGCCGATCGACCAGTTGTTCGGCTAATGCCACCAACCCCACCGGGCTTGCCCCGGTGGCTCGCGGGCTTCTGCACTACTTCGGTGCGATTGAAGCCTCGCCGATTGATGAGATGAGTAGTGCAAAAGCCTGAATCCGCCGGGACAAGCCCGGTGGGGTGATTTCTGCTCGGGGGAAGCTGTGATCCGACTCTTGGTCATCATGCTCGCCTTTTCATTCGTCGTGCAGTCGGCGTTCGCCAAGCCGCCGGAGATTCGCAGCGTCAACATGCGAGGTTTTCAGATCGGCCAGCCGACGGTCGTGACGATTGATGGAGTTGATTTGCTGCCGGCACCGAAGTTGTGGCTCAATGCAAACGCGGTGGACGCGGCGATTGACGACAAGCAGAGTAACGCCAATCGCCTTGTGCTGACCGCGACGCTGCCGAACGAGACAACTCCCGGAGTCGCGCAACTCCGACTGGCCACGAACGACGGGGTCTCGAACAGCGTGACCGTCGCTCTCGATCGGCTGCCGCAGTTGCCAATCTCCGAAACGATCGCGGCGTTGCCGGCCAGCTTGCATGGTTCGGTGCCGGGGAGCGGTGTCTCGAAGACGTCGTTCACAGGCAAAGCAGGCGAAGACGTGTTGATTGAGGTCGAAGCCGAACGGCTCGGCAGCAAGCTGCGGCCGGTTGTGCATCTTTACGACGCTCAGCGAACGCAAATCGCCTGGGCGATGCCCTCGCGAACGCTGGCGGGAGATTGCCGAATCGCGACCAAGTTGCCTCGCGATGGCCAATACACGATTGAAGTTCACGACCTGCAATACGCTCCGCCAGGAGTCAGCTTCTTTCGGCTGAAGGTCGGCCAATGGCAATTTGCTGATCTCGCGTTTCCACCGGTTGTGACTCGCGGGCAAGAAGTCGTTCTGGAATTGCTCGGAACAAGTGGCGGAGCGAAGTTGCCGTTCAAAGCGCCGATGGACGGCGATGTGATCCCGACCGCCTTTCCAAATCCGCAAGCGGCGAGCGGATCACCGCCGAGCGTGCTGCTCAGTTCGTTGACCGAGTTGGTTGAGTCCAACGTGGCGGCGGGCGTCGCGCCTGCCGTTACCGCGAACAGCACAGGCGAGACGCCAGTGCCCACGATTCCGGTCGCGATCAGCGGCCGACTCGATGCGCCGGGTCAACTCGATCAATACCGATTCGCCGTGACGCCCGGAGCCAAACTGACATTCGAAGTCTTCGCCGAACGGCTCGGATCCCGCATCGATGCTGCTTTTGAACTTCGGAACAAAGACGGTGGCGTGCTCGCTAGCAACGACGATGGCCCAATGTCGATTGATCCGAGGCTTGAGTTCACCGCCCCGGCCGGGCTCGACACACTCGTTGTCGTGCTGCGCGACGCGCTCGAAATCGCGAACGAGCAAGCAATCTATCGGCTCGTCGTCACCAATGCTGATAAGCCCACGCCCGAAGTGACCGTCACGGCGAAATCCGATGTCGCCAACATCGCAGCCGGTGAGTCGCAAGTCTTTGAGGTCAACGTTTCGCGGCGTGGTTACGACGGCCCATTGCAATTGTCGCTCGGCCAACTGCCTTCGGGAGTCACCGCGACGGGAACCGAAATCCCCGCCGGAGCCAGCGGCACGCTGCTGACGCTGACCAGCGAGGGGGAGGCGGCGAGCCAACTCATCACATCATTGATGTTGAAGTCGCCGGACGGAACCGTGTCCGCGCGAGTCCGCAGCGACGTGCCCGCCGACGACCGCACGCCCATTTGGCTGCGCGAGCAATTCGCCATCGCGGCGACGCCGAAATCGGCGACGCCATTTCAAATCACCTGGGCCGACGCTCAACCAATGACGCAACTGGCCCTGATGAGCAAACCCGCGATCCCGGTGAAGTTCGTTCGTCCGCCCGGAATGCTCGGCCCGGTGCGGCTGACATTCATCACGTCGCAATTGGAACCGCGAGTCAATAACCAACCGAACCTCATCCTCGCGCTGCGACCGGAGCGAGTTGTCGAAGTGCCCGTCGATCCGCCAGTGCAAGCGGCCATCACTGCGCTGAACGCGCTCAACACCCAACTCGCCGAAGCGACGAAGCAAGCCGCTGTTGCTCAAGGCGATGCCAAGACCGCCGCCGATGCGAAGGTTGCCGACCTCACCACCAAGAAGACCGCCGCCGAAGCCGCCGTCCGTGATGCCGAAGCGAAAGCACCGTCCAACAGCGAACTCGCGCTCGTCATTCCGTCGGTCCTGCCGGAGAGTTCTTGCGACATCGCCATCAAGGCTGAGTTGCTCAATCCCGAACGCAACATCGTCTTGCGAACGGCCTACTCACCGGTGCGTCGATTGCCAGTCTTCAACCCGCTGACAGTGAAGCTGAGCGGCCCGACAACCATCGAACAGACGCTCGATCCCAAAGCCGGAGCGGTCGTGAAGCTCACCGGCAAGATCGAACGCCAAGCCAGTTTCAAAGGGGACGTGAACCTGACTCTCACCGGCCAACCGGGCGGAGTTGCCATCACCAATGCCGCTGTCAAAGCCGATCAAACCGACTTCGCACTCGAACTCCGCTTCCCCGTCAACTTCGCAGCCGGAGAAGTGAAGGGCATCAAACTGATTGCCACCGGTCCACCGGATCCGCTGTCGGGCAATCAGCCGATCAAGACTGAGGTCGAACTGATCGTGAAATTGCTGGCCGGATCATAGGTCCGCACTCTGATGACCGGCCTTTGTGCCCTTCACTGATTCATTCTCCAAATGGCGAGATTCAAGTCGGCGGCGAAGGACGTCCAGGTCAGATACGGCACCAGTAATAACGCGGCGGTTACCTATCATCTCAGGTTTGATGGTCCACCAGGCAACCCTCCGGTCATTGCGCATCAAGACATCAGCGACAGAATGCACTGAGAAATGCCCGCTCCGATCCGCGCGGCGGCAAGAATTTCACTCGTGTCTCACCGAAACCCAGCGAGCCGAGTTGTGGTGCCTCAGGAGTAGATTCGCAGGTACTCGCGCACGCTCACTTTCTTGCGTGTGTTGTCGGAGCTCATGTAGCGGATATTGCCGAAAATGGGTCGCTCCGGACCCCAGGCTCGGTCGTAGCGGCCGAGTACCCAGAAGATGCCGGAGTACGAATTCGGGTTGCGACCATCGAGGGCGTATCGATTGTTGAGTTCGATCATCACATCGACCGCATCGCGCGGGGTCGCGGTCCATTCGAGAATCTTCTTGCCCCACAGCATTCGCAGATAATTGTGGATGCGGCCCTCGCGGACGAGTTGCGTTTGCGCGGCGTTCCAGAGTGGATCGTGTGTCGCAGCGACGGCGAATTCGTCCAGCGAGTAGACGTGTTCGCGGCGGTCCCTCGCGTGCTTGGCGAGCGTCGCCTGCGCCCAAGCAGGCAGCGATTCGTACTGGTCGTAGTCATCGCGGTGCGAGGTCATGTTGTAGCCCAACTCGCGCCAGGTGATGAACTCGTCGAGCCACGATTCCGCTCCGGGACTCGTGCCCCACCAGCCTTCGCGCTTGCCGCCGGTCTTCTCGCCGAGCGAGTGTGGAGACCATTCTTCGCGAGTCATCAACTCGCGAA
>CAZPUJ010000301.1:0-9642 GCA_964589725.1 uncultured Planctomycetaceae bacterium
CTTCTTCTGAGCCGGTTTGCCGGGGCGTGAGTCTCCACCGACGTTGTCGGATGTGGTGGAGATGTAGTCGTGCGGGAAGTGCAGCTTCCATTTTCCGCTGCGGACGGCTTGCAGGTGTTGGCCCCAGTAAAAGTACAACGCCTCGTGCGGGCTTTTGGCGTCGGGCTGTCCGCTGATGAGCGGCCAAATGTCGAGACCGTCGATGGGGCGCTGGGGCAAATCCGCTCCGGCCAGCTTCGCCAGAGTCGGCAGGATGTCGATCGTCATGGCCGGCTCGCGACAAATTTTTCCGGCCGGAATCTGACCCGGCCAGCGCATGACGCAGGGGACTCGCACTCCGCCCTCCCAGGACGTCCCTTTGCCTTCGCGCAATCCGCCCGTTGAGCCGGCGTGATTGCCGTAGGTCAGCCAGGGACCGTTGTCCGACGCGAAGATGACCAGCGTCCGCTCGGCCAGCTCCAACCGATCCAGCGTTGCCGTGATCTGGCCGACGGACCAGTCGATCTCTTGAATCACGTCGCCGTAGAGACCTTGTTCCGACTTGCCACGCTGCTTGTCCGACACGAACAGTGGCACGTGCGGCATCGCGTGCGGCACGTACACGAAAAAGGGACGATCTTCATGTTTTTCGATGAACTTGACCGCGCGCTCGGTGTACCACGTCGTCAGATGCTTCTGATCCTCGGCTGTGACGTTGGCATTGACGGTTTTGTCCCCTTCGATCAGCGGCAGGTACGGCCAGCGTTGCAGTCGCTCGGCGATCGGCAGTTCGGCGACGCTCGGATGATTCGGCCACATGTCGTTCGAGTACGGCCGGCCGAAGTATTCGTCGAATCCGTGCCGAGTGGGCAGGAACTGCGGATGATGTCCCAAGTGCCACTTGCCAAAGATCGCCGTCGCATAGCCGCGCGTCTTCAAGACTTCGGCGATCGTCGTCTCGTCATCATGAATGCCATGCTTGCTCGCCGGCCCCAGCGCGCCGAGGATGCCAAGTCGATTCGGATAACACCCCGTCAGCAACGCCGTGCGCGACGCCGAACAGACTGCTTGAGCGACATAGAAATCCGTAAACCGCACGCCTTCAGTGGCGAGCCGATCAAGGTTCGGTGTCGTCCAACCTCTCGCTCCATAGCAACCGAGATCTCCGTAGCCGAGGTCGTCGGCATAGACCAGCACGACATTCGGTGGACGATCATCGGCGGCTTGAACGGTGCTGGTCAGAGCGGCGAACAGGAACAGTAAGATCATCACGGCGACGTTTCTTGTGGCCTTTGAGAATCGCCGATGGACGACAGAAAAACGCAGGACAGGAAAATAAGGCAAGCCGAATCGCATTGCTTCCATCTTTCTGCCCCAGATATTGCCGTTGGCTTCGAATGACTTCACAGTCGCGGGGCCGCTGGCTTCTGCGGCAGTTGCCAGCCGTTAGAGCCTTGGACCTTCACTTTGCGCGAGTACACGCGGTCGCCGCAGGTGGCGAAGATCGTATCGAACTTCTCGCCGCCAAACGTCAGGTTTGAAACCTTGCCGTTCGGCGTCGGGATGATGCAGTTGACTCGGCCGGCTTGATCGCAGACTTGCAGGCCCAGGCGCGTCGCCACGTATAGGCGACCGTCTTTGTCGGTTCGCATCCCGTCGGCTCCGCTGTCGTCGAAGGCGTCGGGGATGTGCAAGTGGTAGTAACGCTGCTTGTGGGCCAACGAGCCGTCGGTCTCAATCTGATAGCTGAAGACCCAGTGAGTCCGGCTGTCGGCGACGTACAGCAGCGATTGATCGGGTGAGAGGCACAGGCCGTTAGAAAACTTGAGGCCCGTGTCGACGACTTTCTTCTCACCTTTCGGGCTGATGTACCAGACCTTGCTCGGATCGGTGCCATTCCAGCCGGGGTTCGTGACGTAGATACCGCCGTCGTGACGGACGACGAGGTCGTTTCCGCGAAAGCCATCGGCGATCGTCGTGGCTTTGCCGTCGGCGTCGTAGGCGATGATCTGCTCCGCGCCACCAGCGACGGAATACAACCGCCCGTCGGGACCGAACGCTTGGCCGTCACCTTTCTTGGTGTCGGCGATGAACTCAGTCACCTTGCCGTCGAGGCCGACTTTGAACGTCTTGCTGTTAGGCACTTCGTTGTAGAAGACCTCCCCCTTGGCGTTGACGGCTGGGCCTTCGGTGAACTTGTAGCCGTCGGCGACCAGCTTCCAATCCTCACCCGGAATGAGGATGTCATTGAGCTGTGGCGAGCCGGCTCCGGTCTTCACCGGCGCGGGCCAGTCTTTCCAAATCCAGCGCATCGCGTCCGGGAAGATTTGCGTGGCCTGCTTGCCGTCGTGGCCACCTTCGCCCCAGATGTGATTCACTTCGTAACCGGCGAAGACCAGCGAGCGCTGCATTTCTTGATTGGCCATCCACCAGTCGCCGCCGTAGATGTTCAGGTCATTGCTGCCGTCTTGCAGGAAGATACGGATCGGCTTCGGCTCGTACTTGCGGATCAGCGTCGGATAGACGTTGCCGCCCCGCAGACCGACATACGTGCCGATCGTGCTGATCACGCGGCGAAACGCATCAGGCCGCTCCCATGCGGCGGTGAATGCGCAGATCGCTCCGCTGCTGGAACCGGCGATGCAGCGATCGTTGCCGTCCTTCGACAGCTTGATCGCTCGACCATCGGACGCGGTCTTCTTCTCGACGTCCGGCAGGATTTCGTCGAGGATGAACCGCGCGTAGTTGTCGCCGAGGCCGTCGTACTCGAAACTGCGATTGAAACGATCAAGAGCTTGATCTGACTTGGCCTTCACTCGGCCGTGCATGACGAACACGCCGATGATGACCGGAATCTCTTTCTTGTGAATCAGTTCATCAAAGACGGCAGGAGCGTTGTATTGCACGCCGTCTTGATTGACATGCACGCACGCCGGCTTGGCCGGGTCGTGCTGCTTGGGCACGTAGACCCAGTAATCGCGAATCGTGCCGGGAAAAATTTTGCTGTTCTCGAACGTGTATTTGTTAAGTTCGCCTTTCGGAACGTCACCGCCCGGCGCGTCGGCCGCAAACAGTGCCGATACGTGCAAAAGTCCCAGGAGGAACAACGCGAAACAAGCGAGGCGAGGCAGGTTGTGTGGCACGGGTGTCTCACTCCAACAGCGATGTGATTGGAAATTGCAAACGGGTCGGAGCGTAACAAAACCACAATGCGGAAACACGGCTGCCGAGCGACGGCTACGTTCAGGCTGCGCAGCGTGAAGCAGTCAGTCAAGAGTCTTTTTCCCATTCGCTCCGCTTAACAACATTCGCGAGGTAAGTCTCGTATCCGCGGAATGTCGCGGTTGGTGAATCGTTCCCCATGAGATATTGTCGCTGCTGATGCCGATGCTCAATTGCGAATCGGGACGAGGATGGCTCACGCTCGACCACAATTCACCGAGGAGTCTGCGTTGTTGTTCGGTCGTCTTAGATCACTTGGTCTCTCGCTTCGATGTTTTGGATTGATGCTGCTTGCGGGGTGCAACGCGGGGGACGGTGTTCCAGAGGCAATCAAGTCCGAACGAAATGCCTCCTTCGACAACCCCGACACGCGGGTGACCTCGCTCGAACGAATGACCAATCGTTTGGGGATGGCATTTCGGCTCATCCCAGAGGGCGAGTTCGCAATGGGCACAGAGGACGTGAGTCCGTTCGGCGAATTCGCTGCTTGCGAGCAGCCGCAGCACGTCGTCCGCCTGACGCGACCATTTTGGATGAGCGAATGCGAAGTCACCGTCGGTCAATTCCGACGGTTCGTCGAGGAGACCAGCTTTCGCACTGAAGCCGAACGAACCGGCCAAGGAGTGAATGGGCTGAACTTGCTCACAGGCGAAGTGCAGCAACATTCGGAACGAATCTGGTCGTCCCCCGGATTTCTTCAAACGGAACAGCATCCGGTCGTCGGCGTGAGCTGGAGCGACGCGCACGATTTCTGCGTTTGGCTCAGCCAGAAAGAAGAACGCGTGTATCGGCTGCCAACGGAAGCCGAATGGGAATATGCCTGCCGAGCCGGGAGCAAGACGCCGTTCGCTTCTGGGGATTCGCTCTCACCGATGATAGCCAATGTGGGCGACGTCGCGCTGCGAGCGGTGTTCGCCAGGGCGACCTCCACTGCGAATTGGAGCGATCAATATCCGTTCACCGCTCACGTCGGTTCGTGTCAACCGAATCGTTTTGGACTCTACGACATGCACGGCAATGTCGGCGAGTGGTGCCAGGACTGGTTCGACTCGGAGTATTACGCTTCGTCGCCAGCAGTCGATCCTCCCGGGCCAGCGGCAGCGACCAATTGGCGCGTCGTGCGAGGCGGAAGCTGGTACAACTCGCCAGTGCATTGCCGCAGCGCCGGGCGGCATGACGGCCTACCTACCGCGCCGAGCACCACCAACGGCTTTCGCGTCGTGTTGGAGGCGGACCAAGCCAGAGAGCCGAGTGCCGCACACTAGCCCGAAACGTCAGTTTTGAAGATGGGCTTTTTAGCCCCGCGAGGGGCGGAAGATAGTAGCCCAGGGCGAAAGCCCTGGGATTGGTGCCATACGAAACAGCCAAAGCCCCGGAGGGGCGAAAGAATCGATGTCAAGAACTCTGTCGCCCCTCCGGGGTTCTGCGGATTCGTGTGGTCGCAAACCCACGGCTTACGCCGTGGGCTATTACCTTTCGCCCCTGCCGGGGCTGACAAACACCCCAACATCAAAAAGCGCCAGACAGCCTGTCGCCGCCACGCGCTCTTGCTGACACTTCGGGTTCGCGTGGCGAGAGGCCGCATTCGAGTGGACTATTCGGCGGCTACTTCCCGGCCCGCTCGCGCGCCAGTTTCCGTCGTTGGTAACGATTCCATTCCTCGTCAAAATAGTTTTGGTTCGACCTGGTCAGCTCGCGAAAGTCATCCCATCTCTGGGTGGTCATTTGGAAATAGCAGATCGCCATTTCATCCGTCGAAAAATCGCCCCACCGCACCGTTCGAGGGGGGCTGTTGGGATTTAACGCATTCCCAGCCGAGTTGTCGAACCAGCATTCCAAGTCGATGCGTGTCCCTTCCGGCAGTGTGATCGGTTCGGCGTAGACGTAATGAGCCTGCCAATAGAAGTCCCAATTTTTGATCCAAATCAACGGGATGGGATCACCGTTCGGTGGGTGGGCCGTAGCACGAATCTCCTTTCCGAGGACGTGCATGTGGGGCGTGGCATCCAGCAGGATCGTCTCAACGGGGACTGTCAACGAGGCGCGATGCAGATGCCGTGAGATCCCGGCGGGGATTTCCAAATCGACATTCGCCACCATTCCCTCGGTCACCACCCAGGTGGCCGATTTCGGTGCGAAATACAAACCGAGACGAGACCGATCGCGGACCACTTTGCCGCAGGGGTGATAGTGAATCTGCAAGATGATGTCCGAATCCTTTTCCAACGGGCGTCCCATCCCCGGCGGAAGTTCGCGCGGCAATCCTCCCGGTCCCCAACCCACGAGTCCGCCAGATGTGGCGAAACCCGGGGTGCCAATACTGCTGTATCCGGGAGCCGGATCGGCCGCATCCAACTTCTTTCCATGTCCGGTGGTGTCGTAGAAGACCAGCGCGTGATGCACGACCTGCGGCGCACCGGGGCGAAACTCCACCGCGCGCACGAGCCGGTTTTCGGTCAGGCCGGTTGGGATCACGAAATGCTGATAGATATCCGGACAATCGGCCGGAACTTCAAACGGTTCCGGCATGACGAGGACCAAATCCGGTTGCCCCAGTTGCCAACCCGCCACAAATCTTGGTTGCGGAGGAAGATCATGCGGATCACCGCAAGGCGCTCCTTGCGCCACCCAAGTGTCGATCGTGGCGATGTCCGACTCCGACAGGCGTCGTTCATTTTGAAAATGGCCGTAGCCCAGTTCCGGCTTCCAGGGAGGCATCAATCTTCGCTGAGTGACTTGTCGAATCTGTTGTGCGTGCGAGCGTGCCTCCGCGTAGCTCAGCAATGAAAACGGAGCGACCTCGTCGGGTCGATGACAACTCGCGCATTGCTCAAACAGGATCGGAGCGACATCGCGGCAATAGGTCACGTCCTCCGCCACGGCGGCGTCCGGCGACTCAATCACGCAGCCCACCGGCTTTGTCCGACTGATCGCGATCTTTTGCCCATCAACGATGCAGTTCAACGCGTCCCGCAGATCCGCGTGCCGGATCGTCAGCCGTTTTTGTCCGAGATCGGCGAAGCGGTCATCGACTCGCCCTGAATAGAGAATCTCGTTCTCCGCTCCCACCACGATCGCCTGCGGCGTGTGTGTCGCACCGAGTCTCTCGCAGAGTTCGTGATGACGATCCCAGATGACGGGGAACCGAATTCCGTACTCTTGCTGATGAGCTTCGACCTCGTCCGGCGTCGCATTTCGTCCAGGGACGACTCCCACAACCGCGATGAGCTTCGAGGCGAATTCCTCGTGCAGCCGATTCAACGTCGGAAGATAGCCGTTGCTGATCGGGCAATTCACCGAGAGAAACAGATAGACCGTCGCTCGCGGCCGGTGAGCCGGCCCAGCCGTCGCCGCGTCCGTTTCGGACGGACTTGCAGCCTCCAAAGCTCCGTCGGGAGTCGTGGCCACCGTCGACAGCCATCCGCGCTGTTGCAGGCCCCAAGCACAAAGCCCCAAACCCAAAGCGACTGCCACAACCAATCGGCGATCCATTGGCCGTCCTCCCGAAGCTCCATCCGGTATCTCGTTGCCGCGCAGATTAGAAAAAGTATGCCCTCAGCGAATAGCCGAGTTCGTGCTTCTTGTCATTAGCTGGAGGAACGCACGAAGCGAAATGTGTTAGCCAAATTGGTGACACGATCCACGGCGATGAGTGGAATCTGGAAAGAAACGTCGGTAAGACGATGCAGCGGAACCACAGTCAAAGTCAGGGATCCCCGTGCCGCGCGTCTCGACGCCGGCCTGTGGTCTCTCGACCTCACCCCTCGACTTTCTTGGAGAACGGCCATGCGTATCGGTCACTGCCAAGTGGACTCTCAGTTGGGAGATTTCGACGGCAATCTCGCCAAAGTGATCGCCGGCCTCGAACGGGCGGAGCGCGAACGAGTCGAGATCGTCAGCTTCCCGGAATGCTTTTTGACTGGCTATCCCGACACGGAAGAGTTGGCTCGGCGCGATGCGTTCTCCGTCGACTCGGCCTCAATGATGAAAGTGCTCGACGCGACCAGCGGCTTTGAGTCGGTCGTGATCGTCGGCTTCAACGAACTGCGCGGGCCGGACCTTTTCAACACGGTGCTGATCGCTCACAAAGGGCACTTGCTGGGCACGTTTAGCAAGTGCAGCGCGTACCAACGCTTTCATAAGCAAGGCCGCGAGTTCCCCGTGTTTCAACACAACGGGCTGACGTTCGGCGTGGTGATCTGTTCGGACGGCGGCTACATCGAGCCGACTCGGCTGCTGGCGCTGCAGGGGGCGAAGGTGATCTTCTCGCCGCACTTCAACTACATCGGCAAGGAGGGTCTGATCGGCCACTTCATGAAGGTCCGCGCCGACCACACCGCCCGCGCGGTCGAGAATAACGTTTATTTCGTGCGCGGCAACAACGTGTCGCTCGGCAAAGAAGAGTGCATCACGAAGAATGACGGTGTCGGCTACGGCGACAGCTACATCGTCGATCCGCACGGCGAGATCCTGGTCCGCAGCCGCCGCCACGTCGAAGATTTCATCTTGGCCGACATCGACGTCTCGGGCAGTGACAAGAGTTGGGGAGTCGGCCGCTCGATGTGGAGCGCTCGCGAATTTGGGCAGCAGTTGCTAAAAATCGCGAATCGCTCGTAGCTGAATTCGCAAGATTCAGCGTTTTCGACGAGCGATCGTTCGGCGTGCGGCCGAACTCGCCCGTCCAAATCACGAGCGCCTTATTCGGCTTCGTTCGACACCTTCCGAAACAACGGCTAACGACTCAACTTAACTCAGAAATGGGAGTGCCCTGATAGAGAATCGGCACCGGGCGGCCGGCATCATTGAACACGCGGTCGGTCGCCACGCCAAGCTGCTGATAGATCGTGGCCAAGACGTCGTTGTAGTGAATCGGTCGGTCGTGCGGGACTTCCGCGCGGGCGTTGCTGGTGCCGAGCACTTGGCCGGTCTTGAGGCCGCCGCCGGTCAGCAAGACGGAAAACACGTCGCTCCAGTGATCGCGGCCGACTTGTGCGTTGATCTTCGGCGTGCGGCCAAACTCGGAGATAATCGCGACCAGCGTTGAGTCCAACAGGCCGCGTTCGGTGAGGTCATCGAGCAGCGTCGAGACGGCCTGATCGAGACGCGGCAGCAGGTTGTTCTTCAGTGATGCGAAGTTGCCGACATGCGTGTCCCAATCTTGATTGTCGGCGAAGTTGACCAGCGTGAACGGCACGCCTGCCTCGGCCAGCCGCCGAGCCAGCAACGCCCGCTGTCCGAATTTGTGACTGCCGTATCGCTGTCGCATCTGGGATGTCTCTTGCGACAGGTCGAAGGCGGCTCGCGTGTCGGAGTGGCTGACCATGTCGAGAGCCATGCAGCGGAATTGGTCGATGCCAGACATTGTGCCGGTGGTGTCGGCATCGCGCGTGAGATTGTCCAGCCGCTGCAACAAGCCTTGCCGATCTTGAAAGCGGCCGAAGTCGATGGACGGAGACATTACCAAATGCGGCGGCAGTTGAAACCGCGACGTCGCATCGACCGGCACGGGACCAGACTCGAAGGGATCGTAGGCCATGCCCAGGAAGTGTGCTCCCGCGTACCGCACGCGATCGCCAAGCTGTCCTTTATCCGGCACACAGACATACGCCGGCAAGCCGGGCCGGCTGGGGCCTCGCACCTTCGCGACGAACGAGCCGACCGACGGTTTGTCGTTGCGGTTCTTGGTCGTGACGTTGGCTCCCGGATAGTCGTAGCCAGTCAGCACCCAATGAATCGCCGCCTCATGACTGGGCGTGCCATGATAGACGCTGCGGAGCACATTGAACCGCCTTGTTCTCGCCGCCAGCAACGGCAAGTGCTCGCACACGCGATACCCGGGCAGCGATGTCGCGATGGATTGGAACTCTCCCCGATACTCGGCCGGAGCGTCCGGCTTCATGTCCCACGTGTCGAGTTGAGAACATCCGCCTTGCAGCAAGATGACAATCGCCTGCTTGGCCGGCGCGTCTCCTGTCGCCGCGCGTGCTGATGAGTTCACGCTCGCGAGAATTCCGCCGACCGCGACGCCGCTGGTCTTCAGAAGCTGACGTCGCGTTGTTCGGATTGTCATGTCGAACTCCCAAACGGACCCGAAGCGTCAGGGTTGAGGTAACAATGCCTCGCTGACGCTTCGGGTTAGTGTCAGTCTCGACCGCGTGCGGTCGAGCTTGTCTGATGGAGGACAGGATAATGCGTGCGTTCCTCATAACACATGGGAAACGCAGTGATTTTGCGGAACCACGACCGGCAGACGCGGACGCTACTGCTTTGTCACAGCAATGAATTCGGGTCGCGGAAATCAGCCGCAAGGCGCTGGTATGGAAGGACCAGTCAAGTATTATGAGCGGGTGAATTCTCAGAATAGTGTTTTTGGTTTAGCTCATGGTGTTCTGGGGCGGCCGCCGAGTCGTCGGCGAGGGGGAAACGACTGTTGATCAGACT
>CAZPUJ010000302.1:0-9651 GCA_964589725.1 uncultured Planctomycetaceae bacterium
GCACTGATCGGTTGATCGAAACGGCGGATGCCAACTTCACGCTCACGAATGCCACGCTGGTCATCGGCACCGTGACCGACACGTTGTCGGGCATCGAGTCGGCCAATCTCACCGGCGGCATCGGCAACAACACGCTGACGGCCAGTGCGTTTACACTCGGTAGCGTCACGTTGTCCGGCGGCGGCGGGAATGATTCGCTGGTCGGGACCAACCTCTCCGACTCATTGAACGGCGGCCCTGGCAACGACACACTCCGAGGTGGAAATGGCCACGACACGCTCGACGGCGGCGATGGCAACGACGTGATCCTGGGCGGTCGTGGCGGCGATCTGTTGATCGGCGGTGCGGGACGCGACTTGCTCATTGGCGGCGTGGGTGCCGACTCGCTCGACGGCAACGCCGGAGGCGACATCCTCATTGGCGGCACGACTTCGCACGACGGCAACATCGCTGCATTGAACGCGATCATGTCCGAATGGACCAGAGCCAACAACTACGCCGCTCGAGTGGCCAACCTGCTCAACGGCGGTGGAGCGAACGGGACGATCAGGCTCAACAGCACGACTGTGCAAAATGATTCATCCGCCGCCGACACGCTCACCGGCGGCGCCGACATCGACTGGTTCTTCCAATCGAGCGCGGATGTGCTCATCGACTTCAACGCCGGTCTCGGCGAGATCAGCACGCCGAATTGACGACGGCGATTATTACGGATCGCGGCGCGATTAACTGAAACGATCCAGGTTTTCCAACCAGCGATCCGCGTCATTCAATAGTCGGCCGCCGGGGGAATCGGCGTTTAAGGGAACCCGTTCGTCGGTCGCACTGGGCTCATCGCCCGGCGGCAGATTTTCGGGATCTAGTTGCTGATCCAGTTTGTTGAAGTACGGACCAAGAACCTTCTTCACTTCTTGCGGCATGACCGCGTCGGCGTCGTGCAGGAATTTGGCGATGAACCGGCCGGAATACGACTGCACGACGGATCTCCGCTGGCCATCGCCCAACAGCGTGACGGCGAAAAACGTGACCACGATGCACAGCACGCCCCCCTTCGCCAAACCCAACAACGTACCCGCCTGCCGGTCAAATTCGCGGAGCTTCATACGGTCGATGAATTTCGCCACCATGTGGAACCCGATCCAAATCACGAGCGACGCGCTGAGGAACAGAATCAGCATCGCCAGGAACATGTTCCAGGGCGGCTGAGCGTTGATTTCGGGCGCGAGCCGATCGCGGAACTGATACGCCGCAAAGCAGCTCACGAAGATCGAGGCCATCGACGCGATCTGCCAGGCCAATCCCTTGATCGCGCCGAACAAGGCCGCCCCAATCAGCAGCGCCAACATGAACAAATCGTATCCTTGCATGAATGCTCTCCGTTGAAGGGGCTCGTGAAAGTCGGCCGAATATAACCGGAGTTGCGAGTTTGGATAAATACCAACTCCAAAGCGTCAGGATTGCTTTCGGAACACGAATTCGTTGTTGCCGAGACCCTTCGTCGGAACGAGCTTCTCCAGCTTGAAGCCACGTTGCTCGTGACATCGAATGACCTTGTCGGTCGTTGCGACTTCAAACGGCAGGCCGCCGATCCAGTCGATCCAGTCGTGAGTCAGACTCATTCCGCGGGCGTGGCGATACCATGCGAACTTGTTGTAGCGACCGACCACGCACGCCGCGCACATCCGTGTGAAGAAGTACGGAACCCAAATGGCGACCATGAGCCATCGACCAATCGTCCCCGAACAATAAATCTGTTTGACTCGCAGCCACATCTTCGACCGCCAGCCCTGATCGTTGTAGAGCGCGATGAACAGCCGTCCGCCCGGAGCGACTAAAGCCGCAGTGTGCTCGATCGCCGACCACATCTGGCCCGTGTGATGCAGCACACCCCACGAATAGACGACGTCAAATCTCCCCAGCGCGTTCAGATAGTCCTGGTCCAAAACGCTGGCTTGCTGAGCCACCCAATCCGGATCGTCGGCGAAGTACCGACGCTTCAACTCCTGAGTGCAACCGACAGAACTGGGATCGAAGTCGAACGAATGCACGATCGCCCCCAGCCGCCTGGCTGCCAGCGAGTAGATGCCGCTGCCGCTGCCGATGTCTACGAACCTTAGCCCATCGAGCCGCTCGACATTCAACTGCCGTTGCAAGAATCTGACCGCATCAGCGATCCGTTCTTCCGTAAGCAGGTCGAGAAAACTCTGCCAGTTCCTGCCGAACTCGAAACGCTTGCCGGCAGTCACCTCGCGTTGGAAATCCACGACGCTGGACTTGGCAGGGACAAGAGCAACACTCGACGTCGGCACGCCTCCTTGGGGCGGCATCATCGATTCGGAATTCGGGACGGACACGAAAGCATCCTCGAATCGCAAGGACTGAAAATCGCGGCGAAGTATCAGCCAAAGCAGTACCCATCACAAGACCGTTGTTCGGTCGTTTCGGACACTTGGCCATCGGTGGACTTAGGCTGCTCGGAACGAGGAGGCGGTCGCTACCGCAGACGCTGGGCTCGCGGCAACAGCCTGGCCCAGGAGGTGCTCGGTGTATTGCTCCTGAGTCAGGTTGAGCAAGTCGCCGCGACGGATCCAGGCGGATGCTTCTCGCAGGATTTCTCCAAAAAACTCCAGTTGTTGGTCGCCCGTGATGAAATTATGGGGGTGGGACCAAAGATGCACCATGCCACCGGATCGGGCGGCGCGGCTCAGCATCCGCGACCAACGTGCCACACTCAGTTTGATCGGAATCCGCCGCCGCAGTCCCACGCGCCAGTTGAGAAAGTAGCCTGAAGGAATCGCGACGGCCGATGTTGGACCAGGTCCGCTCGTCCGTGGGAATGGAACGACGTGCTTCGAACGAGTTACCGTTGGACCACAGGACACCCAGGAAACTCCGGGCGGATGCACCTGCGGTTTCTGCCAAAGCTTGACCTCCCGCCCGAGCGCTGCCAGGGCGTCGCAGCGCACCTGCCACTGTTCCGAGAGCGGAAGACTTAGATGATTCATGCCGATGTATTCGCGGAAGCCGATGATCCCGGCGGGCGCAAGCGAGTCGAGAAACCCCACCTGATTTCGCGGAAACACCAGCGTCCGAGGCGTGAAACCCTTGAGGCGTCCCACGGCCGCGGACAGCGCCAGTTCGCGCTCAAAATCGTCTCGCGTCAGAGCGTGGTCTCGCAGGGCCAAGTGCTGGAAGCCGTGCGTCGCCAACTCCTGCCGTCCATTACTTTGGACAATGTCGAAACACTCGGGGCTGAGCCATCCACCCGTACGCCCTTGAGCGATCGCCGCGAGGAACTCTTGTGTGCGAGGCCACTGCCGACCCGATACGGATTTGAACCAGTCCGGATGTCGTCGAACTTCCTCCGGTGAAAGCACAAAGGCCCCGACAAAAGCAAACGTCGCACGGAGGTCGTGCCAGTCGAGCAGGTCAATCAGCGCTTGGTATGTGGCCCTCAAGCGATCTTGAGTGATGCGTTCCCGCAGTGACGACGTAAGAACCGATGGTCCCCACAGCCCCTCGCAATCGAACGACATCGTGAACACACCGGGAAGTGAAGTCATGAGCGGTCTCCAGATGTGAGAGCCATGCGACGAGGTCACGCCGCGCACGGAAGGGCTTCGAATCCGATATCCACCGCCTCGCCATTGAACGAAACGGCGAGCGGAGGACCGTTGCGTCGAGACGAGAGATACGTCTGCGGCCCGTTGATCAGTGGTTGCCAACCCATCGCCGAGTAGATCCGGTTCAATTCCGGGCACGCGCAGAATGTGAAAAGTAGCGTGCCTCGATGCCGCCGGATGAGATGCTCCGCGAGCTTGACCAGTGCGGCAAATTGTCTCGCGTCGCTGGCTCGTGCTGCGACGATACGTCCAACGTTGAAGCCGTGCCGTGGCCCCAACGACAGGACGACGGCATCCGAGATTCGTCCGTTCGCCTCCAGCCACACGGCCGCATGCCGAGGGCCGAGCTCATGAAAGAACCGCCAGCGCAAAAACTCCGGAGAGAATTCCGGGCCACACGCGGTCGTCCGGGCGGCGTTGAAAACTTCGGCGAGTTGTTCAAGCTGCGGATCGGTCGGGGCCGTCGTCCACCACCCGGCACCGTGTGCCGATGGCAGTCGTGTCGGCGGAGTGGCCTGGGGAAAGTGGCATGCCGACGGATTCCAGCCCCACAGCTTTTGGGCTCCCAGTTGCCAGCCGACTTTTAGCGGACGCAGCACGCGGCGATACCAGAGCGACTCCACCCGCGTACACTCCAGCCGTCGATATAGCATACCGAGCGGTTCGACGGCGCTGGGAATCACCGACAGGTCATGCCGCTGCAGGGCCTTCATGACCATGCGTGTGCCGACGCCCTGACGGTGCTCCGGTGCCACCATCAGATTGTGAATCGCCGGCACGACAACCAACTCGTTGTCGATCCGCCACGGCACGTTCATCGCATGCACACATCCCACCACTTCACCCGCCGAGGTGACTGCCATCAGAGAATCAGCCCATCGGCCGCCGAATGGATTCTGCTCATAAAGCCAGCGCAGGTAGCGTTCGCTGGCCGCGGACGTCGTGGCCCCAAACTGTCGCGATGCGAACTTGAGATACGGCGCGGCGTGGGACGATGTGCCCTCCTGGCACTCCACTTTTTCCATACACAGTTCCTTCTCTCGGATTTTCGATTTTCGATTTGCGAGTTAGAAAACAACCCGATCGTAAATCGCAAATGTCTCAAATTCCGCGGGTCATAATTGGGCGCCATTGATGCCGATGATCTGCCCGGAAATGAATCCGGCGGAGTCGGACAACAACCACTCCACGGCGCCGAGGATGTCGTCGGGTTGGCAGGCGCGGCCCATCGGGATGGACGCCACCTCCAGCTTATGCCGACGTTCGTCAGCGTGGCGATTCATGCCGACCGGCAGGAAGTTGGGACACAGCGCGTTGGCCGTGATCTTTTTCGCAGCCAATTCCGGAGCGAGCAACCGCACCGTGTCTTCCAATGCGGACTTGCCGAGTGAGTACGCGGCCATATTGACTGTTGGTTTCTGTCGTCCCGCGATCGATCCGATTGCGATCAAACGCCCACCGCCATCGCCGACCCGTGACGCCAGGAGCCGCGCGAGATCGATCAAGTGAGTCGTGCCGTAGGCTATTTGCTGGTGAATCAGCTCGGTGGGCACATGCAGCAGCCCCCCTTTCGGCAACGACGGCCAAGCGCTATGCACGACGGCGAACAAACCGGCCTCCGGCAATGAGCCACTTAGCGTGTCGCTCCAATCGGGCTGGGCAAAATCGAGCCGTATGGGGTGAATGTGCGGATGTTCGTGCAGCTCGGCAGGTAGCTCGCCGCGGTTCACGGTGGCGATCACGTCGAAGGATCGGCCGAGCGACTCGAGGAGCCGGCGACCAATTCCACCCGACGCTCCCGTCACGACGACGGTTCGTCGTTCGGTAGCGACGCTTACCGGGGGAGCGTGTGCGCGGTCGACCGGCGTCGCCAGCGGTGCCGTCTCGTTGCGATCCTCATGCAGCGTGAATCCCATGCCGATGTCGGCCGTCACCAATTCTCGGGCCGTGTCAGTGACGGTGACCGCTAGCCGCCCGGACCGTGTGCCGCGGTTCCAGGCAACGATCTGGCCACGGACCCGCACCTGCGACGGAAACTTCAACGGCGCGGGAAACCGCGCCTGCAGGGACGAAAGCAGGACTCGACGCCCCGGCAGATACATTCCGATCATCGCGGACGCCAGTCCGACCTGAAACGCTCCGTGAGCAATTCGTCCACCGTGGTTCGTGCCAGCCGCGTAGGTTGCATTTACGTGCAGCGGGTTGTGGTCACCGCTGTTGTCCGCGAACGCCAGGATGTCCTGTTCCGTCACCGCGCGGTCAAACTGCGCGGCGAGACCGACCGTGATCTCGTCGGCCGTCAGGTCATGGACGACGTAGCCATCACGCTCCGCGTGATGAGCTTTGTCAGTGCGATTCTCGAAGCTTTTGAGAGCGTTCATCACTCCCCCCACGCCGGCCCATCACCTGGAGCGTAATGGTAACTTTGGATGCCGCTAAGCGGCATCGCGCCAACGCAAACTCGGGCGCGACAGGTAGTCCAAAATGAGTTCAAACGACAGAAACTCCTCCAGGTCGTCTGGAGGAATCCGCATCTGAAACGTTTCTTCAATCACGCCGACGAGCGTCAACGTGGCCAGCGAGTCCCACTGGGCCAGCGAACTGATCGACGCGCGGTACAATTCCCTCCGCGGGACGTCGGGAAATACCACAGCCAAACAGTCTTCAAGCTGCGATGCGATTTCCGTTGGGGGAGTCATGTGAGAGCACCTTTGCGTATAACGAGGGACAACGGGAATTGAATGCCGAGCGAGTCAACGTGATCGGCTGGTTCGGTTCCACCCCGACTAACCCGGCGAGTAGATCGCGGATGGGAGCGTTGCGGTCAGTCGGCTGAAAGTCGAGACGAAGTTGCTCACATCCAAGCCGCTCGAAGCACGCTTGCAGAACATGATGCTCGATCCGGCGGGAAAATGCGCGGCAGCTCATCACCCACACGTCAATCCAGGAGAGTCGGTCATGCCAACGACCTGCGAGCACGGAGATTTTCCCCAGCGGGGCGTATTTGTCCGTATATCGAACGGCCAACAGGAACGCTTGCGGATCGGCCAACCGACGTCGCCACGCGGCTTCGTCCAACCGCCGGCCATTCAAATTGAATTGATTTGTCTTGTTGATCAACTCGAAGCAACGTTCGTCCGGCACGTTCCATTCGAGCGTGATTTCCGCGTCGGCTTGCCGGAGAAACTCTTCGGGGTCCGTGCCCGTTGGCGACACGGCACCGCCGTCGCGCAGACTGCTGACTCGCAGTTGGTCTTCAAGCGTGATGGTCGTTTTTCCAAACAGATCTCGCAATTCCCCGACCAGTTGCACGATACCCTCGTCATCGCCGGTAGGGAATTTCCGGCAATGGATGCCAGGGACGCCCGCGGCGACTTCGGCCAGCTCGATCGGACTGTCATCGAGAAATAGGACGCTGTCCGCACCGATGTTCCATGTTCGCAAAATGCGCTCAACCGATTCCGACTTCGCTCCCCAATTCGCTTCGATCGGAAACAGCGACTCGCGCGGCACGACCAAGTCTTCGCGTTGCAAACCTTGTTGTGCGATTGTCGGATCGTTCTTGCTGGCAACTCCGATGAGTACCCCCAGCTCGCTCAGCGATGCCAGCATCTCTTGGTAGACAGCGTGCGCCTGCGTTCTGTGGTCCAAATCCCACGAGACTCCGTACACGCCATCTTCGCCGACGATTCCCGACCACAGCGTGTTGTCGAGATCCGTGATGAGTCCCTTCAGCGGAGCTGCGGGACGCAGTAGACCGGCCAATGCTCCCGCGAGCGCACAGGCGTGCTCCAGACGATACGGAAAACCGGTTCTCAAATCACTGGCGACGTCGTGTCGCACGTCGGCCGGAGAGAGCAAATCCAACTGTTGTGAGTCCACAATACGTACGACGGACGACTGGGCCAGTCCAGCGGCGAATTCGGCCAACTGCCGCCGCAATTCCAACGCGAGAGGATCCGCCATGCCGCGCGGTGGCTTGAACATCGGCGGTAGCGGCAACGTCGGCAGCGACAAGGCGACCGTGGTCCGCCGTCCCAATTCTGCCAGCAGCGCCGACAATTCTCCAAGCCGCAATTGTGCCGACGACAGAACGTCAGCTCCGCAATCGGACCGCCAACCGTGAGTGCCACGGAATCCCAGCCGCGCGTCGAGGTCGCTCCACTCCAACGGCACTGCGACGCCGTCCGGCGGACTTTCGACGAGCCGTCGCAGCGTGCTCGACAAGTCGCCGAACAGGCCCACTTCCACGTCGATTCGCCCGGACGACGTCCGTTCGGCGAATTGTGCGGCGAGAAACGCTTTGAGGTGCAACGGCGTGAAGCCGCAGGCCAGCGCCAACGAAAATCCGTGCCGCGTCAAGTCTTGGGCGCGCGTGTTGACAATTCGCAAGGCTTCGACGAGTGTCACGGTTGGCTCCCTTGGTCACACCCGTGTCTGGCCGAGGAACGGTCGCGCCGACGAATCATAAGGACGCCTGCGCTCTCCAATAATTGATGAGTGGCGACTGCTGAGCGCGGGTGCGGGGTCGGCTTTTAGACCGGACCGGCGGCGCGGGTCAAGATCAGCGGCGGAGGTCCACCGGTTTCAATCGACGATTCGCCTGGCTAAACTCGCTCGCCGGCCGTTAGTCCATTGGCCCTCAATTGCCCAAGGAGACGTCATGACGCTGCGCCACCCATCCTCCTGTCCGGATTGCGAATCGTTTGACTCGTTTGACCGTCGCTCATTTCTGAAGACCGCCGGCGCGGCGACGCTGGCCGGAGTTGCGCTGCCGATGCTGGTCGGTCAGCCCGGCCTGTATGCCGCGCCGAGCGATAAAAGCACTGCGGAAACCGCCGTCGGCCGGTTTTACGCGTCACTGTCGGCCGAGCAGAAGCAGGCGATCTGTCTGCCGTTCGATCACGCGCTGAGAAGTCGGATCAGCGCCAATTGGCACATCACGAAGCCGGCGATCGGCGACAGCTTTTATAGTGACGAACAACAAAAACTCATCGGCGACATCGTCCGGAATGTCACGTCCGAAGACGGTTATCAACGTTTGCTGAAACAAATGGCCGACGACAGCGGCGGCATCGAAAGCTACAGCGTGGCAGTATTCGGCGAGCCCGGAGCCGGCGCGTTCGAGTGGGAGCTGACTGGCCGGCATCTGACGTTGCGAGCCGACGGCAACAGCGTCGACAAGGCCGCCTTCGGTGGCCCCATCGTCTACGGACATGGTGTCGAGAATCCCAAAGCGAACCTGTTTCATTACCAGACGCAGCAAGTCAACGACGTCTTCCGAGCTCTGGATGCCAAACAGTCCGAACAAGCTTTAGTGGCAAACGCTCCGAGCGAATCGGCCGTTGCGCTTCAGGGCGAGAAGGGAACCTTCCCAGGTATTGGCGTCGGACAACTCAGTGCCGACCAGAAGCAACTGGTCACCAAGACGATTCAGGTCTTGCTGGCTCCCTATCGCCAGGAGGACGTCGATGAAGTCATGGAGATCCTCAAAGCCACGGGCGGCATCGACAAACTGCACATGGCTTTTTATCAGCAAGAGGATCTGCAAAACGACAAAGTCTGGGACATCTGGCGCGTCGAAGGCCCGTCGTTCGTGTGGCACTTCCGCGGTGCACCGCACGTTCATGCCTACATCAACATTGGCATGGCCACGGCCGCGACAACGGTCAACAAAAGCTAAATCCAACGTTGCCGAGACCACTCGCTTGCGGTCACTTCGCCAGACGGGCACAGGCGAGTCACGCGTGTCAGGGGAACGAAAGCGACAACACATCCGTGTCAAACCACCAGTCCCACTCTTAACCCAGCGCATGCAAAACTTGGGCAGATCCTCCGACCGTGTTGACACCGCGCGCGACTGTCAGTGCCGACTGTCTTCATCCATCATTCATCGTTGAATCATTCAGAGGTGGCAAATCCCACACCTTCACTGTCTGATCGTAGCTTGCCGATGCCAGCCGGTTGCCGTCGGCGCTAAACGCCACGCTCGTGACTGGGTCGGTGTGCCCGTTCAAGGTGAGTGTCT
>CAZPUJ010000303.1:0-6861 GCA_964589725.1 uncultured Planctomycetaceae bacterium
GGCTTCGCGAGGAACCGATAGCCGGTCCCGCGTACGGACAAGATGTGACGCGGCGCCGACGGATTCGGCTCGATGAACTTTCGCAGCCGGAGCACAAAGTTGTCGATCGTCCGCGTCGTCACGTTCGAATCGCTGCCCCAGACGTCGTCCAAGATCTGTAGTCGCGAGAGCACTTTGCCGTCGTTCTCCAAGAAGTATCGCAGCAGTTGTACTTCCATCGTGGTCAGATCGTGAGTTTGCCCGCGCACTGTCAGTTGGAAACGGCTGAAGTCGACCTTCACGTCGCCGAACTCGTGCATGTCCGATTCGGTTTCGCGCGGAGTAGCCGGTGGCGGTGAGCTGGCGTCGATGGGATGACGCTCCGCCAAGTTGCGGACTCGACTGAGCAATTCCGGCAGGTCGAACGGCTTGTTCATGTATTGATCGCAGCCGGCGTCGAAACCTCGCGTGCGATCCTCGCTCAGCGTGCGGGCACTCAGCACCAGGATCGGCACTTGCTTGTCGAGTTGTCTGATCTCGCGGCAAATCTCATAGCCACTCATCCCTGGCAGCATCAGGTCCAGAATGATCAACCGAAATCGCGGCTCGGCATTGCGAAAGGCTTCCATCGCCGTGGGGCCGTCGCCAGCGACGACGGCGTCGTAACCCTCTTGCTCGAAGTTGAACTTCAAGCCGAGCGCCAACGCCGTTTCGTCTTCGACGATCAAAATTCGCATGATTGCCTCAAGCCGCCGGGGCTGACTCTGAACGGACCACTTCCGAGGAAGCCGCTTCCAACATCTCGCCGACAATCGCTCGCCCCGGCAATTCGACTTCGAATACGCTCCCTGGTTCCGGCTCGCGGCCGAGCACACGCACTTTGCCTTTCACCAATCCGACTAGCGTTCGCACGATGTACAGCCCCACGCCCGTGCCTTTTTGCCGCCGCTCCAGCTCGCTCCCACCCCGATAAAAGATTTTGAAAATCTTCCCTCGCAAGAGGGGCGGCACACCCTCGCCGTTGTCCGTGATCCGTGTGACCACTCGCCCACGATTCGTGACTTGCACGGAGACGCCGACGCGCGGCTCGGCGGCTCCGTACTTGATAGCGTTGTCGATCAGGTTGCCGAAGATCATTTCCAGTGGCAATCGGCGAGCGTGAATCACCGCCGGCTCGATCTCAAATTTGAACACGTCGGCGAGTTGCCGCTTATGATGCCGACACGCCGCCTCCGCGCAGCGGCGTAACAGCAGTTCGAGTTCGATGTCCTCCGGTTCGGCCTCTTGCCCGATCGCGTCCAGCCGCGCGACTTCGAGCAGTTGATTGATCAGGTGATCCAAGCGGACAAGCTCCGAATCCATCACGTCGTAGAACTCTTCCTGCTGCCGCGGATCGAGATGCCGCATCCGCAACGTGTCGAGATACAGCCGCAGCGACGCGATCGGCGTTTTCAGTTCGTGAGTGACGCTGTCGACAAAGTTCGCCTGTCGCTGATTCAACCGCACTTCTTTGATGGTCAAGAACAGATAAAACCCCGAGACGACCAGGATCAACGCGAACACAACCGTTCCGATCGTCAGCGGCCCCCACGCATTCATGTTCGCCAGCAAGACAATCCAACAGACCATCAGCACGACGTTGAGCCCCATTAACAGGACGCTCAACGTTATCGGCAGATGCAGCGATCGGCGTTTGCGGAGGGACGACATCGGAATTGGATTAGGATCGGCAAGGACGAATCAGCGAAGTCCAATGACGAATGACGAACTACCCAATGACGAAGGAATGACGAACTTCGAACTCTTGGAGACTGCCCCCTGTCCTTTGATCATTCGGAGTTCGTCATTCAGGGTACTTTCGTCGTTGGGTAGTTCGTCATTCGTCATTCGTCCGACGCACGGGCGTGCCGCACAGTCTGTCGATTGCCAGCCGGAAAATCACCCATAACGCCGCTACCGACTCCTTCCAATTGATCTTGGACAGCCCGAAACGGCGATCCTCGAATACGATCGGCGTCTCTTCGAACGAGCATTCGACGGCTCGGCAGCGGTACAATAGCTCCTCCTGAAAGGCGTACCCTTTCGCGCGGATGCGACTCCAATCGATCTCCGCCAGCTTGGGAACTCGATAGCACCGAAAGCTGCCGCTATTGTCGCGAGTCCTCAAGCCGAGCAGCCGCCGCGCGTACGCGTTGATGCTACGACTCATGAAGTGCCGCCGCCAATTCCAGCCGACGACTCCGCCGCCTTTGACGTACCGCGAACCAATCGCCACATCCACACGCGTCAAACACTCCCGCAACGCCGGCAGATGCCGAGGATGATGACTGAAGTCAGCGTCCATATTCAGCACTTGGCCGTAGCCGTTCTCGATGGCGAATAAAAACCCCGCCACCGTGGCCGTCCCCAGCCCAAGCTTTCCCGCTCGATGCAGCACCTTGATCCGAGCCTGCTGCACCGCCATCTCGTCCGCCAAACGTCCCGTCCCGTCCGGCGAGTTGTCATCTATCACCAGCACATCCGCATCGGGCGCGACCGTGTGAATCTCCGGGATCAATCGAGAAAGGTTTTCCAACTCGTTGTACGTGCAAAGCGTGATCAACAATCGCGGCGACGTCATGCAGTTCGCTTTCAACGCAGCCGCCTCGCTCCGAGCCTGTGAAAACATTGGTAGCCGAACTCGTAGGAGTTTGGTTTTCCTAAGGAACTCGGAAGTCTTACGACTTCCGCTACGGAAGAATTCACTGGCTCTCCGCGAGGCGAAGCCCGTTGCGCCACACAGCAGTCATTGCTGTCGGAGTCGCAATTGCGCGCTCGGGCGACATCTCGCGGCGCGAGATGACTACTTTGGCTCCGGTGGCACGGGCACATCCGGCAAAATCAAACGTGGTCCGCGAACGGCGGACGTTTCTGGCGGCTCCTTGGCTGGAGCCAGCTCGTCCTCGCGAGGTCGCGGCGGGACTCCGCGCGGCTCCGCCGGATCGTCCCTTGGTGGTGGAGGCGGTTCGTTCGGGACGCCTCGTCGCGACAATGAGAAATTCTCTTTCGGTGGCGATTCCGGCAATCGCAAGAACGCCCGCAAGTGCTCACCCCGGCCGGTGAGTTTCCAGGCGGCGCGGAAGAAGTCAGAGGCTCGACTGTCGCCGTCGCAGAACAACAGCACACCCATCAAGAACAAACGGTCGGCGTCACGCACGTCTTGGTCGGTCCAGTCGGTGACGCGATTCAGGTACTCCGACTTCTCAGCGACGTTGTTCACGCCATAAATCGCATCGAGGCTCTCGCCGGACCTTGGCCAATTCGGATCGACCTGCAAACCGCGTTTCAGTTTCATGACCGCGTGCGAGTACCGGCCCATCGCGACGAGCGTGAACGCTTGCCGGAAATAGACCTCGCCCCGATCCTCGGCCTCGCGCTGAGCCTCCAAGTATCGCAAGTAGGCTTTGACGAACTGCCCCTCGTGCAGCCAGCGATCTCCCTCGGCTTGAAATTGCTTGCTCCGTTCCTTGCCCACTCGCGACGAACCACTCACGGGACGAATGACGTTCGAGTCGTCATCCGCCGCGGGGATCCCTTCGCGTCGCTCGGCATGTTGCTGCAAGATGTCTGCCATGTTCGGCGCCGGCGGCGTGGGGAGTAACCGCGGCGGTGGTGGAGCATTGAATCGCGGCGCCGCATTGCGATTGACCACGACCACTGTCGGACTGGGCACCACGACTGTTTGATAACCCACGCTGCCCGGCCAGTACGGCGTTCCCCAACCCCACGACGAAGACCCGATGTTCGAATAGCTCGATGCGTAGTACCCACTCCACGGCGAAAGAAACACGCCACCGCCAAAGCCCACGCCAGGTCCATACCACCCGCAATCGGTCACGCAATGCCGATGAGCACAAGACCCCCAATGTGCATGCACACCGAAACCAAGGTGATCGCCCTTCGCGCTGCCACCGCCGAGCAAACTGATTCCCACCAATGCACCCGCCAACCAAGTTCGCATGACCAAGCCCTCGTGAGCAATGTTCTTAGCCGGGCTGATTATCGCGGTATTTCGTCGGAGCGGTCAAACTGTGTTTGCTGCAAAGTTGCTGAGCTATTCTTCAGGCGGCTGAAAGTGACTCGTAGCTGAACTCGCCAGAGTTCAGAGAACGTCTGAATTCTGGCGAATTCAGCTACCGCATGAAGAATATTACTTCAGCACGCCGTCGAACAACTTGTAGGCCGTCTCGCGCATTTCCACCGGGAAGTCGTGATCGCAGTCGGGATGCACAACGCGCAGTCGTGTGGGCTGGCCATAGAGCTTGTAGACATCGCTGGCGGCGGTGGTGATACGGTCGACACTCGCGGCTTGAAAGTTGTGGTCCTTCAGCGGCGCGATGATCAACACCTGCCGCGGAGCCAAGGCTCCAATCAGCTCGTGGAAGTCGAACGGGATTTCTTGCAGACGGCCGCGATAGTCGGCGAGGCGCAGCATATAGCGGGTTTGACACCAGCCTTTCTCGGGAAACCAGTTCGTTTCGTCACCGTTGTAGTAATCGAGGTAAGAATCAAGACCACAGCTTGAGACCACGGCTTGGATGCGCTCGTCGAAGACGCTCGTGTAAACCGCGTTGTGTCCACCGAGTGAATGACCGATCGCGCCGAACGCTACGGGTTTCACGAACGGCATGGACTCGAGGAGGTCCAGTCCGCGCATGTTGTCCCACACGGCCTTGAGCGTGCCGCTTTGCCAGCCCAACGCTTTGATGTCTGGCTGGTATTTCGCGAGCAACGGGTAGTTGGGAGCCAGCGTCACGTAACCACGCTCGGCGAGTTCACTGGCGTACTGACGATTCGGCCTGCTTCCCAGGCCGACCACGACGCCGTGCCCGACGACATTGTCAGTGCCGTGCAGACACAGCACGGCCGGAGCCGGTTTAGCATTGTCCGACAGCGCGGCCTTCGGGATGCACAAGTACGCCGGCACGCGCGAACCGGGTTCCGAAGCATACGTGATGAACCGCCGCACGTAGCTGCCGCGATCCACTTCCTCTTCGACTTTCATGTCCAGTGGGCAGCGTTTCTCGCGCCCCGGCAAAACGCCCATCACGGCCTGTGCCCCGCGCACGATCTCGGCTCGGCGTTTCAGCCAATCGTCGGTCGTTTTCACGGGCAGCGGTTCATTGTTGGAACCGCGAAATACGAGCAGATTGTCTCGCGGTAAACGTGGCGTCGCGGCCGGGACTTCGGCCGCGGCGGCTTGATGAGCCTCAGTGGCCGGAAACCTGCCGGCTTGTTTCCCTTCGACGGAGGCAAGGCAATACAACCACTCTTGCCGTTTGCCATCCGCTTGCTTGGCGACTCGCAGGTAGATACGGCTGCCGCAGAGGGTTGGTGTCGCGAAGACTTCGTCGCCCAGTTGATTCTCAGCGACAAGTTCGAACGCTGTGGGAGTGGCCTTGAAAATAAATGTCTGTCCCGCTTCGTTCGTGGCGAAAAGGTGCTCACCGACCATCGCCGGTGACGCGCTGAATGTCCCGCCGAGCCGGCCTTCCCAGACCTTTTCGCCGGTGTCGCACTTCCAACACATCGCCACCCCCGCATCCAGTACCGAATAAAGAAATCCATCACGCACCAGCATCGACGGCACGTACACGCGCGTGCCGTTTTCCCACGCGATCTTGCCCGATCCATCCGCCTTTACCGCCGCCATGTGATTCTTCGGATAACCGCCGCTGGTGAAGACCAGCTTTCCGTCGGTCACGGCCGAGGTCACGCATTCTTCGGTCGAGCCTTTGATCTCCCATAGTTTCTTACCGCTGAGCGGTTCCAAGCTGGTCACTAGATCGCAACCGGAGAACAAGAGCTGCTCGCGTCCGGCGACGTTGAGAATGATCGGCGACGTGTAGTTCGGCAGCTTCGGTCGCTCGATCTTCCACACGATGCGGCCCGTCGCGCGGTCCAACCCAGCAATCGCTCCAGTCCCCTTGTTGTCGGCCGAGACGATCACCAGCGACTGATAGACCGCCGGAGACGAGCCAAATCCCTGATGCAGCACATAATCGCTGATCTTCGTCTGCCAGAGTTGTTTCCCATCACGACTCAACGCCGTCGTGTAGATCGCGCCCGCATTTAGGAAGTTCACGAACACGCGCTGCCCGTCGCAAGCTAACGTGGACGAGGCCAGCGAGCTTTTGCTGTTCCCCTTCTTCTCGAACCCGTCGCGATGAATCTCCGCCTGCCACAGCGTCTGACCCGTACCGCGATGAAAGCACAGGACCGACTGAACCTCCTGCTCATGATCGGCAGCCGCCAGGAAGACCTGATCTCCGACAACCGTCGGCGAGCCGTGCCCTCGTCCGATAACCGGACTCTTCCAGAGCACATTCTCCGACTCGCTCCACGTCATGGGCGGCTTCTGATCCGCCTCCGCGATGCCGTTCCGATGCGGTCCTCGCCACCACGGCCAATCGGTCGCTGAGAACGTGATCGGCTCGATGGGCTTCTTGTCCGGCTCGCTAGCCGAAGGCAATGATGTTGCCAGCAGAGTCAGGTACGAGGTCGTGATCGCGAAGAAGAGACGACTCATGCGGGAGACTTTCTATGGTTGAAGCGGCGGGAGGAACGAGACTGCTCGGCCAAACCGATGTGAGTACGCTGTGAGCACAAATCTGATCCCCCGAAGCGGGGGGAGACGGGACAAGACGGCCGAACGCGCGCTATCGTCCTAAAACAGCGTGTAAATGAACGGAGCCGCCACCGAGCTGCTGAAAAAAATCAACAAGCCGATCAACAGCAAGACCACGATGATCGGCGTCAGCCACCACTTCTTGCTGTGGATGAGAAAGTCGACGAACTCGGCGATCAGGCCGGTCGACGCCGCGGAGGCTTGGCGTTCGAAAT
>CAZPUJ010000304.1:0-4184 GCA_964589725.1 uncultured Planctomycetaceae bacterium
CATCGCCGCGAGTCCAACAAGATCGACCAGCCAGTCGCCGCGTTGCTGCGCGACCTGCGTCAGCGCGGTATGCTTGAGGACACGCTGGTCATCTTCAATACCGAGTTCGGCCGCACACCCTACTCCGAAAGCGCTGGCGACAAAGTCGGTCCTGGATGCGATCACAACCCCGACGTCTTTACCGTTTGGCTCGCCGGAGCCGGTCTGAAGCACGGCTTCGCGTACGGCGCGTCCGACGACATCGGCTGGAAAGCGGCCGAGAAGCCCGTGGACGTGCATGATTTCCACGCCACGATCCTGCACCTGCTGGGCATCGACCACACGCGGTTGGCCTTCTACCACAACGGCATCCAGCGCCGACTGACCAACGTGCATGGCCATGTGCTGAGCGACGTGTTGGCGTGAACTTCGCAGTGATGACGGCGCTCTTGCCCGGCGCGGATCGGGCACGAGTGCCGCACCTACGTTTGCAGTTCAACGCCATCGACGAACACGCGCCGCACGGACCACTCGCGATCAAACACCACCACATCGGCTTGCTTGCCCTTCTCGAGGCTGCCAAGTTCCCGATCACGTCCCGCGATCCGAGCAGGCGTGAGCGACGCCATGCGGATGACTTCCCACAGCGGGCGTCCGGTGAGCTGCGCGAATGTGCGGACCATGTGATCCATCCCTTCCACGCTGGAAGCCAGAGCGCTGCCATCAGGCATCATGCCAACTCCATCCTGTTTGATGAACGGCTCACCGCCGTCGCGCGGGCCGATCAGGTAGTTGCCATCCGGCATATCCAGCGCGCGGCTGCAATCCGTCACCAGCGCCAGCCGATCCGGTCCCTTGATCTTGAGGGCCAGCAACAGCAGGCTGGCGTCGAGATGTTTGCCGTCGGCGATCACTTCGGTCGTCAACTCGTCGAAGTACAGCGTTGCTTCGAGCACGCCTCCTTGCATGGGATACATTTGGAACTGCCGCAGCCTCGTTTTGTCGGACATCGCGCAGAACAAGTGGTCGACATGCCGCACACCCCATGCGACTGCCTCGGTCATTTGAGCGAACGTCGCCCACGAGTGTCCGACGTTGGTCCGGACGCCTTTGGCCTTGCAGGCGAGCGCGAACTCTCTGGCGCCGGGCACTTCCGGCGCAACCGTCGCCGTGACCAAGTCGTCGGCGTATTCGAGGTACTGCACGAACTCGTGCTCGACCGGAGGCCGAATCGGTCCGCCGGGATGAGCACCGCGCGCTTCATAGCGGAAATACGGTCCATAGAAGTGAGCACCCATCACGCGCGAGCCGTTTGGTTCCGGCGTGAGGCGAAACTGCCGGGCGAGTGCCAACGTGGCGAGGATTTGCTCGTGCCGCGCGACCGTCGTCGTCACGGCCATCCGCGTGGTGCCATGCCGCGCGTGAGCACATAGCGCGAGCCGAAACGACTCGTCCGTCCCGTCCATGAAATCGCCGCCATCTCCGCCGTGAACGTGCAGCTCGACAAAGCCGGGCGAGAGATAGCCGTCACCGGCATCCACAGTGATCGCCTCAGTGGGCAGCGCAGCGCGAGCGTCCAGCACCTCGGCAATCCGGCCGTCATGAACCACAATCGCGCCCCGTTCAATCCGATCGGGAAACACGATTTGACCACGAAAAACCAGAGGCGTCGTCATCTGCTGATCTCACAAGAGGTTTGTCAAACTCACGAAGCGTAGCAAAGACTCTTCCTTCCAGTTTCAATGCCCACCCGCGAAGGCACAAGTGTCGGGCGGTTGCGAACCTGGGTCGTTCGTTTCTGAGGAAACTGAGTTTGAGCCAAAACTTCTGGGTGACCGTTGTGATCAGTCTTGGTTGCAGCACGCTGGCGACAGCCGAGGACTGGCCGCGCTGGCGAGGCTCGCAGCGCAACGGCGTCATTCAGGAGGCTTCGGGCTGGAACGGCTCGCGGTGGAGCGACTCGGAACCGACGTGGACCGCGAACGTCGGTGAGGGAGCATCTTCGCCGCTGCTAGTCGGCGAACAAATCTTCGCACTGGGACATCGCGACGGCGAGAATGTCGTGTCGTGTTTGGAAGCCTCGACGGGCAAGACTGTGTGGACGACGTCCTCTCAGACGCCGCGTTACGGCCGAAACGCGACGGGCGATGAGGGATTGTATTCCGGGCCGTCTTCGACGCCGGAGTTCGATCCGGCCACGCAGTTGCTTTACACGCTCAGCTCCGACGGCGATCTGCACTGCTGGGACATGCGACAGCGCGGAGCCAAGGTTTGGCATCGCAATCTCTACGACGACTACCACATGCCGAGGCGTGCGAAAGTCGGCCGCAGTGGCCAGCGCGATTACGGTTACACGTCCGCGCCGCTGGTGCATGACAACTGGCTGCTGGTTGAAGTCGGCGGCCCGACGGGAACCATCGTGGCCTTTGAAAAGCGGACGGGCCGCGAAGCGTGGCGATCTCAAACGACCAGCGTTGCTGGCCACACCGGTGGTTTGTCACCGATCACGATTGAGGGCATTCCGTGCGTCGCGGCGTTGACGTTCGACGGTTTGTTGGTCGTGCGACTCGACGCCGCTCATGCCGGCGAAACGGTCGCGACCTATCCGTGGATCACCGAGTTTGCCAACAACATCGCCAGCCCCGCCGTGCAGGACGACTGCGTGCTCATCACCTCCGAATACAACCATCGGGCGATGTGCAAACTGCGAATCACGCTGCGCGGTGCCGAGAAACTTTGGGAGCAGCCATTCGGCTCGAAGGCTTGTACTCCGGTGGTTCATCGCGGCCGAATCTACGTCGCGTGGAACCGCCTGCGGTGTCTCGACTGGCAGACCGGAGAACTGGTCTGGCAAGGCCCGCCCGTCGGCGATGCCGGCTCGGTGGTCGTCACGTCCGATGAAAAACTCATCGTCTGGGCAGGACGAGGTGACCTTCTTCTGGCGGAAACGTCCGCGTCACCCAACAAGACGTATCGCGAGTTGGCTCGCGTCAGCCGCCTCGCCAGCGACGATGTCTGGCCGCATGTGGTCGTCTCGAATCGCCAAATCCTCTGCCGAGACCGACACGGCCAACTGCTGCGATTCGCGATTCCGTGATGTCTGGCGAGGGGCCGACCATTTGCTGCCTGCTGACTTTCATTCGCGGCCGACTCGCAGAGTCACCAGCTTGCTGTCGCGGGGGCCGACTATCTTCAACGAGCTCTCCAACGTCGCCGCGTCGAAACAACTACTTGACAAGTTCAGCAGCAAAGAGCACTGTGATTCTCGGTTGCGGTCCGGAATGATGTGATTGTTGATGTTCGGAGTTCCGAATGGATGTCCGTTACTTCCTCGACCCCGATACGGGCCTCCCTCACATTTACGGCCACGGGGTCAACGAAGAGGAGGTCGAGTATGTGCTCCGACATCCGGGCGAAGACCTTCCGGCGCGGGATAACTCTCGGCAGGCGCTGGGGCAAACCGCGGCGGGTCGTTTTCTCCGGGTCATCTACGTTCCCGACCCACAGCCGGAAAGTGTATTCGTCGTGACTGCCTTCGAGTTGCGTGGGAAGCCGCTCCAGGCGTATCGGCGGCGCAGACGCCGCAGGAGAAAAAAATGATCGATCAAAAGTTTCCGCCGGGATGGGATGCCGATCGGGTCAAGCGGCTCGCTGACGCTTACGAGAACCTATCCGAAGATGAGCAGACGGCCGAGGATGAACAAGCTGCTTTGGAACAAAGCGGGCAAGCGGTGATCTCAGTCCCGCAAGAATTGCTGCCGGCCATCCGCCAACTCCTGGCCACTCAAAAGGGTGCCTGACAGGCTGGTTCAGCAGTTTGATGAGGGTGCCCCGCCCCGGGCGGCCGTGGCTGAGTTTGGTAGCGAAACTTGCCAAACGAGGTTTGTTGGCTGAAAAATGCTGGGCGTGCAGCTTGTCGCGGCGGCAGGCACGGCTGCGACCGAACACGATCTTTCGCGAAATCGGAGGAAACAAGCATGTCGGTACGCAAGACTTGGTTCGCAGCCATTCTGCTTTGCACAGCGGCCTCGGCGCTGCACGCGCAGGACAATCTCCCGCCCGATCAATTTGGCTCGTTGCGCGAACTCATTCGTCCGCACGTTGGCGAATCGAGATGGCGCGAGGTTGAGTGGTTGACGAGTCTGCAAGAAGCACGTCAGCGGGCCGCGGCGGAGGGGAAACCAATTCTGTTGTGGTCGGGTGGC
>CAZPUJ010000305.1:0-8102 GCA_964589725.1 uncultured Planctomycetaceae bacterium
GGCGAGTTGATCGAATTCGTCGCGACAGTTACCAAAGGAAAGCCCGAACGCTTGCGGCTGGAACTCACGGCAATCGATGGGGAAAACGCCGGCAAGACACTGTGGCATGACCTCAAGCCGGACGACCTGAATCGCTGGACATTCCGCTTGCCGTTGTACGAGCACTCCTTCGAGTACCGCGTTCACGGCGGCGGCACCTGGACCAGGTTGGCCACCGTCACGATGCTGGAACGCCCGCGCATCGTCGGCTTGCAGGCGGCCGTGCATTATCCGAGTTACATGGGCCTGCCCGAACCGCGGCTCAATCCGCCCGACGTTGCCGATGTTTCCGGCCCGATCGAGAGCACTGTCGAGCTGAATGTTTCCGTCGAAGGTGATGCATCGATTGGTGAGGTCCACCTGTTACGTAATGAAATTAAAACCGTTGCCATCACCGACCGACCGTTGCGCGTGTGGTTTGAAAACGTGCTGCCAAAGGGCCACGCCGTCGAAGGCAAGTGGGAATGGCAACCGCAGGCGAAGGATTTAGACCCCAACGCCGACAAGCACGGCAGCGATCCCGCTTTGTGGGCCAAGTGGCACACACATCCGGCCGCTCCAGGCATGTCGTATCACTTGTTCCACTCCGCCGCCGTGCCGTTTGAAGTCCATCACGGCGATGTGATTTTTGCGGAGGTCTTCGTGGAAGCGGACCAGCCTGTGGAAGAGTTGATGCTGCAATTTCACGATGGCAACAACTGGGAGCGTCGCGCGTTTTGGGGAGCTGACAAGATCGCCACCGGCCAGCCAGACACGATCAGTCGCCGGCACATCGGTGACCTGCCGAAGGCCGGCGAATGGGTGCGACTGGAACTTCCGGCCAAGGCGCTGGAGCTGGAAGGGCGCACCATCCGCGGCGTGAGCTTCACGCAGTTCAGCGGCAAGTGCCTGTGGGCTCGCGTCGGCACGCTGCCTCCGGCCACTCGTGAAGTACGCAAACTGGTCGTCGCGGAGACTTTCCCGCTTCAGCGGGCCGAGGCGAACGGGGGGCGTCAGCCCCCTGGTGAGCCGAAGTCGGGCAAGAGTGCCCAACCTACTTCGAAACACGTCGCCACGATGCGCAATGCGGAAACATGGACCGGCCGATTCACGATCAAGCAAGATGGCTGGTATCGCGTCGAATTAAGAAACGAAATCGGCGCTGCCAATCAGCAGATGAAGGAAGCTCGCATCGTCGCGGTGCCGGACAACCCGCCACAGATCATGATCGAACGGCCGGGCGTCGACTTGGTGCTCAGCGAGCCGGTCAAGGTGCCCCTGGTCATTGCCACGTTCGACGACTTCGGCCTCGGAGAACTCGTGCTCTCGACGCAGAAGGGAGAGAACGCCGGCTTCCAAGGCCGACCCGTCAAGACCTACTCCGAAGTGCAACGCGCCGACACGGCCATCGTCACGCTCGACCTTGTCGCCGAGCAACTCAAGGCGGGTGACGTGCTCAAGTACCGGGCCGAGGTTCGTGACCGCAAAGGTCAGACAGCTCAAACACAAGACTTCACGATTCGCATCGTCGCGAATGATGTGAACGCGGCCGACAAGAAACTCGCGCAGTTCGAGCAGCAAGAAGACACGTTCCGCGAGAAGCTCGTGCAACTCATCGCCGAACAAAAGAAGGTCCAAGAGAAACTCGAAAAGCTCGAAGAGAAGTACGAGCCGCTGACCGAAAAGGTCGAAGCCGCTCAAGCCGAAGCGGAGAAGGCCGCCGAGCAAGCCGCGAAGGAACAAGCGGCCAAAGAACAAGCCGCGAAGGATGACCCAAAGAACAAGGACGCGAATAAGCCGCAACCGCCGCCGCCACAACCGCCCGAGATCAAGCTCGATCCCGAAGCGGCCAAAATGCTCGAAGAGCTGAAGAAGGAACTCGCTCAGTTGCAACCGCAGGAGCAGCAAAGCGCCAACGCCGCGCAACAACTCAACGAGCAACTAAAGGCGATGGCCAACGAGGCCATGAATCAACAACTCATCCCGCCGCAATTGCAACGGGAAATGCAGAACCTGTCGGAAGCGTTCCAGCAAGCGGCCGTCTCGCCGCTGAAGGAACTGGCTGCCGAGATGCAGAAGGCGCTGCAGCCGATAGCGAAAGACCCGCAACTGCCGCAACTTGAAGCCCGCGGCGAGCAAGTCCAGAAGAATTTGGAAGCCCTGAAGGATCGCGTGGACGCGCTGCGTGAGGCTCAGAAGGACACTCGCAACGACGCCGCGAAAGCGCTCGAAGAGTTGCAAGCCAAAATGACGCGACAAAGCGGTGAGCTGTCAGCTCGCGAACTCGCCGAACTGCGAGCCGCGATCGAGGCGTTGCGCCAAGAACTGCAAAACCTCGCGAACAATCAGGCTCAACTGGCTGAGTTTACACCGGAAGCGCCGGAGATGCTCGTCGGCGATCTCGAAAAGAAACAAAACGACCTCGACCGTAAGGCCGAGAAGGAATTGGCGAAAACGAAAGAACTCCAGAAGTCCGACGAATACAAGAAACTCAAGCAGAAGCGCAACCCGAAGTTTCCGAACCGGCCGTACGATCCAGACAGTGGAGAGAAACTCGTGCCACCGGACGAGGAAGATACCCCTGAGATGAAAGAGGACGATCCGCAAGACAAGACGGACGCGAACGACAAGGACGCCGCGAAGCCCGACTCGGAAATGAAAGACGAGGACGACGAGGAAAATCTCTTCCTGCCCGCGCTCGGTGGCCCGAAGACGAAAGTCGATCCACGATTCAAGGACAAGCTGCGGCCCTCGCCCAAGAAGCCAAACAAATCCGGCGAGAAGCCCGACGATCCAGAAGTGCGTCGCGAGGAATTGAACGCTCGGCAGAACGAGCGTCTGAACGAGCTCAACATGGCCGACGAGAGCCTCGCAACCGATCAGCGAACGCTCGACGAATTGCTCAGCCAGTTGGAGGACGCTTTGCAACAAGCCCGCAACGCCGCGAAGCCGCAAGCCTCGCAGCCATCGAACGAAAACCAGCCGGAGGAATCGGAAGCGAACGACTCACCGGAACTGTTGCCGGAAATGGCGGCTGAGCTGGCGGAGTTGCTCCAGTCTGAAGCCTTGCAGAAGGCCATGCAAATGGCCGCGCGAGCGAAGGCGATGGCGACCGGCCAAAAGCCGCCATCGTCCTCCCCGCAAGGTCAGCCGCACGCCGCCACTCAGCCTCCTCCGCCCTCCGCTCCGAAACTGATCGGCGCCCTGGAAGCGGGACCGGGCAGCCAGTTCGCGATGGAAGCGGTCCTGAAAGACCTCGATCCTAGTGCGCGAGCCATCATCCTCAAGATGCAACCGCGCGTCCGTGAGGAGTTGCTTCAAGGCCTCCGCGAAGAAGGCCCCGAAGGCTATCAACGCTTCATCCGCGACTACTTCGAACGACTGACGAAGACAGGGCAGCAAGGAAAGTAGGAGCATGTGACCAATTGAAATCTCGGTCGCGGAGCGACCGAGCTACGTAGGCGAGTCGCTCCCGCGACTCGCATTCAGAATCCGTCAATCGGAAAGAAGCTCGACAGCGGATTCGCCATCTTCCTGCCAATCATTTTCCTGCCATCTGAACCACCCCCATGCTTGAACGCTTTCTCCAACTGATCGGCATTCACGAAGACGTCCTGAAGCACCTGGACCGCGCGGAGTTGTCGTTTCAGCGGATCGAGGTGCTGTGGATCGGCTTGGTGTTCCTCTTGCCGCTGGCGTTTGTCGTCTATCGACGGCAGCAGCTGAATCTGCACACAGTGCCGAAGTGGTTGATCGTCACGTTGTGCGTCACGCGAGTTTCCATTCTGGCGTTAATGATGCTCGTGTTGTCGGCACCGTACTTGCGAATCGACCACAAGTACGAGAAGAAGCCGATCGTCGCGCTGTTGTTCGATCACTCGCAAAGCATGCGGCTGCCGGCCGGGCCGTTCGAAACCGACGCCGAGTTCGCGGACGCCGCTCGCGTCATGGGCTACAGCTTGCCCGAAGACGGCAACGTCGATCCGGAGACTCGCAAGGCGCTCAATCGCGTCACGCGAGCCGACCTCGCGCAGACTGCGGTGCGAGTCGCTCATCCGGAGTTGCTCAAGCCGCTGGACGGCAAGTTCGACGTTCGGCATCTCGCGTTCGCCCGCGAGTCGACGCCATTTGTGTTCGATCCCGCGAAAACCGACTCGCAACTGCCGGAGATCGGCGGTGGCGTGTCGTCGTGGATTGGCGGAAGTCTCCAACAGATGATCGATGACGCGGCAGGACAAAAGATTTCAGGCATCATTGTTTTCTCGGACGGACAGAATACCGGCGGACGATCACCGTCGGAGGCAGCTCGCGCGGCGGCTCAGGTCGGAGCACCGATCTTCGCGGTCCCGGTCGGTTCGCCCAAGCGGCTGAAGGACGTTTCGATCGTCGACCTGTACACGTCGGGTCAGGTCTCGGTGGGAGATATGGTGCGTGTTGCGGTGACGCTCGAATCGCACGGCTTCAACGGCCGGCCGGTCAAAGTGGAATTGAAAGACGGAGAGAAAGTCCTCGACACGAAGGAACTCGTGCTGCTCGGCACCGAGCAACAACAAACCGAACTGATCTTCGAGGCAAAAGAAGCCGGCGACAAATACCTGACCGTCAATGTGCCGGCGTTCCCCGAAGAGGCGGACGAACTGCGAGTGAACAACACCGATTTGGCCTTCGTGAAGGTCAGCGACGAGAAACTGAAAGTGCTGCTGATCGACGGACTGCCGCGCTGGGATTTTCGCTTTCTGAAGAACGACATCCGCCGCGACAATGGCATCACCGGCCGTGGCGGCAAAGACTCAGAACCGGATGTTCTCGCCGAATCCGAATGGCGGCGCCTGTCGGCCGAAGACAAAGCAGCCAAAATGCCGAGCGACGTGAAGGCGCTGAGCGAATACCACACGATCATTATCGGCGACGCATCGCCTGATTTACTGAATGACGAATTTCGCAAAGCCCTGATCGAAGCGGTTCGTGACAAGGGAGTGGGCTTGATCGTCCAGGCCGGCCCGCGGTTCATGCCACATCTGTACGACCGCGAGTTTCAATCGCTCTTGCCGGTGCTGCTGCAAAGCAACGCGACACAAGGTCTCGAAGCTCCGGCGTACAAGCCGTTCAAGATCGAGATCACGGCCGAAGGCCTGCTGCACGAGTCGCTGCGACTTCACGACGATCCGGGCCGCAACGTCAACATTTGGGCGCAGATGCCCGCGTACTTCTGGTGCGCTCCGGTTGAGCGACCGTCACCGGCGGCGATTGTGTTGGCTCGTAATCCCAGCCTGGAAAACCGCTGGGGTAAACAGCCGCTGCTCGCCTATCAGTTCGCCGGCAAAGGCAAGGTCGCGTTCTTGGGGATGGACTCGACGTTCCTCTGGAGACAGAACGTGGGCGACCGGTTCTTCTACAAGTTTTGGGGCCAGATGATCCGCTTCGTCAGCCGCGCGGATGATGGCTCGACGAAGAAACAAAGCTCGATCGCCGTGCATCCGGTTCGAGTCCAACCGAACGAAGCGGTCGAGATCGAACTCTTTGCGTTCACCACGGACGGCACGCCGCGTACGGATGCGTCGTTGAAGGTCAGCGTGCTCAGCCCAACCGGCTCGAACATGGTCGAAGTCGTGGCGGACAAATTTCAGAAAGGCCGCTTCACCGGCAAGTTCACGCCGAAGGAAACCGGCGACCATCGCGTGATCTATCAGCCCAGCGATTCCCCAAACTCCGTCGAGGGCAAGCTGCGAGTCATGCCGTCGGCCGAAGAACTCCGCGACCCGAACCTCAATCGCCCGCTGCTGGAAATGCTCGCCAGCACGACCGGCGGCAAAGTCGTCTCGCTCGCGGAATTGAAAACAATTCCCGAAGAACTCAAGGGCGAGCCCATGCTCGTCGAGGTCCATCGCGAAGCGACGGTCTGGGACAACTGGTTCACACTCGTGCTGATCACGTTGGTCTACGCCGTTGATGTCGGGCTGCGGCGACTGAGCGGGTTGAGTTGAAGCGGTGTCTGCCATTGAGGAAGGTTGCGAATCATGCGAATCAAGACACTCAGCACTTTGGCAACATTGCTTGCGGTCGTTCTCTGCGCCGCGTCGCCGGCATTCGCACAGAACGCCGCCACACCGACGTCCGCCGCGCCGCTCACTGAACTGAAGGTCATCGAGCGAGTCACCTCGTCCGTCGATCGCGGTCTCGAACACCTCGCCTCGAAGCAGAAGCCGGACGGCAGCTTCGATGACTGCAACGCTGGCAACGCGCTGACGATCCTGGCGTTCCTCGGGCGAGGCCACGTGCCCGGACGCGGACAGTACAAAGAGGTGTTGCAGCGCGGGCGGCAATATCTGTTGAAGACGCAGCGCGACGACGGAGCATTTGTCTCGCGACGTCAAGCCGGAGCGGGGCTGATGTACGAGCATGGCTTGAGCACACTCGCGACTGCCGAGCTGTACGGCATGGACCCTGATCCGAGCGTCGAGGAAAAACTTCGCAAGGCGGTGAAGGTCATCATTAACGCGCAGTCACCCAACGGCGGCTGGCGGTACAACCCGGTTCCGGGCGATCACGACTTGAGCGTCAGCGTGATGCAGATCGTCGCGCTGCGAGCAGCCAACAATGCCGAGATTCCGGTCCCCAGTGAGGTCATCGAGAAGGCGGCCAAGTACGTCCGCTATTGTGCGCACCCGAATGGCGGCTACGGCTATCAAGGGCCGGCTCAGGGAGCACAAACGTCGGCGGCGGGAGCCGTGTCGCTGCAACTTTTGGGCAAGTACGATGACCCCACGCTCCCGAAAACGCTCGACTTCCTCGCCAAGTTTCCAGTCGAATGGTCCGCCAACGGAGTCCAATATTGGTACTACTTCCATTACTACGCCGTGCAGGCCAACTATCAGGCGGGCGGTAAACACTGGAACGACTGGCATCCGCGTATCCGCGAACTGTTGCTCTCCAAACAAAACCCCGAGGGCAGTTGGGACGTCCCCAGCGGTACCGCCGAGAACGCCGGCGTCGTCGGCCCCAACAATATCTACTGGACCGCCATGGCCTCGGTCATTCTCGAAATCTACATGCACTTTCTGCCAGCCTATCAGAGGTAACACGCCATGGTGACGTCGTTTCACCATCATGCCAACTCAGGACGCGACCGTAGGCCGACCGACGTCCGAACGCGGGCGCCGTTGGCGTTACGGTTAAACATTCTGTTTGCCTCATTATTGTTTTCGACGACCTCTTCGTTTGCCGCAGAGAAAGCCATCGGGGCGATCACCGGGGTGCTGGAGCCGGCCGATGGTCTCACATCGGTGACGGCCGTCAATCGAGCGATCGACAAGCCGGACAAGTCGTATGTCGGACTATTTGACGCGAGGAGTGGCAAGTTTACGATTCCGGTGTTGACGATTGACGCCACCTATGATGTGGTCATCGAAACGAAGGACCAACTGCTCGAAGGGGTCAACCTGACGGTGCCGCGGTCGGACTTTGACGAGGAGCAACCGCTTTCGAAAGAAGACGTCGCGATCATCCGCGAGAAGGTGTTCGGGCTTAACCAGTTTGAGGATCAGGTCGAGATTCTTGGGATCGAAGGGAACATCCAGCACGCGGCGATTCTGCTGAATAAAGTCCGCACGAAGCCGTTGGGAAACTCGCAGCCCGGGGAAATTATTTGGCGTGCAGAGCTGTGGCACTACCAGCGGCCGGAAGAGACCTGGTTGAAGGCTCAGGATGAGCTGTTTATCGTGTTGCATCGGGAGCGCTTGCAGGGAAGCATGTTCGAGAAAAGATCCGTCACGTTCGATCCCGCCTTGGGGGGCATCAAGCTGACGGAAGAGGAGCCCAGACGAGAGCTTGGCCGCATCGATTTGCCGCAGGCCAAGCCGGGAGTGCGGTTGCGGAAGAAAGAATCCGGGGCGAAAAAATGAATGAGCCACGGAGGTACACAGATGAAACACGGACGAGGTGGTCTTCGTTCAATCGTTGCCTGATCCGTGTTTCATCGGTGTTTCATCCGTGGCCGAAATCAGCGTGATCCTTTCGTTCGCAGTGTTCGGTGGGCTAAACGTTGGCGACGTTGATTCTGCGTATCTTGAAAATTTAGTCGTTTC
>CAZPUJ010000306.1:0-3318 GCA_964589725.1 uncultured Planctomycetaceae bacterium
CAGCACCTGCAAGTACGGCACACCTTTCTTTCGAGCACCGACCAAATCGACTCGCCGATCTCGCAGCCGCTCGTCTTGAAACAACGCTCGCCCACGCCAGTCCGGCACGATCGGAATCAACTCGCCGTCATCGGTTTCGAGAGCGACTTGATTTTTGAACTCGTCGAACGACTTGATGCCTCGCCGCTTCAAGGCATCTTGCAGAATGACGACCTTGCCGCTGAAAACCTCCTTCGAGACGCCGTCCATATCCTTCGCGGCCGGCCTTGAAGTTGCTATCGGCTCAGAGGTCTTGGACGGCTCTTCGTTCGCAAGCAGTGCCAATCGACAAATGCCGATCGGTGTGAGGCTGACGGACAACAGCAATAACACAACTGCCGGCCGAAACCGCCCGTTACTTTTCGACAATCGTGGAGTCCCTGGCGCCATGCTGCTTACTCAAAACACTTTTGATTCCGGATTCAGCTTCCGAATTGTGCGATGCCGATCATCGACCGAACCATTCGGATCGAAGCTCCACCACGTGTGCCACCACAACAGGTCCGCCCAGTCTGCCATCGTCCGGGCCACTCAAAAAACTGCGCCAGTTACTCACCCGACTTGCCGATTACCACCATTCGTAACGCGATCTTCGTCCCCCCTTTGGCGGACAGCACGCTGCTGAGCATCGTGTGATCCTTGTCGTCGTCATGTGTCAGAGTCGGCTTGTCGGCCGGCTTGTCGGCCGGTAGCAGCGAGAAGATCGCTGGATGAGTCGCACCGGCGGACTTGGCGCTCCTCTTGGCAAGATCCTTAAAATCAGCGATCGGTTTCGGGTCGGAATCCATCGCCGCCGGGATCGCCAACAGGAAGTCCGCCAGATCGCTGGTGCCGACGTGGTTGCCGTCTTCCGGTTGCTGGCCGTAACGGAGCGTGTAGACCCCCGATTTCATTTCCTGCCCACGAAAGTCCGTGAACTTCGACTTCACCTGCAACACGCCGATTAACTCACCCGGCGCGAACGGATATTTCACATTGAGTGTCGGCTTGAAGTTGGCCTTCATCGGCACTTCCTTGGCGAACCACACGGAGCACACCGGCCCGCCGTCTCCCGCGATTCGATGGCCATGCGCCTGCATCACAGCGGCGACCTCGTTCGACATCCCGTCCGGCAAGCACTCCACAGGTTCGAGCTTGTTGTCGGCGCGAACAAATCCCACAAGCATTAAGCAGAAAACCGCGGCCGCAGCCACAGGAAGCAGGCGACATCGCATCGCGAAAATCTCCTCAGGAAAAACAATCAGGTGGGACAGGGTGCAGTACGTGAGACGTCGAACCGGTGCGAGATCGTAGTCAAACACGCCTCCGAATTCATGCTTGGCGAAATCCGAAGCAACCGGCAGGTAAACACGGATTCCAGAGCGACACACGGATGATGCGGTTCATCCGTGTGCCTTTCTCACATCCGTGTGCGAAAGCAAGCCGTCAGCGCTCAGAGAGTCAACGCAAACGGGAGCCTTGCGGCTCCCGTCGATCGCTCGAATCCGTCCATCCTTGCTACGACTTCGCTCGGAACGTCGCCAGGAACGAACTCCGCATGTTGCGATTGACCCATTTGTTGTTGAGACCCTCGCCTTGGTACGACAGCTTCAGCGAGTAAGCCGGCGAAAAGTTCTCGACCTTCGTCAGCGGTTGATAAAAGATCAATTCGTTAGTGCAAACGCAGTCTCCCTTTTTCAGTTGGCGAGTCTCGATCGACGCCAGCTTGCCGGCGGAGAACAGGCCGACGCCTTCGAGATGATCGTTTTTCAACGTGATCGGCGCGGTGACGACGTTGATCACGTTCTTCGTCAATTCCTGTGCCTGATCTTTGACGAACGCCACGAAGGCGTCTCGCTGCTCGGTACTCGCTTGCTCGTCGACGATAATCACCGCCGCCGTCTTGCCCGGCTGCATGGGGAAGACTCCGTCACTGCCGAGCGTTCCTTCGGCCTTCACGATCAACGCCGCTCCCAGGCCATCCAGCGACACACCCTTCCAGTCTCCCTTGTCGACTTTCCAAGCCATCACCGCTTCCTTGCCGGCGAGGCTCATTTCAGCATTTCCGAAGCACGGGCCGGTGTAAACGTCGCACGTGCGAGCTTCCAGATACTCCCCGGTGATCGCCCCGGCCGACGCCGTGGCCGTTCCAACAAGCAGACACACATACGACAACAGACACAACGAAAAGGCTTTCATGTCGAGTTCCTTTTGAACGAGGCCGTCATTCGTCACTCTGAAACAGCGTACCGTGAATCAGCGGAGATTTTGCCACAAAGTACGAGCCAGGAAAAGGCCTTACGAATTGTCCGCGGTCTTGGGTCCGTTGTCGACTGCCAGGCCACTCGCCTGTTTCAATCGTGGCCGCGCGGGACATCAGTCCCCAGCCGCTTGCTTGCCTCGTGTCGCCTGAGTCCAATGCGTTGCGTGACGCGCACGGTTTGCCTGGAAAGGGATAATTCTCGTCTGCGTCCCGTCGCCTTCGTTTCCTCTGTTTTCTTCTGTTCGAGAGGCTTCAGACTTTGCCGCCAATTCCACGAGTCATCGTGAGGTCTACCATGAACCCTTGCATCCGAATTTGTCTGCTCGCCGCCTTGTGTTGCCTGGGCTTCACAATCGCTGATGCCGACGACACAAAACCTTCCGTCAAGCTGAGCGACTCGCAGCAAACGGCGATCGCGGAAGTCGTCCGCATCGAGCCGCAGTTGAAAGCGGTCAACAAGTCGATCTGGGAGTTCGCCGAGCTTGGTTTGCAGGAGCATCGATCCTCCGCGCTGTTGGTCGACAAACTCAAAGCCGCGGGCTTCGAGTTGCAAACCGGCGTGGCCAACATGCCGACCGCATTCGTGGCGAGTTACGGTTCCGGCAAGCCAGTCATCGGCATCCTCGCCGAATACGACGCGCTGCCGAATCTCTCGCAGAAGGTCGAGCCGTTCCGAACGGCTGTGAGCGACGGAACTCCCGGCCATGCGTGCGGGCACAGCGGGTTGGGAACCGGCGCGCTGGGAGCGGCGATCGCGGTGAAGGCCGCGATGGAGAAACACAAACTGCCGGGAACGATCCGGTTGTATGGCACTCCAGCCGAGGAGACGGTGATCGGGAAAGTCTACATGCTGCTCGATGGACAGTTCAATGACTTGGATGTCTGTCTGCACTGGCATCCGGCGGCCGTCAACGGAGCATGGCTTTCGAGCACCAAGGCCGTCGTGTCCGTGAAGTTTTCGTTTGGCGGAACTGCGGCTCACGCTTCGGGCAATCCTTCCAGTGGCCGCAGTGCCCTCGACGCCGTCGAGCTGATGA
>CAZPUJ010000307.1:0-11323 GCA_964589725.1 uncultured Planctomycetaceae bacterium
GCCACTCGGACCGTCGGCAGCGAGTTGTTCAGAGCCACTCATCACTTTTTCGGCGGCCACCTCGCCGCGCGGGTCGAGCAGTTTTACGGTCACGGCTGCGTTCGTACCTTCCGTCACGACATCGATCACCGGCTGCTGACCATCCGCCACGACGAAATACATCCGCCGAGCCACTCGATGCACCTTCAGCCGCTGATGCCGGCTTGCGAAGAAGACAATTCGCGGGTTCGACACCGTCAGTTGGCAGCCGCAGAGTCCCATGTTCAGAGTGATCCAATGTGTGCCCGCTGACTTCGCGGTCAACTCGACCTCTTCAGCGCGACCGAGCACTACCGGACGCGACAACAACTCGCGGCCGTCTGGGTCGAGCACTTTCAGTTGCCCATCGGTCATGTGTTTTCCAACCGGAAATCCTCGCACACGGAAACGGAGCGCCTCACCCTCGGACAGCAGCACGAAGGCGATGTTGTATCGACGCAGGTGAGTTTCCTCGCCGTCCAGCGGTAATCCCGGCGGCGCGGCCGAGACCGGTTCGAGCACTCGCTTCGCCGGCGAGATCGTTCGATCCGACGGCACTAACTTCGCCTCCAGCGAACTGCGATACGATGGCCCTAGGGCCACGAAGCGATCCAATTCCTCGCTGGCCTCGCGGAAAGCGGACCAATACTGCGGCTGTGGATCGGGGACGCGATAACCCTCAGGCACCTGATCGGCCGGAGTCGCCAGCGAGCCAAGCGAGTACAGCCAGAACCCGCCGCCGTGACTGCCCAACGCGTACAACTGCGGAGCGACTTGCTCTGAACGAAACTTCTGAATCCACATCCCACCCAGATATCGCACGTGCATGTTCAGCCTCTGAAAGCGTGTTTGAGTTTCATCGACTTCGTGCGTGTAGCCGATCGAATACGTCCGCTCCGCCGCGCAGACCACAGGAACCTCACGAGTGCCCAAGCCCAGTGCGATCCCTTCGAAAAACGCGAATGGCTCCTCCAAGTGCATGGCCGCGAACTGAAACATCGGATTGATGCGATGAACTTGCTGCTCCAGTTCGCGACAAATCCGTCGCACCTCCGATCGTTGCCAATCGAATAACGCCTGCGGCTCGGCCGATCCGGCTCCCTGACGACACGCCTCGCACGCGCACGGCGCGCCGTAGCCCGCGTGGTCCGCGCCGTACATCTCCAAATCGAGCACAGCTCCTCGAATGATCGGCAATGTCGTTGACAGTTCGGCCAACTTCAGCAGTCTGGGAAACACGACCCGTCGCCAATATCGCTCTTCGGTCGGGCAGGGGGTGTGCTGATTCACGATGCCACGCAACGTCACCTCGCGACGAAAGTCGGGAAAAAAGTCCAGCTCCGTTTTGCCTCCGGCAAAGTTTACGACCGGCCAGAGTTCAACCTCGTTCTTCGCGCAGGCGTCGGCCCATTGCTCGATCCGCCGCAGGGCGTTCGTGTCGTCGCCGTCCGGCTTGAAGTTCGTGAGTTTCACCCAAGCCGCATTGAGTCCTGACGCTCGCATCTTCGGCAGAAGATTCCGGTTTGCCGACGCGATCACGTAACCGGCCTTGAGCGGGTGAATAACCGGAGTGGGCGAGTTCACTGCCGATTTCCGCAGCCTGTCCACCTGCGGCTCGTCCGTATGACCAAGATCAATCAGTCCAAAGCAGGGGGCCAGAACAACGAGCCATGCCGACCAACCTCGTGTCATCGCAAGACTCCCTTCTCGGCATTCCTCTGCTTCATTTTTCTGTCATCCATGTTCCCGTCGAAATTGTCCTCGCTTCGTTTGCGCCGCGAACGGTTGCCGACCGACCCTCGGTTGGGGAGCATGTCAACCCGCTCAATCGCTTGCAATACCGTCGTGAAACGAGCAATGGGAGTTGAAGAACGAGGACTGCCCTCAAATGGTGCATGCAGAAGGAGGTTCGTGATGAAAGCGAGGTCGTTTTGGCACAGCATGCGGTGCGCGCTCTCGGGCATGCGGTATCTGTGGCGTTCCGGACGCAACTTGAAGATCGAAATGCTCATCGCGGTGGCGGTCGTGATCGTCGGACTCTGTTTGCCGCTCTCGCGAAGCGACTGGGCGATCATGGTGCTGACCATCGGAGCCGTCTTCGCCGCTGAAGCCGCCAACACGTCGATCGAAGCGGCCGTCGATCTCACGTCGCCCGATTACCACGATCTCGCCAAACTGGCCAAAGACGTCGCGGCAGGAGCCGTGCTGATTCTGGCGATCGCAGCCATCTTCATCGGTCTATTGGTGCTCGGCCCGCCGCTGCTCGAAAGACTTAAGCTGCTCTGATGCATCTCGGCCGACGAAGTCGGAGCGGCTTGACGACGCCAACCAAAGGCGGATTTCCGGCGAGCCGGGCGGTGTCAGCCCCCGGACTTTTCGCGGAGATCAAGCAAGTCCGGGGGCTAACCGAGATTATTCACGAGTCGGGGAGAATTCTCCGCAGGCTGCTTCATACAAGCCCGACGCGCAAGCGAGTGAACTTCGCGGCATTCACTCGCTTGCGCTTCGGGCTTGTATGTGACCATGAATAATCCCGGCTAACGCCCACCGGCTCGCCAATTCCTGTCGGGCAAATCCGTCTTCATCTTCCTTCCTTTGCGCACCTTGCGAAAAAATGTGCGCACGTCGGTCGCCAACAAGTCCGGTGTCTCCAGCGCCGCGAAGTGGCCACCGCGGGGCATCTCGGTCCAATGAATCTGCGTGGTGCCAACGTTGCGTTCCACCCAGGCTCGTGGCGGCACGTTGATCTCTTTCGGAAAGAGCGCGAAGCCCATCGGCGCGGGCTTGCCGCCGCTTGTAAACGGCGTCATCGACGGCGGACGCGGCTGATTGTGCTGCGACGCGTAATAGATGCGAACTGAGGACGGCATCGTTTGCGTGACCCAATAAATGGTGATGTTCGTCAGCAATTCGTCTTTGCTGAAGCTCGATTCCAAGTTACCACCGTGGTCGCTCCAGGCCCAGAACTTGTCCACGACCCACGCCGCCAATCCGGTGGGAGAATCGTTCAGGCCATAACCGAGCGTCTGCGGCCGTGTCCCCTGAATCGCGCCGTACGCGCGGTGGTCGTTCAGTTCTTTGACGCGCTGTTGGTGGCGTTCCATTTCCTTCGGCGTCACGCCGCGCATCGGGTCGTCGGGCGGTTGGCCTCCGGGTGGGAAGTTGCTGTGACTGCCAACGCAGTGTTCGCCGTCGTTGTTCGCCAGCCATCGCACGATGCCGCCGCCCCAGTCGCCTCCCTGTGCTCCGTAGCGCGAGTAACCCAGCCGAGCCATCAGCTTCGCAATCGTCTCGGCCATGCGTTGGCTGCTCCAGCCGCGTTCCTTCGGCCGGCCGGAGAATCCGAATCCTGGCAGCGACGGGCAAACCACATGAAACGCATCCTCCGGCTGGCCGCCGTGCGCGCTCGGATCGATGAGCGGCCCGATGATCTTGTGAAACTCCCACACGCTTCCCGGCCAGCCATGCACCAGCACCAACGGCGTCGCGTTTTCGTGCTTCGACTTCACATGCAGGAAGTGCAGCTCGACGCCGTCGATCCGCGTGACAAACTGCGGAAACGAGTTCAACTCGCTCTCGTGCTTCCGCCAGTCGTAGCGCGTCTGCCAATACTCGGTCAGCTCGCGCAGATATTTCAGCGGCACGCCGTAGTCCCAGCCCGCGTCGTCGATCTCATCCGGCCACCGCGTCCGCGTAAGCCGTGACTTCAAGTCGTCAAGCATGTTGTCTTCGACGTGAACTTGGAATGGACGAATCAGGGAGGTTGACGTGGTGTCTTGAGCCGATGACAGGCCGTCGCTGGCAACGACCGAAATGGCGACACACAACCAAGCGCAGACGCGCGTTCGATGTTGCGGCATGACTCTTTCCATTGGAGAGGGGGGCGATGAATCGCCGTACTCCAAATTAGGCCAGCAACGGCGTCAACACCTTCGCGTCATAGACGTCAGTCAGGCGTTCGTCGCGGCCGTGGACGTTGTAGGTGACGCGCTTGTGATCCAGGCCAAGTTGGTGCAGGATCGTGGCGTGGAGATCGGCGACCATCGTGGGGTTCTCGACGGCGTGATAACCGAGCTCGTCCGTGGCTCCGTAGGCTTGACCGCCGCGAATGCCGCCGCCGGCAAGCCACATGGAAAAGCCTTGCTTGTGATGATCGCGGCCGTCGCCGGATTGGCTGACCGGCGTGCGGCCGAACTCGCCGCCCCAGACGACGAGCGTGCTGTCGAGCAACCCGCGCTGCTTGAGGTCTTTCAAGAGCGCGGCTGTCGGTTGATCGGTGCGGTCGCAACAGTTTTTGGTGGTCTCGGCATTCTTGGCGTGCGTGTCCCAGATTTGGCCTTCGATGAAGATCTGAACGTATCGCACGCCCCGTTCGACCAATCGCCGAGCGATCAAGCAGCGGCGGCCGTAGCTATCGGTCGGTTGCTTGCCGATTCCGTAGGCTGCTTGTGTCTCGGCGGTTTCTTGAGTGAGGTCGAGGGCCTGTCCCGCATGAAGCTGCATTCGCGCCGCCATCTCGTAGCTGGCGATGCGAGCCTCAAGGTCGGGCGCGATGCGCGGATGATTCGCCAAGTGTTCATCATTGAGTTTCGACAGCAGCTCGCGCCGCAGCCGCTGGGTGCTGTCGGAGACGGGACTCGGCGGTTGCAGATACAGAATCGGAGTACCCGTGTGACGGAAATGAACTCCCTGATAACGTGGAGGCAGGAATCCGTTGGACCAATTGCGAGTGCCGTCGATCGGCAAGCCATTGTCGGTTCGCAGCACGACATACGCCGGCAGGTTTTGATTCTCGCTGCCGAGGGCATAGCTGACCCAGGCTCCGATCGTCGGTCGGCCAGTGACGATGCGGCCGGTGTGCATGTGCCAGAGGGCTTGCTCGTGATTGTTGTGCTCGGTGTGCATCGAGCGTACGACCGCGATGTCGTCAGCACACGTCGCCGTGTGCGGCAGCAGTTCGCTGTACTCGACACCGCATTCGCCATACGGCCGAAACTTGAACGGCGAACCGAGCAGATTGCCGTGTGCCGAGATCTTCACCAGATCGGTGAAATACTTCGGCATCGGCTTGCCATCTTGCTTGTTGAGTTCCGGCTTCGGGTCGAGCAAATCCATGTGACTCGGCCCGCCATGCTGGAAGAGTTGGATCACGGCTTTGGCTCGCGGCGGGAAATGAAAGCCACCTGAGTCTTTCGACGAGGCGTCCGCTCGCACCGCCTCTTCGCACAGCATTCCGCCCAGAGCAATACCGGCGAACCCCGACGCACTGTGAGTCAGCCAGTCACGACGCGACAAAAAAGCAGCCAACGATTCATTCCTGAGAACTTCGCTCATCCTCATTCCTCACTACCACGACTAATGGACATAGACGAATTCATTACTGTTGAGCAGTACCAACGCCGCTTGTTGCCAAGCGGCGTTTAAGGCGGCTTCTTTTTCCGGGTCGGTTGCCGTGGGCCTGTTCGCGAGTTGTTCTTGCGACAGTTCAGAAAGCGTGCGGACGATGTTGTCCGATTCTTTCGCAGACGGCTCGCGAGCGAACAGCAAGCGGAAGGCAAATCGAATGCGGTCTCGTTCGTTGGAGGCGGCGGACCAGATTCGCTCGGAAAGGCCAGTAGCAGCTCGACCGGCCGCGGGGCCGTGCAGCATCGCGAGGGCTTGCAATGGGACGTTCGAGACCGAACGCTCGGGGCAGTTGACTTCCATCTGCGGCGTGTCGAAGAGTTCCAGCATCGTGAGGTGCTGACTACGTCGCACGATCTGATAGATCGAGCGACGACGACCTGGCTCGTCGTCGGTATCGATGACGGAGCCGTCGCCCTGCGCGGCTACGTTCGCCCACATGCCGAACTGAGTCGGGTTCAGTCGCGCGGAGACCGATAGCAAACTGTCGCGAACGACTTCGCCTTGATGCCGCTTCGGCGTCCAGGCGCCGAGCAGAACGTTGTCGGGATCAAGACGTTGCTTTGTTTCGTCGACGTCGGCTGATTGCCGATAGGAGGCCGATGTGACGATCAATCGATGAAGTGCTTTCTGACTCCATCGTAGACCGGTCACTCCGTGACCGGAATTCGGGTCACGGAGTGCCCCGTCTACTTTGGCGAATTCCGTCGCTAACCAATCGAGCAGTTCCGGATGCGTCGGATTCGCGCCGCTGCGGCCGAAGTTGGCGATGGTCGGGACGATGCCGCGACCGAAGTGGCTGGCCCAGATGCGATTCACATGCACGCGAGCCAGCAGCGGATGTTCCGGCGATGTCAGCCAGCGAGCGAGTGCGATCCGCCGGCCCGAAGTCTTGTAGCTCGCTTGCGGCGTGAGCTGGAATCCGGCGGGAGCGAGCACTTCGACGACTCCGGCCGCGACCTCGGCTCCGGGTTTGTGGTAGTCGCCACGGCGAAGGATTCGTCCGGCAGGTGGCTTGTCGTCGAGGTCCGCGAGGCCACGAATGCGCGTGATTGTTTTCTTCAGAGCTTGCTCGGCAACGATGGCGGATTTGAGCTTCGTGGATTCATCGCGAAACTCGTCGAAACGGGCGGCCAACTCGGATTCGGCGAGCGACACGGCGGCGAGTCCGTGTTGCTCGATGAGCGTCTTCTGCTCGGCAGTGCGTTGTTTGGAATCGGCGAGCAGTGCGGCGACGAGCTGGTCGAACAGGGCCTGATCGGCGATTGGCTTTCGGACTTCGGCGATCAGTTCCTGAGTGATCCGCTTCCGACGAAATCGCAATGTGAGTTCGTTGAGCGATGCCGTGAGCGCCGCAATCCGAGCATCGGTCTGCTTGTTGTGTTCGTTGATCCGAGCTTCTTGTGGCTCGGTCGCCAGCGAGATCCCGCGCACTTCGGACGGCTGCCACCGAGCTGGATCGAGAGCACCGCCGAAGACCGCCTGCAACGAGTAGTAGTCGCGCTGCGTGATCGGATCAAACTTGTGCGAATGACACCGAGCACAATGCACGGTCAGGCCAAGAAACGTCGAGCCGACAATCTGCATCGTGTCGGCAAGTACCTGATGGATTTCATTCGGCTCGGTGTAGCCCGGATACGTGGGGTCGAGCGCCGTTCGCAAAAAGCCCGTCGCGGCGAGCTGCTCGGCGACTTCGGGAGTGATCTCATCCGCTCGCCGCCAATCCGACATTTCGTCGCCGGCAAGCTGCTCTGTGACGAATTGGTCATACGGCAGATCGCTGTTGAGCGCCCGAATGACCCAGTCGCGATACCGCCACGCCTCGGGCCGCAGCCGATCCGCCGCGAGATACCCGTCCGAGTCCGCATACCCCGCGATGTCGAGCCACTGCCGCCCCCATCGCTCGCCAAACCGAGGCGACGTGAGCAGCCGATCCACCAACCGATCGAAGGCATCTGGCGAATCATCGGCGAGGAACTCATCCAATTCTTCAATCGTCGGTGGCAGGCCGAGCAGATCAAAAGTGACTCGCCGCAACAGCACGTGCTTTGAGGCTTCCGCGTTGAAGCTGAGCCCTTTGGCTGCGAGCTTCTCCAGCAAGAACGCATCAATCGGATTTCGGATCTCGGACTTCGGATTTCGGATTTTCGCCAATGGCACCGCTGGTCGCTTCGGCGGCTGGAAGGCCCAAAACGCTCGATCCTCGTCCGACACGCGACTGGCGAGTTCGGCTTCGTCGAGCGGAGCCTCTTTGTCGCCGGCAATCGGCGCACCGCTGGCGACCCAACGCCGAATCAGCTCCAGCTGCCTGGCGTCGAGCCGACCTTCTTCTTTCGGCGGCATCTCTTCCGCGATCAACTTTTGGATCAGCAAACTCTCGTCCGGCTTGCCGGGAACAAGCGCGGTCCCGCTGTCTCCTCCTTTAACGAGCGCGAAGCGGCGTCGCACATCGAGTCCCGCTTCGAGCTTGCCATCGCCGTGACACTTCACGCACCGCGTTTCGAAGATCGGCGCGATGTCAACTTCGAACTTTGGTATCGGCGCGTCGGCGGCAATTGCGCGGACCTTGGCATACGCAACAGCCGCAATCGAACCGATGAGAATCAAAATGAGCCGCAACACGCACACTGAGAAGGATTGCTGCCGAAACCACGCAATTGTCATCGAACCTCGGAGCGTCGGTTGTTTCGCGGCACTTCCACACATGGGATCAACCTTAGGAAGCGAGTGTCGGCAAAGGATCTTGTTTTTCAAATCGTAGGATGATTTTCTCGCCAAGCGGCGCTGGTTCCGTGATAGCTCTGGCATGCCATTCCCAATCGGCATGTTTGAAGATCATCAGTCCGCTCTGAGGCGCGACGGTTTCGTGCTGATCCAGTCCGCTCAAAACCTTGATCCATTGCGCCAATTCCGCGACCTGATGCGGCCTCCAAGGGACGTCTGAAAGTTCCCCGACCGCGTCTCCTTTGCGGCCGTCAACCCGAAGATTCTGTTCACCGGGTTCGAACCGGATTTCATCAACGTTGGACCGCAATGCGAGATTCACACATATTGCGAGGTATTTCGGGTACAGTGGAATCCCGTGTTGCGTCTTCGGTTTCTCCCATTCGTCAAAGTCGAGCGGACCCGAAATCCAGTGCAGTTGTTTCAGCGGCTTGACGAGTCCTCCACAACACGGGCAATGCGTCGACAAGCGTAGCCGCACGTCTCCAAGAAACATGACGTTTGCGCGACAGTGCCCACAATACTCTCCCTTCCGATTCATCTTGATAAACTGAAAGCCCAGCCATGCGACAAGCACCAGCGATCCAATAAGCAACACTAAACCGAATGCCGCAAAACACGCGCGCACGAAGCCGACCGCAGAAGTCGCACTCAACAGTGTTAGTCCCCAAATCCCCAGCACTCCCAATACCGCGAGAACTCTCGCGTGGCTTCGGTGTACGGCTTCGTTCCATTCTTTGGCCCGTTTGGCAATTTCAGGACAAGCGTTCGCCATCGCTCATTTCTCCGACGCTGGCGCTGAGGCCTCAGACTGGTATGCCCAGCCACATTTCGGACATGCCGTTATCTACCAATTCAAAACAGTTTGGCCGGATAGACCGCGAGTTGGAAGTATAAAGTGCCGGATCGTGAAAATCTGGTTGAGGCGGATTCTGAACCCGTAGGTCAGGCTTTCTAGCCTGACACGAACCGGCAAGATCGCATCAATTCTTCCGGGTCAGCCTCGAAAGGCTGACCTACTTCCGTTTTGCAACTACTTCAAGTGGCGAACTGGCGTTGGGAACCAATTTCGAATGTGATCGAGTGTTAGAGTCTGCGACCGATTTCTCGACACCCGACCACAACTTCACAGGAGCGACCGATGCGTATTGCGACAGGTGGCATACTTCACGAGACAAGCACGTTTGCCGCGGGCCGAACGACGGTGCGCGACTTTGAGACTGGCATCGGAATCGCTCGTGGGGCGGAGTTGTTCGCCAAATACCGCGGGGCGAACTTTTGTTGTGGCGGGTTCATTGACGGCGCGGAGAAGCACGGGTTCGAGTTGGTGCCGCTGCTGTGGGGTTTTGCGTTCCCCAGCGGGCTGATCGAGCGAGCAGCGTACGAACAGCTCAAACAAGAGTTCCTCGACGGCCTGCGACGCGAGATGGCTCGTGGCGTCGACGGTGTGCTGCTCGATCAACACGGCGCGATGGTGGTCGAAGAGATCGACGACGGAGATGGAGACTTCATCGAATCGGTGCGGAACGTCGTTGGGCCGAATTGCCCGATCGTGGTCACGACCGATCTGCACGCGAACCACACCGCTCGGCGCGTGGCCGCAGCGGACGCGATCCTTGGTTACGACACGTATCCACATATCGACATGGCCGAACGCGGTCGCGAGGCGGCTGACTTAATTGTGCGCGCGGTGCGCGGCGAGGTTCGTCCGGTCGGAGTGATCCGGACGTTGCCGCTGTTCTGGAGCGCCGCGTGTCAGGTGACGGCTCATCCCCCGATCGACGAGGCGTTTCGCCTGGTTCACGAGATCGAACGGCGACCGGGAATCTTGTCGGTCACGATCTCGACTGGCTTTCCCTGGTCCGATATCCCAAACATGGGCGCGTCGGTGATTGTGGTCGCGGACGGAGACCGCTCGCTGGCCGAGGTCACGGCTAATGAACTCGGCGATTGGATTTGGTCGCGTCGCGAGCGTTGGCACAAGCGGCCATTGTCCGTGCGCGAAGCTCTGGCCGAAGGGCAGAAGGTCGATCGTTTCCCGATCATGCTGGCCGACATGGCGGACAACACGGGCGGCGGTGCTCCCGGCGATTCGACCGAGGTGTTGCGGACGTTTGTCGAGATGGACTTGCCGGATGCGCTTGTGCTGTACTTGGTCGATCCCGATGTCGCACGGCAAGCTCAGGCGGTTGGCGTCGGCGCGCGAATGCATGTCGAACTGGGAGGCAAGTCCAACCCGATTCAAGGTCCACCGGTGCCGCTCGACGTCGAGGTGGTCGCTCTGTCGGACGGCCGCTTTCGCTACGACGGACCGATGTACGCGGGCGTCAACGGCGAACTCGGCGCGTCCACGTGGCTGCGACATCGGGGCATCAACATCGTTGTCGTCAGCGTCCGCATGCAGCCGCTCGATCAAGCGTTCGTTCGGTCGTTGGGGATTGATTGCTCGCGGATGAAATACATTTCCGTCAAATCGGCCGTTCACTTCCGCTCGGGCTTTGAGCAACTCGGCGGGCGGATTTTCAACATCAACGCCAGTGCAATTCACTCGCACGACTTCGCGTCGCTGCCTTATCGCCGCCGTCAAAAGCTGTGGCCACTGGATGCCTTTTGAATATCGAACTGGTTGCGGCTAGAGTGACTCCACACAACGCCGAGACAGCAACTGTGAGTCACTTATGTTTGGTCCATTGTCGAACGCCGAGTGGCTGGAAGCGGACGGCCTGGGCGGTTTCGCGATGGGAACCGTGAGTGGCCGTCGCACGAGACGCTACCACGGACTGCTTGTCGCCGCTGTCACGCCGCCCGCCGAACCAGTGATGCTCGTCAGCGGATTCGAGGCGTGGGTAGAAACGCCGGCCGGGCGATTCGCAATCACGTCGCAAGCGTATCGCGGTGGAGTGATTCATCCGGACGGCGAATCGCGGCTCGAATCTTTCGAATTCGAGCCGTGGCCTTGCTGGCGGTTTCGGCTGGAAGACGGCACGTGTGTCGAGCAAGAGTTGTTCATGCCGCATGAGGCAGCTGCGGTTTGCTTGCGGTGGCGAATTGTTGGTCGGCAGACTTCGGAGACCCCTCTTTCTAATCCTCTCTCGGGTGGGGCGAGGGGACCAGATACGGAAGGCTGTACGGTACGATTGATCGTGCGTCCGTTGCTCGCGGTGCGAGATTATCACTG
>CAZPUJ010000308.1:0-3803 GCA_964589725.1 uncultured Planctomycetaceae bacterium
TCAAGTCGGTCGCACGCGAAGGGCAGGGGAGCAAGGCCGCTGGACAGGCGATGCACGAATTGGTTCAGCAGGACGTCAAAGTCTTGCCGGCGGTGCTGGCGGCGTTTGACAATGCCAATCCGCTCGCCGCGAATTATCTGCGGAGCGCGGTCGAAACGATCGCCGACAAAGCTCTGCAAGCCGGTCAGCCACTGCCGAGCGATCAACTCGAACGACTGATCCGCGACAAACAACAAGACCCGCGAGCGCGGCGACTGGCGTTCGAGTTGCTCGCGCGAGTCGATGTCTCCGCGCCGGATCGCTTAGTTCCCGGCATGCTGCTCGATCCGAGTCCCGAGTTTCGCCGCGACGCGGTGGCGCGGTTGATCGACGCCGGTCAAAAGGCTCTTGACGCGAAAGACCACGACGACGCCAGGGCCGCGTTTCAAAAAGCCATGACAGGAGCTACCGACGATGATCAGGTCAAAACGATCGTCAAACAGTTGAAGGAGCTGAAGGAATCGGTCGACTTGCCGAAACACTTCGGTTTTCTGATGCAGTGGCGGTTTATCGGGCCGTTTGACAACGTCGGCTTTAAGGGCTTTGACGCTGTCTATCCGCCGGAAGAAAAACTTGAACTGACCGCAACATACGCAGGTCAAAAAGGTGAAGTCAGTTGGGAGAAATTTGCCACTGACCACGAATACGGCATCTTCAACATCGCCAAGACGATTGCTCCGCACAAAGGAGCGATCATGTACGCGACCACGGAATTTCACAGTCCGACGGCGCGCGCGGTCGAGTTCCGGTTGGGAACGCCGAACGCCTGGAAACTTTGGCTTAACGGCAAGTTGCTATTCGGCCGCGACGAATATCACCGCGGCATGGCGATCGACCAGTACCGCGTGCGCAGCGAACTCATACCCGGCGCGAACACGCTTCTGCTGAAGCTCTGCCAAAACGAACAAACCGAGGACTGGGCGCAGCGCTACGAGTTTCAACTCCGCGTTGCGGATCTGTCTGGCATCGGAATTCCGTCGCAACCGGTGCCGATGACCTCTGAGAAGTAAACATTCTTGAGCGCGTTCAAAGTCATCGTAAGGTCTAATGGGAAATTTGCATGGGATCCACTTCAATGCCACGACTCCTTCAATTGATGGTTCTTGGAATCGCAGGAATCGGCCTCTCTGGACCGGGTTTCGCCGATTGGCGGCAGTTCCGCGGTAATGATTCGTCAAGCGTGGCCAAGGACGCCGATTTGCCAGTCGAATGGGCTGACGGCGAGCCGCCAAAGAACATCGCGTGGAAGATCGAATTGCCGGGACGCGGGCTGGCGAGTCCGATCGTGGTTGGCGATAAAGTTGTCGTCACCTGCAGCAGCGGCTTTCAACAGGATCGGTTGCACGTGTTGTGTTTCGATGCTCAGAACGGACACAAACTTTGGGAGCGGCAATTCTGGGCCACTGGGCGCACGATGTCACATCCGAAGACGTGTGCGGCGGCCTCGTCGCCGTGCAGCGATGGGGAGCGCATCTTCGCACTGTTTTCGAGCAACGACGTCGCGTGCCTGGATCTCGATGGAAACTTGCAATGGTTCCGTGGAGTGACGCACGACTTCCCCAATTGCAGCAACAGCCTCGGCATGGCGTCGTCGCCAATCGTGATCGGCGACACTTTGGTCGTGCAGACGGAGAATGATGCCGATTCATTTTCGATCGGGCTGGACGTGGAGTCGGGCGAATCGTTCTGGAAGAAAACTCGACCGAAACGAGCCAACTGGACATCGCCCTCCGCGTTGAAGGATGCCACCAGCGGTGAGACGGTGGCGCTGCTACAGTCCTCCAAAGGAGTCGAAGCCATTCAGCCGCGAACGGGGGAAATGGTCTGGGAATACACGAACGGAGCGGCCACGATTCCGTCGCTAGTCGTTGCAGGAAATATCGCCTATGTGCCATCTAATGGACTGACCGCACTACAGCATCAAGCGGGAAAGACCGAACCGAAGCAACTGTGGCAGAAAAGTCGCCTCGGACCGGCCACTTCCAGCCCGCTGGTGCTGGGCGACAAAGCATTCGTGTTGGGCGCGGCCGGTGTGCTCACATGTGCCAACCTTTCCGACGGCGAAGTCGCGTGGCAACTGCGATTGGAAGGCCCCTTCACGTCCTCTCCCGTGGCCGCGAAAGACCGCTTGTACTTTTTTAGCGAAACCGGCGTCGGCCAAGTGGTCCAGACTGGCGAGAAGGGAGAGTTGTTGTCGAAGAACGAACTCAAGCTCGGTCAACGTGAGCCTGCGGATTTGATGCAAGCCTCGCCGGCGATTGCCGGGAATGCGTTGTTCATCCGCAGTGACGCCTATCTGTGGAAGATCGCCAACGCCAAGTGAACGGACCTCTTAGTCCTGACTCAAGCGCCCCCCACTGAGCTTGCCTCAGTGGCTTGCGGGTTTTTGCACTACCTTGGCAACACTCCGAATGCTCGTGCGAGTAGTGCAAAAACCCGCGAGCCACCGACACAAGGTCGGTGGGGTTGTTTATTTGAGGCTTAGTCAGCGAGCCCCTTTCAACAGGCAGGCCGTGGAATGGCTGAGGTAATCGTCGTCTTCCTCACCGGTGTCTTCGTCGTCGAAGACAGACTCATTGTCGCTGGAGACCAGCGATAGAGATTCAGGTGCCAATCGGTCGAGGTTCGTCAGACCATCCAACGCGGCGACTTTGTAGCACTCGGCCAGCGACGGATAGTTGAACACAGCGTCGCGGAAGTATTCGATGGTCCCGCCGAACGAGATCACCGTCTGACCGATGTGAATTAGTTCGTTGGCCGATTCGCCGACGACATGCACGGCCACGAGCTGGTGCGTGTCACGATGGAACAACAGCTTGAGAAGCCCGTCCGGATCGCCACAGAGATGGCCGCGAGCGACGTCGCCGTAGCGAGCGACGCCGACTTCGTAGGGCACTTTGTCAGCGCTCAGTTGCTCCTCGGTCGGCCCGATCATCGCCACCTCGGGAATGGTGAACAGCCCATAGGGCACTTGCTGCGAGGGAAGAAACCTCTGCCCGAACGCATGGCAGACCGCGCGGCGTCCTTGCTCCATCGAGACGCCGGCCAACGACGGGAACCCGACGACATCGCCGACTCCGTAAATGTGCTTGGCCCAAGTCTGATGCGATTCGTTGCACCACAGTCGACCGTTTTCGTCCGGCCGCACACCGGCCGCCGCCAAATTCAAAGATTCGGTGTTGCCTTGTCGTCCAGCGGCATACAACACGCTCTCACCCATCAGTCGCTTGCCCTGATCAAATGTCACGACCACTCGATCTGGCGGCTGCGTCAGAATCTCAACGACTCGCTCGCCCAGCCGGAACATGATGCCCAGCGCTTGTGCCTGTCGCATCACCTGATCGACGATCTCGCCATCACAGAACTCCAACAGTCGCGGCCGCGCGTCGACCACGGCGACTTGGACTCCTAATACCGCGAACATCAAAGCGTATTCGAGGCCCACCACTCCACCGCCAATCACGATCATCGATTTCGGCAAGCGCTCGATATCAAGCAATTCATCGCTGTCGAAGACAGTCTGTCCGTCGAACGGAACCCACTCGGGGCGCGACGGTCTCGTGCCTGTCGCGATCAAAAACTTGTCGCCTCGCAGACATTGGTCGCCGTGAGGACCGCCGGTGATCTCGACTTCGTCTTCAGCGACAAAGCGTGCCTGGCCGGAAATGACGTCGATGCCGTGATGTTGCAACTGCTGTTGAACAAGTTCCGCCTGTTGGCGGACAACTTCGTCGGCCAGTAAACGCAGTTCGTCCATCGTCAGT
>CAZPUJ010000309.1:0-4757 GCA_964589725.1 uncultured Planctomycetaceae bacterium
TGCTGGCTCGGCGACTGGTCGAAGCCGGCGTGACCTACGTGACCATCCAAGCCGGCGGCGGCTGGGACACTCACGGCGACAACTTTGCTCAACTGAAAAACAACTTGCTTCCCAAGTTCGATCGCGCCGTCGCCGCACTCGTGACCGATCTGCATCAGCGGGGTCTCGCCGACGACGTGCTGGTCATGGCCTTCGGCGAGTTCGGTCGCACGCCGCGAATCAACGGCGGTGCCGGCCGAGACCACTGGCCCGGTGCGATGTCGATTCTATACTCCGGCGGTGGCCTACAAATGGCCCAAGCGATCGGCACGACCGACCCGCGAGCGGAGTATCCCGCAACGAAACCCTACACCGTTGGCAGCGTCCTCTCGACGATGTACAAGGTACTCGACATCGACCACCACCACGTCTTCTTCGATCAAGCCAAGCGACCTTTGCCGATCCTCAGCGAAGGCGAGCCGATCCCAGAGTTGGTGTGAGCGATGCCGATCATCAGTCGATTCTTCGGCATCTCGATTGTGATGTACCATCGCGATCATCAGCCGCCGCATTTTCATGCGAAGTACGGTGAATCCGAGGCGACAGTCGAAATCGAAACCGGAGTTTCTGAAGGCAGCCTGTCACGTCGTGTCTTGCAACTGGTCAACGAATGGCGTGAACTGCATCAACCGGAACTGCTCGAAGATTGGCAGTTGGCCAGAGCCAATAAGCCACTTAAACCGATCGCTCCTTTGGACTGACCGATGATCCTGCACGTTGAAGAGGCTCGATACGTTCGCGACTTTGTGGTGTGGCTCCGCTTCAACGACGGTGCGGCAGGCGACGTCGATTTGAAAGACGAATTGTTCGGCGAGGTCTTCGAGCCATTGCAGGAGATTGCGGAGTTTCGTCAGTTCCGGCTCGACCCCGAACTCAACACAATCGCGTGGAGCAACGGGGCCGATTTCGCTCCGGAGTTTTTGCACGAGCGGCTTTCGGTGTTGGCATGAATTTGCATGCCAAGCTATTCCGTCGTAATCAGTTGGCGCCTGAGCAGTAGCATTGTGACCGAGGCTTGACCGTGCGAACGATATTCCTCCTTTTGGCATCCCTATTGTCTTTGCCACTCGCCGCTCGTGGCGAACTCCCGCTGATCCGCTTCGATCGTTTGATTCCGATTGGCGCCTCGGCGGGGACGACGGTGCAGGTTGAGCAGGTCGGTGCCGACACCGACGGCGTGACCGAATTGCTCTTCGATCATCCCGGGATCAAGGCGGAGCATGTTCGAGAGAACCGCGTCTTCAAAGTCACGATCGCAGCGGACGTGTCGGCGGGGACGTATGACTGTCGTCTGGTCGGGCGATTCGGAGTTAGCAATCCGCGGCTGTTTCACGTCTCGCACGGGCTGACCGACATGGAAGAGAAGGAGCCGAATAACGAGGCGGCTCAGGCGCAGGCCGTCGCGGTGAATTCGGCCCTGAATGGGATGAGCGATCAGAACGGCGAGGACTGGTTTCGTTTCGAGGCCAAGCGCGGGCAGCGAGTGATTGTCGATTGCCTCGGCTCGCGATTGGATGCGTCGTTGGATGGGACGTTGACGCTGACGAACAAGGCGGGCAAGCAGCTGGCCTCGAACAGCGACTACTTCGGGGCCGATCCGTTTCTCGATTTCGTCGCGCCGGAAGACGGTGAGTTCTTCGTCAAGTTTCACGATCTGACATACAACGGCGGAGCGCCGTATCGGCTGGTGATCTCGGACGGGCCACATGTCGAAAACGTCTTTCCGCGTGCAATCACCGCCGGGCAATCTGCGACGTTGACGGTGCTCGGCCGGAATCTTGGCAGCGGGGCGAAGAAGTCGGCGGCGCAAATCCAAGAAACTCCGCTGGACGAGATCGCGTTGCCGGTGTCGGCGCCGGCGGACGTGTTGGACTTGCAGGCGTATCGGTTTCTCGAACATCCGACCGATCACTCGGTGTTGCCGACGGCCGGGACTTGCACGCTCACTGGATTTCAGTGGCGGCCGGAGTTGCCCGGCGTCGGGCTGGCGTTGAATGCTCAGCGGCTACTCGTGACGCGCGAGCCGGTCACGATCGAAGCGGAACCGAACAACTCGTTCGAGTCGCCGCAGCCGATCACACTGCCGGCGATTGTCTGCGGCCGATTCGATCAGCCGCGCGACACCGATTGGTTTGAAGTCTCCGTTCCGGAGAACGGCAACTACGCGGTCGAGGTCTACTGCGAGCGCCTGTGTGGCCGAGCCGATCCGGTCGTCGTCGCCTTCGATGAGAAAAAGAATCGCGTCGGCGAGTACGACGATTACGGCCACCGCATGAACGCCTTCGACGGCCACTTGCGAGACCCCGTCGGCATGTTGTCGCTCAACAAGGACCAAAAATATCGCCTACTCGTGCAGGAGCGATACGGCCGAGGCGGGCCCCGTTATCAATACGTGCTCTCGCTGCGAAAGCCGCAGCCGGACTTCTACCCGGCGGTCATTCACAGTCAGAACCCCGGCCCCGGCAACGTCACGCTGTGGAAGGGAGGCACCGCGTACCTCGACGTGGTGACGCACTTCTGCGACGGGCTGAACGCACCTTTCACGATCACCGCCGAGGGCCTGCCGCCGGGAGTCCATTTCGCTCCGACGACGAACGACGATCAGCGCGGCACGTTCGTGTTGTGGTCGGACGAAAACGCCGCCGACTTCGTAGGCTCGATCAAACTGTTCGCGACCGCGAAGGTCGGCGAGCAGACACTCCGCCGCGAAGTGAGGCCGTACACGCGAGTCTGGAACGTCGCCAACATCAGCAGTAGCCGTCCGACTCGCGAACAACTGATCGCCGTGCGTGAAACCGCGCCGTATTCACTGGAACTAGTACCGAATCAAGTCGAGATCGAAGTCGGCAAGACGGCCGAGTTGAAAGTCCAAACCAAACGCTTCTGGCCCGAATTCAAGAACGCGATCAACCTGATCCCGCTGTCGTTCAAAGGCCAATTCCAAATGCCGAACGCCAGCATCGCCGCCGACACGAACGACGTGACGATCCGCATCACGGTGCAACCAGGCACTCGCCCCGGCGAGTACACGATGTCGGTGCTCGGCCAAGCCCAGGTGCCGTTCAACAAGGCCAAAGACGCCACGGACCGCCCCAACACGCTCGTCTCAATGGCCAGCCGGCCGGTGACGATCAAGGTGACGGAGCCGCCGAAGAAGTAGTCACGAGGAAATCCACAGGGCGGCGAGCCGCAGGTACGTAGCCGTCACGCTCGCGCGTGACGAGCCGAACGCTTGCCAACGCCCCGTGAAGCGACCGGCTCATCACGCGGAGCGATGATGGCTACGTAGAATCTCGTTGCCGTTCTCTGGAATCAAATCGTCGCAGGATGCGATTCATCCGGCGAACGTATTGTTCGCAGAAACGTCGCTGGATCGACGATTTGAAGTGCCGGAAAGCGCCGTCGAAAATCAGCGTCGGTCATCAAGTCCAGCAAGTCTCGGTCTCGGCTGACGAGGAATTCGGCCTGTGTGGCGATGGCCAAATTGATGTACGGCTCGTCTTTTGGGTCGCGTGGCAATGTGAAGGAGTTTGGCACGTCCGGTACGATCAGAGCTTTGCCGGCAACTGATTCAACGAACTCATTCACCCATTCGGGTGACAACGCAGGGAACTTCTTCACGAGTTCCGGTCGCGACAAGACATCGCGCACTTCCGCAAGAATCGCTGGACTGATGCAGAGCGTCGTCAAACCATCGTCAACAGTTCGAAAGCATGCCCGCGCCGGACTGGCGGGGCGAACGGCCCCTTGTAGAAAGACCATGCAGTCGAAGACGACTCGTGCGGTCATGATCGCTGGCTCTGGTTGGCTTGCCAGACATTCTCGCGAGCTTCTTCAAAAAGCTGATCCAGTTCGTCATCGGTGACACCCGCTGCGGCCACCGATTGAGCCAACGGCGCACAGATTTCGTCAAGCGTCTTGGTCCGCGACAATTTCTCGCGAACCGCTTCCACGACAAACGCCGTCACGTTCTGCGGGCTACGAGCCAGCCGTTCGCGGAGCGCTGCTTCGATGTCAGGCGGAAATTCGATGCTCACGCTCATGGCAGAATGCTCCCGTTGGAATACTGGTAGCTGACTTGGTGCTCTTCGCCGTCATCAAACTCCGCCGCGCCGAGATCGTTCAGCGCTTTCGGCCGCCGCCCCGGTGAGTCCGCGATGCGCACCAATCTAGCAATCGGCTCTTCGCCGCGCGCGATGATGACTTCGGCACCGGCCTCGACTTCATCGAGAACTTGCGGCAACTCCGATTGAGCCTCGTCGACAGTGATCGTTAGCATGAATTTTCCCCAGAAAGCCAATCGGTTTAGAAGCAGTCTAGCCTGATGCGATCCCCCGCACGAAGGGCAAAGTTGCCGAACGCCAGCATCGCCGCCGACACGAACAACGAGACGATCCGCATCACGGTGTAGCAGGGCCGAGTGCGATCATTTGTCGCTGCCGTTGCCAGCGACGCCAAGCGGTTTCGTCAAATCCCACAACAGCACCTTGCCGTTTCCGCCAGTCGCGAGCGTCTTGCCATCCGGACTGAAGCACAACGCAACGGCGATGCCTTGAGGTGCGACGATCGTTTCGCGCACGGCGGCGGCCGCCACATCGACCAGGTGGATGCGCGGTTGCGGCAGGTCTTCCGCCTCCGGTTCGTCGCTACTTTGCGATGATTCTGGAAACACCTGTGTCATCAGCGCCAGCCATTTGCCGTCCGGGCTGAAAACCGGA